>NZ_BFAX01000004.1 GCF_004310395.1 Methanofervidicoccus abyssi | reverse complement strand
TTTCCCATCCTGGGTCTGCAGCAGGACCCAAGGGTGGGGCTGTTCGCCCATTAAAGGGGATCATGAGCTGGGTTTAAACCGTCGTGAGACAGGTTGGTTGCTATCTGCTGGAGGTGTTGGCTGCCTGAGGGGAAGGTGGTTCTAGTACGAGAGGAACGAACCACCGGCGCCTCTAGTCTATCGGCTGTCCGACAGGGCATGCCGAGCAGCCACGCGCCAAGGGTTAAGGGCTGAAAGCATCTAAGCCCGAAACCCACCCCGAAAATAGGCAGCCATTCCCTTCGGGGACGAGGGCATCCCTAGAAGAGGGGGTTGATAGGCTAGGGATGTAAGCACCGAGGGGTTTTCCCCCGAGGTGTTAAGTCCGCTAGTACTAATCGCCCGAGGGATATACTGGAGTACCTGGACACTTAAAGGTACGGGGGCTTATGGGGCCGAGGTAAAAAGGAAGTAAAAGATATTTTTTTATTATAATAAATATTTATGTATCTAAATATAAAAATATTACATATTTACCAAAGTATTGTGTCCCCCCTGTCTATTCTCTCCAACAGAAATATCATTAAAGACGCTGCAACTATATCTGCAGTAGTACCTGGATTTAACCTATTTCCATTCTTAGAGAGGAAAGTATCAAATTTTTCAATGTCTTCTTTTTTGAACCCATTTTCCTTTATCTTTTTTGCAAATATGGATACTTTTTTCGAAATCTCTAAGTTATTCTTCTTTGCAATCAGGGTGTCAGGATATTTAGACAGGAGATGGATGTATGTCTTAGTCACTGCCCAATTTATATCTCTCTCCTCCTTATAGTAGTATTTCAACAGCTCATAACCTTCAAATGAAATTTTAAACCCTTCACACCACTCCTTAGATATGTTGTCCCACTCAGAAGATATCTTAAACACTTCATAAAGTGTAAGATTCTCCTCAATTAACCTCTGTTTAGCGTCTTCACTTCTGACATCTGGACCCCTCTTTGGAGGATTTAAATTTGGCATGGCTATATTTATGGCATCATAAACATTTAGACTATCTTCCACAGTTGTATTCTTCGATAAATGTATCATTTCTTCCTTTAATCTACCACTGTCAAAGTTATCTATATTTCCAGCTCCCATTGCTATGGGCACATGTAGCATAATTATACCCAAGTTTGCATTGGAGGGAGACCATTTCCTCGACTGAATAACTGCCATTTTTATATATCTACCAACATTTCCATTATCTCGAGCAGCTTTATATATCACATCACCAAAGGCTATGCCTGAAGTGAGAAAGTGATGATACTTTATATCTGAGAAATCCCTGTATCTATGGACATTTCCAGGTTTGAAACTACTAACTTCTAGGGAACATGCTATCTGAGAACTTTTCATTATATCCCAAGGATTCATAATACCACCAAAAATAGGAAAATTTAAATATAATCTAAAAGTTTATATTGGTATTTCGATAACTAATATAATAAAGATAATTATAAAAAAGAATTATTTAAAAAAATATAAAATTTTTTGAGTGTGGTTTTCATGGCGAAAACTACTTCTAAAGAAGTTGCAAAATTTGAAGGTAAAGGTATTATAATAAATCATTACACTTTAAGAGATCCATTTACTAAGTGGAGCAAAGTTAAAATAACATTATATACCGATAGAATTTTATTCGAATTTGAAAATAAATCTATTGAAGCTGAATTGAAGTATATAGTAGATGTAGGTGCAGAGTTACCTAGAAGGGCAATAGAAATTGCAAAAAGTACCTTAGATGATATAAAGTATTACTCTTCTATAACTATACAGTTACCAGATAGTGACAAAGATATTATAGGGTTTGCACCTGAAACCTCACTGTATGGGAAGACACTTATAAACTCTTTTTTAAAGAAGGTATTCTACCTCCTGTTAAATAAAAAAGAGGTTAAAGTACAGTACGGAGTTATCAAGGGAGGTTCCGTAGACCCCTCGGCAAAGTGGGAAGATGGTATATTGGTATTTGCTCAGAGGCCTGTAAAGAAGGGATTAAAAGTAGTTAACGAATTAATTTTAGCAGTTGCAGTGACCTCGGGAAGAAAACCAAAAGTATACAACTTATTTAGTAATTTAGAGTCTATCTCACTTGAGCAGAAAACTGTAGAAAACGAAGAATTAACTGTATTGGAGATAAAACAGATGAAAGATGGTGAAACTGTAACTTCATACATCTACATCCCTGAGAGGGAGAGGTTGTTTGTTCTTAGATATATTGCTACCTTAACAAAGTATGGAAAACTTGTTAAAAACTTACTCCCTAAAACAGAAGATGAGTTGATATCCCAGTTGGCTTCTGAAACTTGGAGTGGAGACAGGATAAAGAGTGAAGTGGAACAGTTAGAACCTGAAGAACAGGAAATACTAACAGCACTGTATACAGGAATTTCTTCCCTTGAATTACCGAATGTAATGGGATTAGATGTTGATGAAGTGGAACGAATACTGGATAGGTTAATCGATAAGGGATATCTTAAATTGGTAAGGATAAGAAAAGAGACTGAATTAACAGAAAAAGGTAGAGCAATTACCAACTACATTATATCTAACTTCTAAATCTCCTAAAAAATATATATTATAAATTCTTCTTATGATTATAACAATTTGTTTTATAGAACAATAACAGTTGGTGAAAAGATGGTAAAAATTGTACGTACATTGGTAGTAGACGACTCAGCCTTTATGAGAAATATTCTTAAGAAGATCCTATCCTCCACAAATAAATACGTCGTAGTAGGTGAAGCATCTAATGGTAAGGAGGCTATTGAGAAAGCTAGAGAGCTAAAACCTGATCTAATAACTATGGATATTGTGATGCCAGAACTTGATGGTATAGAAGCCACAAGAAGAATAAAAAAAGAATTTCCAGACATAAAGATAGTTATGTGTACTTCTGTGGATCAGGAAAAAAAGATGATTGAGGCCATAGAAGCTGGAGCAGATGGATATATTGTAAAACCATTTCAGGCACCAAAAATTTTAGAACAACTTAACAAATTATTCCCAGATTAAGAACGATACTTTTATATCTTTATTTTTATTAACTTTTTATTAATATAATTACAAAAAAATTTCAATAGGGTTTTATATGAAACGGGGTAATTTGTATATCTCACCAAAATCTTGGGAAATTATAATGGAAAGTATAATCAACGAAGAAATAATGGGTAGTAGTAATTCAGACAGAAACAGTAGATTTAATTTTGTTAAAAACTTTTATTTATCGGGATTAAGTAAGATTGAAGAAGTTGGTAAATGTGCTGCTAAAAAAGCTGCCGATTTTATATCAAATCTAACTGGTAACCCTGTTGAAATAGGTGTAGTAAATGTCATGCTTATTACACCTTTTGAAATTAAAAAAGAGTTAAAGGATGAAGAGAAGATATTCACAGGTATAAAATTTAGTGGTGAGATTAAAGGAGTAGGAGTTTTAATATTCTCCGAAGAGTCTGCTCTAAAACTTTCAAAATCCATGTTAGTAGAGATGGGAATGGATGATGGTAGTGAAGACAACATACTTGATGATATGAAAATCTCTGCTATAAATGAAGCATGTAATTTAATAATATCTGCCTATGTGGATACCTTGGCTAATTTTATGAATACTTCACTAAATATGTCACCTCCATCTTTCATCAAAGGTCCAGAGAGAGAGATAATGGAGAAAATATTCAAAGATAACAATACTGGTGATAACGATATAATCTTAACCTTTAAGTCTGAACTGTTTTCCCAGGGAATAGGTTCTGGTTTTGAAGTTTTAATAATAATGCCTCCAGATTCATTAAACACACTGTTCCAGAAGATATAATTTCTTTCGTTATTGGGGGATAGTATGGGTATTTTAGAATCCATGAGAAGGCTTATAAATATTGGTAGGGAAGCATCAGAGAATATTGCTAAATCCTTCACTGAATTAACAGGGGAAACAACAGATGTCCAATTTTTAGGTGTAAGGTTCACCCCCTTGGAGTTTCTAGCTGAGCAGTTTGACGATAGAATATACAAAGTTGTTCGTATTGACTTTGAAGGGGTTCTTACAGGCAAATCTCTGATGTTACTACCTGAAGAAGATGCTGTAAAGCTAGAGAAAATGCTACTTATTGATATACTATGGGACAGTTTAGTAAATAGGTCTGAGTTACCAGATTATAAAGAAATGGAAGTTTCTTTAATGGGAGAAGTGGCCAATATAGTTGTAGCATCTTTTTTAAATGTTTTTGCAAATGCCCTCAACAGTGAGATAAACATAACAACACCTGAATTTGTTAAAGATAGTGGATTCTCAGTTGTTGAATCGTTAGTTGTGGAAATGGCAGAGAAGATAGATATAGCCTTGATCTTTGATAACAAAATCACCATATTGGAAAAATATCCTATAAATTGTAATATATTGATTTTAATAGATCCTGAGACTATAGAACAACTGGACAATCTTTAATATCTTACTTTTTTATACTTTTTTATAAGGTGTGTTTTATGGTTGTAGAGGTATTGAGGTTGGGGCATAGGGGGGAGAGGGATAAGAGGGTATCTACTCATGTGGCATTAACTGCCAGGGCATTAGGGGCAGATAAGATTCTATTTACCTGTGAAGATGAACATGTAAGAGAAAGTATAAATAAGGTTGTGGAGAACTGGGGGGGGTAACTTCAAATTTGAAGTTGTTGAATCTTGGAAATGGTATATGAAGGATTTTAAAAAGAGGGGAGTTGTAGTACATCTAACTATGTACGGCGAGAGTATAAATGAGAAAATAGATAGTATAAGGGAAATTCTTAGAGAGGGGAAAGATATATTGGTGGTAATTGGAGGGGAGAAAGTACCAAAGGAAACCTATGAGTTAGCAGATTACAACATCTCCATAGGTAATCAACCCCATTCAGAGATTGCTGCCCTCGCTGTATTTTTGGATAGATTGTTTGAAGGGAAAACTCTCTATAGAGATTATCCCGATGCTAAGATAAGAGTTATTCCATCGGAGAAGAAAAAGGTTGTTGTTAGGAGAGATTCACCTTAATTTCCATCAAAAATAATAATGTAAAATAATAAGACTAAGGGTAATAAAAAAATAAAAAATTTCCAGATAAGCTGAATTTATTAAAAAGTGGATAATAACTTCTTTCTGTTTTAGCCATTTCTTAGTGTTTTTGAGTGGATTTTTATAAATAACTATTATAAATAGAGAAGTATTATTCTCTTTATATTGGTGAAGGTTATGATATTAAGTGATAGAGATATTCTCCACTATATAGAGTTAGGGGAAATATCTATAGATCCTTTTAATCCAGATTTTCTTGGGCCTTGTTCCTACGACGTTACTCTTGGAGATGAGTTTATCGTATATAAGGATGAAGTATACGATCTAAAAAGGGAACTGGATCATGAAAAATTTAAGATAAAAAGAGCTATAATGGTATGTCCTCTATGCTACAGGTTAGATGAAGATAAAATAGAGTACTATAAAGAGAAATATAACGTAGATGTGGTGATGAACAGGGGAATACTCGGTACTACTATGGAATACATAAGACTCTCCAATAACATATGTGCCCAATATCAGGGGCGAAGTTCCTTTGGTAGAGTATTTCTACAGTCTCATCAAACTGCTGGCTGGATAGATGCTGGATTCAGGGGGAGGATAACCTTAGAGATAGTAGCTTACGATAAACCTGTTATACTCTATAAGGGACAGAGGATAGGGCAGTTGATATTCTCAAAGACAACTTCCCCTGTAAATGTTGGCTACTGTGATAGGAAGAACTCCAAGTATGGAGGACAGGAATCTGTAACACCATCTCTTATATTCAGGGAGTTTAAATAAGAGAATTTCGGGGGAGAGAATGTACGTTCCAGAGGAGATACTTGAAACTGTTAGAATGATAGAGTACGAGAATCTAGATATCAGGGCAGTTACAATGGGTATAAATCTAAAGGACTGTGTCTCCGAGGATATAGATAAACTGAGAGAGAACATATACGAGAAGATAGTATCAAAAGCTAAGAATCTTGTAGAGGTATCTGAGAAGGTATCTAAGAAGTACGGCATTCCAATAGTTACAAAGAGGGTTGCAGTTACACCTATCAGTATAATAGTAGGAGGTTCTATAAAGGGACTGGATGAGAAGGAAGCTATTAAGGAGTGTGTAAAAGTAGGAGAAACCTTAGACAGGGCTGCCAAGGATATAGAGGTAGATTTTATTGGTGGATACTCTGCACTTGTCCATAAAGGTATAACCTGGGAGGAAAAGGTAATTATAGACTCCATCCCCCATATGATGAGTAGAACTAAGAGGGTATGTTCTTCGGTGAATGTGGCAAGTACTAAAACTGGAATAAACATGACTGCCATAAAGAGGATGGGGGAGATAATCAAGGAAACTGCAGAGATGACAGAGAACGCTATCGGATGTGCCAAGTTAGTGGTATTTGCAAATGCACCTGAAGACAACCCCTTTATGGCAGGAGCCTTCCATGGTGTAGGAGAGGGAGATGTGGTAATAAACGTGGGAGTGTCAGGACCTGGTGTTGTAAGGGCAGTCGTCGAGAAATTGAAAGGAGAGGATATAGGTACCTTATATAACGAGATTAAAAAAACTGCCTTTAAAATCACGAGGGTTGGAGAACTTATAGGTAGGGAGGTGTCAAAGGAGTTAAATGTTTCCTTTGGAATCGTGGATCTCTCTCTTGCTCCGACACCTACAAAGGGAGACAGTGTAGCAAACATACTAGAGGCTATGGGTTTAGAGAGATGTGGAGCTCATGGGACAACTGCAGCACTTGCAATCTTAAATGATGCAGTTAAAAGAGGAGGTGTTATGGCGGCAAGTTATGTCGGGGGTTTAAGTGGTTCATTTATTCCAGTAAGTGAAGATGCAGGAATGATAAGGGCTGTAGAAGAAGGGGCTCTAACTTTGGAGAAGTTAGAGGCAATGACATCTGTATGTTCAGTAGGGCTGGATATGATAGCTATACCTGGGAAGACTCCCGCTTCTACCATATCTGCCATAATAGCAGATGAGATTGCAATTGGAGTAATTAACATGAAAACTACTGCAGTTAGAATAATACCTGTACCAAATAAAGACGTTGGGGATTACGTAGATTACGGTGGATTGTTAGGTAAGGCACCTATAATGGCTGTAAATGAGTACTCCGCTGAAGAGTTTATAAAGAGGGGTGGTAGAGTACCTTCTCCTATACATTCTTTGAGGAATTAATTGATTACCTAGTGTTATAAAAAATTAAAAATGATAATAATTATATTAAAATTATGAATAAATATCTCAAAGGGGAGCAAAATCTTATGAGGGATATTTCATGGTAAAAGTATGTGTCTTAAGTGGAGGTTTAGACTCTACAGTGGCTACCTTGGTAGCGAAATCAGAAGACGACGATGATATATATACCTTAACCTTCGACTATGGACAGAGAGCTGCACTTAGGGAGATAAACTCTGCAAAAAAAATATCAGAGATATTAGGTGCAAAACATAAGATCGTTAAACTTCCATTCCTAAAGGAGTTTGGAGGAAGTGCCTTGACAGATAGAAATAAAACTGTTCCAAAATTAAAGGAAGATGATCTAGACGACCTGGAAAAAACTAAGGAAACTATGAGGGCTGTATGGGTACCTGGGCGTAATATAGTTATGTTCTCAATAGCTTCCAGTTTTGCAGAATCTCTTGGAGGAGGTAAAGTATATACAGGGTTAAACAAAGAAGAGGGTATCACATTTCCAGACAACACCTTAGAGTTTGTAGATAGATTTAACAGTCTCTTGAAGTACGGTACTATAAGAGATATTAAACTGGTAGCACCTCTCTACAACTTAGATAAAAGTGAGATTGTAAAATACGGTAGGAAACTTGAGGAGAAACTTGGGGTGGAAGTTTTAAAGTACAGTTACTCCTGTTACCATGACAACGGAGAGGATTTCCTACACTGTGGAACCTGTGAGAGTTGTATCAGAAGAAAAAGGGCATTTAAAGAGGCAGAAGTTGAAGACCTCACTAAGTATCTGAGGTGATACTATTTACATAGGTAGGTTTTTAGTCATAGGGAGAACAGAGAATGGAAAGGCATTTATTTCTTACAGGGTATCCAGTAGAAGTTTTCCAAATAGGAAGGCTGTATTGAGGGATAATACAGTTACCATAATACCTGAGAACATAGAAGATATCTTCAAAAACCCCTATATTATGTATAACGCCTTAAAGGTTGTAGGGAACTGTATAGTTGCAACTAATGGCTCCCATACCGATATTATAGGAGATAAAATAGAGATGGGATTTCCAGTAAGGGATGCCCTTATATACTCCCTTGCTACCATGGATTACGAGAAGGATAAGTATAAAACCCCCCGGATAGGAGGAGTTTTATATAATAGGGAAGAAGGATACTTGGGATATGTCTCAGATAGAGATATACGAGTGTGTAAAGTATCTCTAAGGGATGGAACAGGATATTATCTTGGTACATATGGAGCCTGTAGTATCTCAGAGAATCAGAGAATGGCTGTAGTTGGAGAGACGCCAAGAGATATCTGCAAATATATTCTAGAGTATAGGGAGTTTGAGCATCCAGTATGTTGTGCAACTGCTCTTATAGATAGGAACAAAATAGAAATAGATGTTTTCAATTTGAGATAACAGTTAATTAATACTGAACAACAACTAAAAAAATATCATCCCTAATTATAAAAAATAATAAAATTAAAAAGAATATTCTGTCAATTAAGAATTTAACTTTTTCAAGTAAACCAGGAACATTTCCAGGAATATATTTCTGGACACCGAGATAAAAACTGAAAAATCCTATTTGTTGATATCTACAGTTATACCTGAAATTTTTTGAGGTTTTATATTTAGTGATGATAGGTTTTTTTATTTTTTATCTTATTATTATTATTTTTATTAATATATTATTTTTTATTGTTTTTAATAGGAACTAGAATTTTTATCAATGTTGTTTTCCTCTCCTCAAATGCAATGTAATATATAAATACGACTACTATTACAGTGTGATGCTAAAAATATTTATGTTATTGATACCGATAGAACTGATATAAGGGATAACTGTGTACCATTTTATTATAATAGGATCTGGAGTAGGAGGTAGTACTCTATTTAAGGAGTTAAATAGGAAATACCCTAATAAAAGAATATTGTTGTTAGAAATGGGAGATAATAGGATGAAGTACAACATTATTAAGGGAGAAATCCATGTGTTATATATAACTTCCCTTGGTGGTTCAGGACTGGGTGCAGTTGGAAACGCCATTAGAATAGATCTAAGAAAGGTTGGTATAAAAGACAGTGAAATATACGAGGAGATTGAAAGGGAGTTAAATGTAAGAGAAGTGCCAGATAACTATATTAACGAAGGAAGTAGGCTCTTATTTGACTACGGATTTAAAAGAACTCCAAAGTTTATAGATTTTGAGAAATGTACCTCTTGTGGAATGTGTGCAAGGAAACCATGTCCCTTTAAATGGACTCCTCTAAGATTTTTAAGAACTTCAAATCCCTACAGCAAGATACTCTTTAACTTTTATGTCTTTTCACTGAATAAAAAAGGAGGTATCTTTACAGTTGAAGGGTACCATCTATTAACTGGAAAAAGAATGGTATTCCAGGGAGAGAAGGTTATAGTATGTGGTGGAGGTATCAACTCTCCGAGGATACTATCCAGTATATTAGATAACGAACATTTAGGAAAAAACTTATTTGTAGATACTTTCATTACAGTTGGTGGGATATTGAAGAATTGCAACTTAGACAGATCTATACCCATGGCTCTCTATAAAATATACAGTGGGTTTCTACTGTCACCTCATTACTCTGTACTTCTCTACCGTAGTATAAAAAGAGAGAAAAAAGATGTAAATACCAAAGATATTTACGGTATAATGGTGAAGATAAGGGATGAAGGAAAAGGATATGTAAAAGGAGATAGAGTATATAAAGGTGTAACTAAGAGAGATGAGAAACTACTTTCAAAGGGTATAAAAAAAGCTTCAGATATACTCCAAGCTATGGGTGTTGAAAAAGTATACAAAACTATACTTAGGGGATCTCATCCTGGAGGTACCTGCGCCATGGGTAAAGTGGTAGATAAAAACTTCAAAACTGAGATAGAGGATCTCTATGTCTGTGATGCCTCGGTATTTCCAGAATCTCCAGGTTTACCACCTATTCTTGGAATAATAGCAATGGGTAAAAAATTAGGGAGTATTTTATAAGTATCTATCTAAGTACTGAGGATTGGAAGAGCCTTCTCCGACAGGGGGTTATAATTTAAGTGCTAAAAAATATATCAAAAAAATAAAAAATGTTAAAAAGGTTATTTACACTTGTTTATTACCATTTTCAAAGCCATTTTTACATCTTCAGCTTTAACAGTCTTCCTGTTGGCATGTTTTGCCAGCTCTGTGGCTCCTTTAGCAATCTCCATTGCGATATCTTCTAGGGCCTCAACTAATAACTTTGCAGCCTTTTCACTAACTCTCTCTGCACCGGCCCTTTTCAATATCCTTGCCACTGGTGCAACTGGAAGTTCTGACATCTCATCACCTCATATACTTTATGTTTTTAAGTTTAAAAGAGGATATATATAAATTTTTCGGAAATAAACGTTATTCTAACAGTATATCAAATATTGTAACTTCCTGTTAATCTACGGTACATACTGTTTAATGCGCACCTATATTATTAGGATACCCTGCATCTCAATGAAGGTCTTCATCTGTTACCGTAGATATTTTGGATTTCTTGCCATTTCAAGGAGCCTCTTTACCCTTTCCTCTGTTGGTGGGTGTGTGGAAAATAGTCTCAATATACTTTCTTCTCTAAAGGGATTTACTATAAAAAGATGTTCTGTTGCTGGGTTCCCTCCTTCTAGTGGATACATACTTACTCCCTTTTCAAGTTTAATTAATGCATTTGCCAGATAGAGTGGATGGGAATATCTAGCCCCTCCCTCATCTGCACGGAACTCCATCTGTCTAGAGATGGCAAACTGTATAAGAGTTGCAGCGATTGGTGCCAATATTATAAAGAGTATAGAACCAATAAGCTCTAAGGGATTACTCTCATCTTCATCTCTACTGAATCCAAAGAACAGTCCCCACTGGGCTATATGTGCAAGATATACAATAGCCCCTGCGAGTACAGCTACTATGGAACTTAGAAGGATGTCCCTATTTTTTATATGGCTTATTTCATGGGCTATTACTCCTTCTAATTCCTTCGGGTCGAGTAAATCCATAATTCCTGTGGTAACTGCCACTACAGCATGTTTTGGATCCCTTCCAGTTGCAAAGGCGTTTGGTGTCATAGTATTTATTATAGCAACCTTTGGTTTAGGAATACCTGCCTTTCTTGCTACCTTTTCTACAATTCTATGGAGAGCTGGAGCCTCCTTCTCATCTACAATTTTTGCCCCATAACTCATAAGTACTATCTTATCACTGAAAAAGTAGGCAATAAAGTTAGGTATCAGTGCAATTATTATTGCAAGTAAAGGATGAATATTAAATAGTAAACATGCTCCATAAAGTAATCCTGTTAATAGAGCCATCAATATTACTGTTTTCAATGTAGTGATCATGTTATCCCTCATATTCTATATTTTATAATTTTATTTTATAATTTTCCTGATAGTAGCTTATATAGGTAAACATTAATAAAATTTTATTTTTTATTTTTTTAGTTCATATTTTGCGAATTATTTGTTCTATATAGAAAACTTTATATACTATTATATGATCTAAATTTATATGTCAAAATATCAAAAATCAGAAAAGATTTGGGTGATATGTTGAAAAAAGGGGTTGTTTTACTTTTAGGGGTTCTTCTCATTATCCCAATAGTCTCCCTAAGTGGGTGTATGAGCACTGAGAAAAATACCCAACCTCAAGAGACTACAACTACCACTACTCCTAAAACCCCTATTACAATTAGAACCACTGGAGCAACATTTCCAAAATATCAGATAGAGAAATGGATAGCAGAGTATCAAAAGATAAATCCAAATGTAAAGATTGAATATGAAGGAGGAGGTAGTGGACACGGGCAAGAGGCCTTTTTAAAGGGTCTTACACAGATTGGAAGATCCGATCCACCGGTAAAAGAGGATATGTGGAAGAAATTCTTAGAAACTGGTGATCAGCCATTACAGTTCCCAGAAATCGTAGGAGCTGTAGTAATAACCTATAACATCCCAGAAATTGGAGACCATACCTTAAAGTTAAGCAGAGATGTACTGGCAGATATATTCTTAGGAAAGATCGAATACTGGGACGATGAGAGGATAAAAAAGTTAAACCCAGATATCGCAGATAAACTACCACATAAGAAGATAATAGTTATACACAGAAGTGATAGTAGTGGTACCACAGATATATTTACAACATTCTTGAGTATGATAAGTAAAGAGTGGGCTAATGAAGTGGGAAGTGGGAAATCTGTAAACTGGCCAGTTGATAAGATGGGTAGAGGGGTCGCAGGAAAAGGTAACCCCGGTGTAATCAATATATTAAAAAATACTAAGTACAGTATAGCATATACAGAATTGTCATATACAATCGAGAACAATCTTCCAACAGCCGCTATAGAAAACAGAATGGGCAAGTTTATCAAACCTACCCCAGAAACAATCAAAGCAGCTGTTGCAGGTGTTAAAGCCTACATACCAGATCCTACGGAAGGATACAAGGAGAATACGAAACAGTTGTTAGACGCTCCTAGTGAAAACGCCTATCCAATAGTGGCATTTACACACTTCCTAGTATGGGAGAATAAAGACCACAAACACTACACTCCAGAAGAAGCAAAAGCTATTAAGGATTTCCTAAGGTGGGTATTAACTGAGGGACAAAAACCAGAGTACCTCGCTCCAGGATATGTAGGATTACCAAAGGATGTTGCAGAGATTGGATTGAAAGCTGTAGATATGATAAAAGAATAAATACTTTTCTTTTTTATTTTTAATATTTTATACATTAATAAATCTTTTTTTTTAATCAATAAAATTAATAAGAAGGTTGATAGTTATGAATAAGATTTTAAAAAACTTCGATGGGTTTAAGTTAATAACAACACCTGCAATTATAGTAGTGTTTCTGTTATTTGCCTCAATGTTGGTATTTTACTTTGTATCTTCATATCCAGCTATTGAGAGATACGGTATAGATCTCTTTATAAAAAATGTATGGATAGCAGCTGAAGAGGCCAGTAAAGAGGTATATGGACTGGCAGCTCCTATATGGGGAAGTATATACACTTCAATAATTGCTGTAATATTTGCAGTTCCTATCTCTATAGCCTATGCTATCTATGTAAATGATTACGCTCCTCAAAAGTTAAAGTATCCTTTGATAGTAATATCAGATATAATGGCGGGACTACCTACTATCATATACGGTATATGGGGAGCACTTATACTTATTCCATTACTTAGGGATTATATTATGAAGTTTTTATACGAAAATTTCTCCTTTATACCTCTTTTCAGTTATCCACCAATAACAGGATATTGTTACCTATCTGCAGGTATCCTTCTGGGGATTATGGTTATACCCTTTGCCACTGCTATTATCAGAGAAGCTTATGCTATGATACCGACAGTGTACAAAGAAGGACTCTACGCATTAGGAGCCACGAGATACGAGGCCACAAAAGTTTTAATAGGTTATATCAAACCTGCCATTCTTTCAGGATTTATCTTGGCATTTGGTAGGGCTCTTGGTGAAACAGTTGCAGTATCCTTAGTTATAGGTAACTCTTTCAATTTAACCTACAAGTTATTTGCTCCGGGATATACTATCTCTTCTCTGATAGCAAATCAGTTTGGAAATGCATCTATATACCAATACATGACTCCTACACTGTATGCAGGAGGATTGGTACTGTTCCTTATAGGACTTGTAGTAAATATAATAGGGCTATACTATCTCAAGAGGTGGAGATCCCATGTTTCACACTGAATATAAAAAGTTAAGAATATTAAAGGAGAAGGTGTTTTTATTTACTATTGGGGCTCTAACACTATTGGCTATACTGCCTCTCTTCCATATAATCATATCTATGTTTTTAAGAGGTGGCCCAGTAATTGCAGAAAGGGGTTTCTCCTTTATAACTGAAACCTTTAGTAATGGTGGTATTGGACCAGCTATTGTAGGTACTCTTATCTTAACATTTATGGCAACTATAATTGGAGTACCCCTGGCATTTCTTGCTGGAACTTATGCCTATGAGTTCCCAGAGAGTTTTGTTGGTAAAGCTACAAAGGTTCTACTTCAGATAATGTTAGAATTTCCAACTATCCTTGTAGGTACCTTTATAGCAGGAGTTGTTGTATTTCCCATGGGAACCTACTCTGCCTTAGCTGGAGCCTTGGCATTGGCAATAATCCTCATACCTTACGTGGCAGTCTATACAGAAGAAGCTATGGCAGAGATCCCTAAGATATACAAAGAAGGTGGATATGCCTTAGGATGTACAAGGATGCAGGTTATTTTTAAAGTTATTACAAGAATGGCTAAAAAGGGAATATTAACTGGAATACTTATAGGTATGGCTAAGATTGCTGGAGAGACAGCTCCTTTGCTATATACTGCTGGAGGTCTTTACGAATCCTATCCCACTAGCCTATTTGAACCAATTGGAGCACTTCCTCTTTTAATCTACAACTTGATTCAAAGCCCATCCCCTGAAGATCATAAGATGGCCTGGGGAGCAGCCCTCGTTATGTTGATCATATTCTTAGGTATATTTGTGCCTATAAGGTACTATTTAAAAAAGGATATAAAAATTTAATAAAATTTAAATAATAATTAATTATTACAACTCAATTTCATCAATGTAATAATTATAAAAATTATTAATTAAAAAAAGAATTGCTATATTTCCTTTATATCAAAAATTTAGAATCTCATAATCAACCTTATATTTCTTCAGTAGATCAATTACATATTTTAAAATACAATCATAATTTAACTTCCTACCTTTTAAGTGTTCCATCAACAGTTTTCCAACTTTGGAACACCTCCAGTTTTTCACTAGAAAGATCTTTGAACCTTCAGTTAGTCTCATATCCTCCACTAACTTATGCCTGTATATATCTTTATCAACTATTCCTACCACTTTAACGCTGAATCTACTAAGGATACTACCTAAGATCAACGTAGTATCACTACCTATGGCAATTACAGTGGAAATATTCTTGTTCTTCAACTCTCCTAAGATATCAATATCTCCTCTATCAACAATTAATATATCTCCCAGAAGATTATCTGATGTAAATTTCTTTCTATCAATGTCCCTAAAAGAACCTTTCCTTAAAACTCCTGTTTTTACAATAGCATTTTTCAGATCTACGTATCTTAACCTTTCTACCCCATCTTTTTTTATCTCTCCATTTATGATCTCAACTATCTTACCCATCTCTGATATTAACACAACGGGACTCTTTAGAACTCTTCCTACTACAATCCCATTTACCAATATATCTTCCCCAGGATCAACTGTGTCTATCCTCCTAAAAACCTTGTTTCCTTTCTCCCATACAGATAATCTACCCTCTACACACTTCTCAACTTCTAAACCTAATCTCTCAGATATATAAGATACTAAAGTAGCTAAGATCTTCTTGATATCTTCACTACAATATTCCCTGTTCCATACTAAGATACTCCCGTCTTTTTCTCCGGGCCTCTCTATCTGTATCACAGGTTTATCTATCTCTGCCCTCTTTACCACCATCCTCCCAAAGGTATGTCCTGTCTCCTTAGATTTACCGTAGTTTAGTAAAAGTAGTATGTCTCTGTCTTTTAATCTCCTTAAACATTGGGATGGATAAAGCCTCTCCGATATATCGATAACATCCTCCAGTCCCCTATCGATAACTGCAACCCTTCCCATATTCCCTCCAACCTTGGCAGTTACCTCAATATCTACATCGTAGATCTCTGAAAACTCCCTAAGTATATCAAGGATCCTTTCTGCATAGCCACTATCTACTATCCTCGGTCCATGGACAACTACACCAATGTTTATACCCATATAGAAAACCTCTGAAAATATTAACTACTATTTACAACCCCTCGAGTGTCATATCCATTATTCTCCCCACAGCCTTAGCAAGTGTTGGAGGAAGTCCAGAAAAGTCCATACTTAAGAAACCTTTGATAATAAGAGATACTGCTTCATCCTCTGTAAGTCCTCTGGACATGAGATATATCAACTGTTCCTCAGCAATCTTTCCAACTGCCGCTTCATGGGAAAGATCTATATTGGACCTCTTTGCATCTAACTCGGGGACTGCGTATAGACGAGCATTATCTGATATTATCAACCCCTTACACTCAAGATGTCCCTTTATTCCTTCTCCTTCACCAACTAACCTGCCCCTGGCTATAACCTCTGAGTCATCATCTGCTATAGATCTAGAGACAATATCTGCTCTACTGTCTTTTCCAGAAAGTATCACCTTAGAACCGAGATCTATCTTTGATTCTTTCTTCCCATAAACTACAGTCTGAATTGTAGCTTTTGAGTTTTCCCCAGTACAGTACACAGTTGGATAGCTCTGTATAGATTTTACAGGAGTAATTATAATGTAGTTATTTATAAACACTCCGTTATCTTCGATATATACTCCAGTCCTAGATCTTACATGGACGCTCTCTCCCCAGTCATGTATCATGGTGTATGTTAACTTTCCGTTCTTTTTTATATAGAACTCAGATACTGCTACATGCAATCCAGATTTTACATGGGGGGAAGTTGCACAGCCTGTAATAATATTCAACTCTGCACCTTCCTCAACTACCACTATGTTATGGACATTCTGTGATGTGTTTTCCTTACCAATCAGTAGACACGTCTGGAGAGGCATAGTCTCTTTAACTCCCTTAGGCACTCTTATGAAGAACCCCCCCGTTCTCTCCAGTGCAACCCTCGCTGTATATTTATCCTTTATCTCTACTATGTTCCAGAAGTAATCATCTAGATCGTATTTTTTCAGAGCCTCTGATATAGGTATAACCTCCACCTTAGACTTAGCCCTTGTATAGACAACGTCGTTGTTTATCTGTAGGTAGGAACCTGAGACATCTTTCTCTTTGGTGTCAATACCTATGTTCTCCAACTTAGCCCTCTCTTCCCCACTGAGATCCTCTAAGGAGTTTATCTCTATCTTACTCTCTTCTATTTTATACTCACTAAGATCTATATCTTCTCCATGGGGTGCCGGGACATTTCTGTACTTCTCCGCAGTTCTCCTTATCTTTTCTAATTTCTCTTTTGATAGCATACTATACACCTCTCGTATCCGTACTTTATTATGGTGTTGAGCATCTCCTCTGGACCTCCTGAGCAGGCTATTATCCCGTTGTAGAGCACATGGGCCCTATCTACATTTATAAACTCCAGTATATGCCCCATATGAGTAATTATTAAACCAGATTTCTTCCTATCTGCAGGTTTTTTGTCCTTGTCAAGAAGGTGATTTATAACTCTTCCTAAGAGTTTGATCTTCTCTACATCCACTCCACTGTCAGGCTCATCGAACATTATAAAATCTGGATTCTGGGCAAATATTTGTAATATTTCAGATCTCTTAACTTCCCCTCCTGAAAAACCAACATTGGTATCTCTATCTAAGAAATCCTTAAAGTTCAATATCTCTGCCATTCTTTCTATCTCTTCCCACTTCACCTTAGAGATTATTTTTAAAAGATCTCTCAACTTTACTCCAGGTACCCCAGGTGGGTTTTGATAGGCTAATCCTATACCAAGTTTCGCCCTCTCGTATATAGGCATATCAGTTATATCCCTACCTTTGAAGTATATACTTCCCTCTACTACTTTGTACTTTGGATTTCCTATGATGGTATTTATCAGTGTAGATTTTCCCGCTCCATTTGGACCAAAGAGTACATGGACTTCTCCAATGTTTATATTTAAGTTAATATCTTTAAGTACAATCTTATCTTCCACCTTTACAGATAGATTCTCAATGGATAACATGATCCCCCCAATTATCTTGTATTTCAGTTATTTCAGTTATGAATAAGTGAAGAAGCGCGATTCTATTTTATTTTTATTATATTTTATTATTATAATTAAATAAATGAAAGTAATTAATTGTTATATTTATAACTTTATGTAAATATAAAATTAAATATAAAATTAAAATCTCTCTAAAAAAGATAGAAAAAATATATAAACTATTTATTAAACTATTAAATATACATAAAAATGTAATAATACCGATATCACTTATTTTGAAAGGGTAATAACATGGTTGAAATGGATAGAATAAGTGTATCTCTACCTACAAAACTACTGGAAGAGTTCGATAAGGTAATATCTGAAAGGGGTTATGCATGTAGAAGTGAAGCTATAAGAGATGCTATAAGGGATTACATTATTAAACACAAGTGGATACGTAGTCTAGAAGGGGAAAGAATAGGAAATATATCTATTATATACAATCACAATTCTCCTGAATTGATGAAAAAACTGACAACTATCCAACATACCTATACAGATCTAATTATAGCAACCCTTCATATGCACTTAGATCATGATCACTGTATGGAGGTAATTCTTGTAAGGGGAGATGCAAATAAGATAAAGGAACTTACAGATAAATTAGCATCTCAAAAGGGAGTTAAATATGTTAAATTGACGGTAATGGCACCTGGTGGTAAAATCCCTGAATGAACTATTCTACAACTTCAAAACCTCTACTCTCTATTTCCCTTTTCTTTTTTCTGATAGTTTTTACAACTCTTTCTCCATCTTCAGGTGCTATGAAATTTAAAGTATGTTTTGTATCTCTGTAGAAAGGGGGTTTCTCAATATTTAGATCTTTATCTACATATCTTAGAAGGGATTCATTTAAAAATAAACTGTATCCCTTCTTAACTAACTCTATAGCTTGGAGAGGATCTTTAACAACCTTCTTTATCCTAAAGGATATACCTCTACTTTTCAACACATTCCATAGGATCCTCTGGGGGGAGTATCTTATGCCTACTAAGTTCTTTATATCAAATCTATTTCTATATACCATTACTATGTAGTCGTATACTGCAGGTATGGGGTCTCCCAACCTATAACTCCAGTAGGGATCATCTATACCGAGGATCTTTACCATCTCCATCCTGTAAAGTTTCAGGATATTGTCAAAGGAAGATATTATTATATCGTCGAACAGTATTCTGCCCACTTCACCACATATAAACCCACAAGCTATAAAGGAAGATTTTGTTATTCTTCTCTTTATTTTCTGATAGTAATTAACGATCTGTTGCCCCTCCTCAGTAACGACAGTTCCAGAAGTTGAAGATTCGACGATTTTTATTCCTAACTTCTTTTCAAGTCTCTTTATCTGGATATTCACTGAAGAAGTAGGTATATTGAGTATCTTTGCAACTTTGTTCTGGGATTTTGTCTTTAGGAGCAACTCTAGTATTCTTATCTGGTTTTCAGTAATCTTTTTTCCTCTGTATTTTATATTCACTGTACTAGAGAGATCCATATTATCTTTAAGTATCAATTGTTATACGATAAGATTCTGGTTTTTATCAAATGATATTTATACAGTAATGAACATTATTAAAACTTATAAAAATAAGAAACTCCTCAAGAAGAAGAATTAAAAGTAAAATTTTTTAAGTATAAGTTTAAGATTTCATGTGTTTGATTGGAAATAGGATTTATTTATTTGGTGGTAAACCTGTTAAATCATCTTTATACTCTCCTTCTATATCCAATCTAATCCCAATTACCTTACTTATCCCATTTTCCATATATACACCATAAAGAGTATCTGCCTTACTTATCATCTGTTCCCTGTGAGATATTACTATAAACTGGGATTCCCTTGAGGCATTCTTTATCATATCCCCTATTAAACTTGCATTTTTAGCATCCAATGTAGCATCTATCTCGTCTAAAACATAGAAGGGAGCTGGGAATAACCTTTGAATAGCAAATAAAAACGCCAGTGCAGTTAAGGATTTCTCCCCACCACTCATCATATCTAAACTTTGAAGTCGCTTGTTCTGTGGAGATGCATCTATTAAGAGTCCTCCTTCAAATGGATCCTCTGGGTTCTCCAATCTCAACCTCCCCCTACCTCCAATACTTTTATAAATCTCCTCGTAGTTTTTAGATACTTTCCTAAACACTTCCATAAATACCTCTTTTTTCCTCCTTTCAACTTCCTGGATCATTTGGAGGTATTTTTCTTCGTCCTTTTCGTATTCTTTCCTCTTAGTGAGTAGTTCCTTATAACGTTCTTCTATGTACCTGTAATCTTCAATAGCCTTCATATTTACAGGTTCAAGTTTTTTGATGGCTCTCTCAACTTCTTGAATATATCTCTCCAATTTCTCAATTTCCATTCCCTCTAATTTATCTATTGCCTCGTATAAATCTCCTATATCTTCGAAGAGTTTCTTTTCCTCCTCTTCCAACTTAGTCTCCCATTTAACCTTTTCTAAGGACAGTGTATTTATCTCCCTGTCTATATCATCAACTCTTCCTAGGAGTGTCCTTTTACTACTGTAGAGTGTTTTTATTTCATTTTCGTATTTTTCCTTTTTCTCTGTAAGTTCTTTTAGATTCTCACATAATCTTTGGTATCTCTCTCTTTTCTCTCTAAAGGTTTTACTACCTTTTTCAATACTGTTCTTGTAGAATTCAACGTTTTTCTCTAATATATCTATCTTTTTATTTAACTCCTCTATTTTTTCCTTAATTTCACCTATCTTTGGAATAAGGATCTCTTCTATCAATGTTTTATTTTTATTTATATCGTTTTCTAAGATATCTTTTCTCCTCTCTAGTTTTTCCATCTCATCCTCTAACTCCCTGATTCTCCTTATAACTGTAGAATCCTCATAGGATTTCAACTCCTTTAGTATATCTTCCCTTTTATTAATGATGTCATCTATCTTTTTCTCCAGATCTTCTATCTTTCCCTCTAACTCCTCTTTTAACCTTTCCAATTCCTCCAACTCTCCCTGAAGTTTTCTATTGATAGTTTGAAGTTCCTCTATTTTCCTGTTGCACTCCCTTACAGTTTCTGTCTTTCTCCTCTCCCTCTCACTTATAAACTTCAATTTACTCTCCAATTCTATCTTTTTACTGTAGTGGTAATTTATCCTTTCATTTAACCTCTCTATCTGAGCTATCAACCCTTCTCTACCATTTAACCTCTCTTCTATCTCCTTCAATTCCTCTTTAATTCTTTCAAGTTTTTCAGTGTTTATCTCAACCTTTATACTGGCAGAAGGTATAACACTACTTCCTCCTATCATAGCACCTGAAGGTTCTATAACATCCCCCTCGAGAGATACAAACCTGGCCCTGTATTTTTTTGAAAGTTCCTTGGCAGTTCTTAGGTCCTTTACAATGTAGGTGTTACCAAATACGTAGTTGAATATCCCTCGATACTCTTCCTGAAACTCCACTAGATCAATAGCTCTTCCTACTACACCTTTTTCTAAGATAGGTTCTGGTTCTCTACCTTTCACCCTATCCATAGGTAGGAATGTAGCTCTTCCTAACTTATTCCTCTTAAGGTATTCTATAGCTCTGACCCCATCTTCCATACTCCTAACTACGATATATTTCAACCTACTACCTCCTGCAACCTCCACCGCTACCTTATACTTTTCCTCCGTTTTTCCCAAGTTCCCCACTATATCTACAATTCCAGGAAGGTTAGCCTCTAATATCTTTCTAACTGTGTTGTCTATGTTGTAATTCCCCATCTCCTTTAATGCCTTAATTCTTCCATTCTCCTTAGCATATTCACTGTATAACTCTTCTTTCCTCCTCTGAAGTTTTTTCTTCTCCTCCTCGAGTTTCTTAATCTTTCTCTTCAACAGTTCTAACTCTACAGATACATCCTCCAACTCCCTGTATATAGATTTAGTATCTAACTCTTCCTTTTCCAGCTCCTCTAACTCTTTCCTAAGTTTTTCTATCTTCTCTGAATTCTGAGATATTTGGAAGGATTTTCTATCTATGTCTCCCAGGATTTTACTTAATTCTGCTCTTAACCTGTGAAGTTCCTTTTGATAGGTATTAAACCTTTCAGTAAGTTTACCTTCCATCCCTTTAAGTATATTTATACGAGTTTCCCATTTCTCTATCTTAGATTTTAAGGAGTCCCTCTCACTCTTCAGAAGTCCTATCTTCTCCTCTATAAGTCTCAATTCTTTCTCTTTCTCCAGTATCTCCTCCTTCAACACTTCAACCTTTTTTCTAGTATTATCCAACTCTTCTCTTTTACTTTTCAACTGTAATTTAGCATTCTTTAATTCATTCAGTATATTGTCGAGGTTCTTCCTATCACTCTCAAGGGTTAACTCAAGCTCTCTTATAACTTTATGTAATTCCAAGACTTCCTCGTTTTCCTTCTTCTTCAACTCCTCAATTATGTTATCTAACTTATTCCTCAAGTTAGATATTTTACCTTCCATCCCCTCCAACTCCTCAAGGTACTTCTCCCTGGATCTCTTTAGTTCCTCTATCTTCTCCCCTATATTCTTCACTTTTTCCCTTAACTTTTCTACTCTTTTAGATACTAGGGCATATTTAGCAGTTTTCAACTCTTCACTTAGTTTTATGTATCTTTCAGCATCTTCCTTTTCCCTTTTAAGTTTATCAAGATTACTTTTTACCTCCTTTATCCTTATATCTATCCTATCTATATACCCTCTAGCCCTTTCCAACTCCCTCTGAGCCTTCTCCTTTTTTTCATCATACTCTGAGATTCCACTTATCTCATCTAAGAGCTTCCTCCTCTCTTTTGGAGACATCTCCACTATTTTCGTAACATCTCCCTGGAGTATAACGTTCAACCCTTCTACAGAAAGGGACAACTTACTGAATATATCCATAACTTCAGATTTTTTAATCTTTCTCCTTCTCTCAATAAACTTTTTTTCACCATCTTTTATATTCTCCTCATACCAGATAAGGTAGTAGTTACTCTCTCCTTTCAACTTCACCTTTCTGGAAATACCTACTTTATCTGAATCTATTGGTATCTTCCTATCTCTGTTGTCAAATAACAGTATTACTTCGGCGTATTCTGCCCTTTTCCCCCTGTGGTAGGTTATTAAGTCGTTAAATCGTCCAGCCCTTAGGGATCTTGCAGAAGTTTTTCCTAGTACAAAGGATATTCCATCTACGATATTAGATTTTCCTGAACCATTTGGACCTACTATAGCAGTAAATCCAGGAGGTATTTTTAATTTAGTATCTTTGAAGGATTTGAAATTTTTGAGATGTATTTCAGACAGGAATACCATGCCTTCACCTGTATTTAGAGTGATATTGTTATAAATCTCCTTTCCATTGGGAAGTAGTGGTATAAAAATATAATATAAAAATATAAAAATTTTAACATATAATTATATTAAAATACTTTTCCTCTTCTTCTTCAATTCCGGATCTGATACCCTTTAAGAACTTCAGTAGATCCAACACTGCTCTGTCAGAGAGCCACCCTAAATTGTAGTAAAACTCCAACACATCTGGAATATTTGAATATCCAACTTTTTCAGAGAGATATTCTATCCATTTAAAGGCAGATGGATATAAAAAAATAATAACAATCTTTAATTCTCATCAAAAGTAGTAGTGTTTAAAAATAAGTTAAGTATAAACAAAAAATAATTATGTTATTTTTGTTTATTATTATAATTTCATATAAATATAAGATAAAAACAAAAAAGGAGAAAAGTTCTCTATATATACATCTTTAAAGAAATATAACTAAGTAAGGTGATTATTACTCCCTAATTCTCAGGGTAGCTCAGATTAACTTTTCTGCTCTTTTAATATTTTTAACAATCATTGAGATCCATCTATAGGATCCTTAATCCTGGTTACATTAATTTCTAAAATACCATCCTATTAAAAAATTACTTTAAAAATATTTATATACAATAACTTCTTTTTTCCATTAGATAAGTGTCTGTTTAACAGTATATGCCTATAAAATAGAACTCTATTAAAACAGTGAAAAGTGATGATAATGAGGGTGGATATTGTACATGAAGGTGTCAGTGAGTTAACCTACGAGATAAGAGAAATAGTGGAAGTTGCAAAAAAGGTTAAGAGTCATGGGATTGAAATTATCTGGGAAAATATCGGAGATCCTATAATAAAAGGAGAGAAAATACCTCAGTGGATAAAAGAAATCATAGCAGAGACTGTGATGGAGGATGATTCCTATCTCTACTGTCCAACTAAGGGGCTGTTAGAGACTAGAGAGTTTCTCGCAGAAGAGAACAACAAAAAGAATGGAGTCCAGATAACCCCTGAAGATATCATCTTTTTTAACGGCCTTGGAGATGCTATTACCAAGATATACGGCCTGTTGAAAAAGGAAGCTAGGATTATAGGGCCTTCTCCTGCTTATCCTACTCACTCCTCTGCAGAGGGCCTCCATGCTAGATGCCATCCTTTAACCTATATATTAGATGAGAGAAACAGTTGGTATCCAGATCTAGATGACCTCAGAAACAAAGTTAAGTACAACCCTGTAGTGTCTGGAATACTTGTGATAAATCCAGGTAATCCTACAAGTGCAGTCTATCCAAAAAAAGTATTAGATGAGATCGTAGATATTGCCAACGAGTACGACCTCTTTGTACTGTGTGATGAAATATACCACAACTTGGTATATAATGGAAAGAAACACGTTTATCTATCTAAGGTTATAGACGACGTCTGTGGAATATCCTTAAAAGGAATATCCAAGGAATTCCCCTGGCCTGGTGCTAGGTGTGGCTGGATAGAGGTATACAACGCTGATAGGGATGAAGTATTTAAAAAGTACATCGAAAGTATATGTAAATTTAAGATGATAGAAGTATGTTCCACCACACTACCTCAAAAGGTGATACCGAAAGTTATGAGTGATTCAAGGTTTCAGAGGTATTTGGAGGAGAGGAGGAAATACTACCAGTGGGCCTCCAATGTTGCATATAGGAAGTTAAAATCTATTGATGGCCTTATTGTGAATAAAACCTGTGGAGCCTTCTATATGGGGGTAGTATTTGAGAGAGATTATTTAAATAACAACTATCTGGAAGTAGAGAATAGGGAACTTAGGAAGTATATAGAGAATATTTCAAAAGATAAACCTGAAGATATGAAGTTTACATACTACCTCCTGGCATCCACTGGCATCTGTATAGTACCCTTATCTTCTTTTAACACTCCTCTCTATGGATTTAGATCTACACTCTTAGAGAGAAATAAGGACAAGCTAAGATGGATATATGAAACCCTTGCAGAGAAAGTAGAGGAGTATCTAAATTCTAAAAGATAAAAAGTTATAACTGAAAAAGCCATACTTTAGAGACGGAAAAGATCATTTTAATAGGACCTAAAATCCTAGATATGAATCATGGTTAAACCTAACAGATGATGCTATTCTCCGCAGTGGGAGAAATAAGAATTAGGGGTTTTTCTATCTCATCTATCTAAGTGTTTAGAGACATCCTGATATTTAATGGTGTTCATTAATATTATATTAATAAAAATAAAAATTAATAAAATATTAATAAAATCAATAAAATCTTATTACTTCTTACGCTCTCTACCTATAGAGAGCATATAGTCAATAGCTCTCTTAGCTCTCTCTATTATTTCTTCATCCAATACAACTTCGTACTTCTCTTCCACTAAACACCTCTCTAACTTCTCAAGGGTTATCTTTTTCATAGGTTCGCAGATAGCATCCTCCCTTAGAGGTATCAATTTCTTTTTTTCCCTCTTTTTCTCTAACTCTATCTTCAATCTAGTTATCATATCTACCTCTGTACCTATTATAAACTCCTTTTCAGGAGAGTTAAGGACGTGTTTAACCATACCTCCTGTACTATAAACGTAATCTGCCATCTCCTGTACCTCAGGATCACACTCAGGATGTACTAAAACCTGGGCATTTGGATACTTCTCCTTAGCCTTCAATATATCCTCAACTGTAAACTTCTTATGTACGTAGCAGTGGCCGTCTTTAGGCACTGTGATTATCTTCTTCTTAGTACTCTTTTCCACATAGTACCCAAGATTCCTATCTGGCCCAAATATGATCTCGTCTTCTTCAAAGGAGTTAACCACTATATGGGCATTTGCAGAAGTACATACTCCATCTGCTAGTACCTTTGCCTTGGAAAGGGTGTTTATATATATTACTACTTTAGCATTAGGATGTCTCTTTTTAGCCTCTATTAACATCTCGGGGGATAGTTGATGAGCCATGGGACACTCTGTATCTTTGATCTCAGGTATCAGTACTTTTTTATCTTTATTCAATATCTTTGCAGTCTCAGCCATGAAATCTACACCACAGAATATCACAATATCTGCATCTGTCTTCTCAGCCATCCTACACAGTTCTAAGGAATCCCCTGTAAAATCTGCAACTCTCTGGATCTCCTCAGGTTGGTAGTTGTGGGCTAGTATTATAGCGTTTTTTTCCCTTTTTAGTTTATTTATTCTCTCTACTATATTCATTTTCATCCCTCATCTGTATATACTGTTTAGAACCTTCAAACATTCTATTACCATCTTCCTCCCTATCTCATCTAAGATATAGGGGGTTATAGGTTCCCCGTCTTTTATGTATTTCCCAGTACCTACAACAGTATGTCCTTCCTCTTTAAGGTTGAGATACCTTGCAGGACCTCTTGTATATTTGGCATCTGAGACTTTAACCTTCTCCTCTATACCAAAAACCCCATCTGTACCTATAGTTTTTATTCCTCTCTCTTTACAGTACTCTATTATTTTATATCTTATTGAGATAGTATCTCCTCCAGCTATGCATATTATAACAACATCACCCTTTATTAAATGTAGGTTATCTAAGGTTATGTATTCAGGGATCCCTACAACCTTCTCACTGTAAAACTCTTCTAAGAATTTAACCTTGTAATCCCCAACCTTTCCTCCAAGTCTTCTATGAACAATATCATCCCTCTCTATCTTTGCTCCGTCAAATAGATATATCTTTTCAGGCCCTCCCCTATGAACTTCCATCAGATCCATTGCAACACGAATTCCCAACCTACCACATCCAATTATAGATACTTCACCCTTTGGGCGTAATTTTTTCTCTAGATTTTCTACATTTTCCATAGATATCCCCTAGAAACATTAATATTAAAAGAAAAGTGGTAAAAAAGATGAACAAATAATAATATCTTCAACTTTTTATTTTTCATATGGTTTTATGCTTACAGGATTTCTAATGATATTAATCTTGGATAGGATTTATTATAATAAGTCTGAGGAAGGAGATTGAGGATATATTTACACTTTTCAAAAAAATAGTTAATAAAAAAATAAAAAAATAAAAAATTGTCAAGACAGAGAGATATACCCACCCTTGGAAATCGTATATTCATCGAAGCCCCGTGGCTACTCTATACGACCGCCGTATAGGTGGGCCTGTCTTCGCAGTATCATCTCAGATCAACTGCGTAATAAGTATATTATCTTTATATTATATAAGCTTTAACAATCAACTAAGGAAGAGGCAAAGTAGGGATTGGCAACAGGGTGCTGATGTGCATAACCTCCAAGTACTCTGCCATCTGGAGAGAGTAATCCGTCCATACCATCTACTATACCTCTGCCCCTCTCTATCTTATAGGCAAATTTCCCTCTGATCTTAACAACCTTCGAGTAGTGAAACTCGTGGGCTCTGAAAGTAACACCTTTTTTACCGATAGGACAGTTCTCTAAGAAGGAGCCGATTACATAACTTAACCCCTGCACCTCTTTAGTCATCATACTATCACACTCCAACAACCCCACCATCTCAATCCCATCTATAGATCTACTTAGATACATAAGACCACCACACTCCCCGTAGATCTTACCGTCAAAGTTCCTTATAGACTCTATCATAGATCTGTTACTGTTTAACTTCCTTGCAAATATCTCAGGATATCCTCCACCGAAGTAGAGCACATCACAGTTAGGAACTTCAGCATCCCTCAATGGACTAAATAATTTAATATTCCCGCCGTTCTCTCTTAAGGCATCAAAAGTATCCCAGTAATAGAAGTTAAAGGCTTCATCGTAGGCTACTCCTATGGTACATCTCCTTTTATCTACATGCCACAGTTTAGTGTATTCTCCACCCCTATCTTCAAAGTCTATACTGTCACCTATCTCCAATAACTTCTCTAAATCCAAATACTCCTCAACTAAGAGGCTCCAAAGATTTATATATTTTTTTATTTTCTCTCTACCTTCAGGTGTTGGAATAAGGCCAAGATGTCTCTGAGGCACTTCTAGATTTTCATCCCTGGGTATTCCCCCCATTACCTCTATATCCGGGATATAGTAAGATACAGCATCTTTTAATTTTCTGTAGTGATTCTCATTTCTAACCTTGTTGAATATAACCCCTTTAATCTCCACTTCCCTATCAAAAATTCTAAATCCCTTAATAATTGCGACAGCACTCCTTGTTAAACTCCGAGCATCTACTATTAATATTACAGGAGCTCTCAGGGCCTTGGCTATAGAAGCGGTAGAACCTACATCGTTGTAAGGGGATATACCTTCGTACAGCCCTCTAACGCCTTCTATAATACTTATGTCCTTCCCCCTGGAGTTCCTCCAGAACAGCTCTCTTATCTGCCACCTATCCATAAAAAATGAATCTAAGTTCCTACTGTAGTTGCCAGTTGCGGTGGTGTGATACGTTGGATCTATGTAATCTGGCCCTACCTTGTAAGGTTGTACATTGTATCTTTTAGATAGTGCTTTCATTATTCCAGTGGATATAAGTGTCTTACCAACCATGGAAGAAGTACCTGCCACTACTATCCTTTTTAAGTTTTTCATCTTTTCACATTAGTATTATTGTATAGCTTGTAACAAGATCTAAGTTTCTATCAAAATTCTGTAAATATAATAATAAAAATAACAATTGTTATTTTTAATTTGAAAAAATATAGGATAACCTATTCCAAGATCTCAAAATTTACACTATGGCCAAAGAGATAGAGTATTACACTTACAGGTACTTCCCTACTTTTATAGGTGAAGAGGTTATCTCCTATCCTTAAGGGATCTATCTTCTCTTTTATCTTAATGTTATAATACTCCCTGTTAAACTTAGGATACACTGCATCCCTAAGGGGATCGAAATATTCCAGAGAGTTGTAATTTACCTCCTTAACAATAAAACCTGTATATCCATGTAGAGATCCTATAACCCTTAATAATCTGATGTCGTCTTCCATCACCTTTTCATCTAACTCTAATCTATTTTTAACACTCTCTATTATATTTAATATCCTCTTTTTCTCTCTTTCGTTTTTCCTTTCTATAATACTTTTCCAGTTATTACTCCTTTTTAACTGTGCCAACAACTTCTTATTTTTTATAGCACTAAGTATCCTTCTCTTCCAACCACTTCCTACATAGTTTAAATTTAGATTCTTCCCTAAGATATACTCTATAAGACACCTTCTCTCTTCCCTACTCCAGTGTTCAATAGTATCCCTTATATCTCCATCCCTCGGCTTTATGTAGATATGATATCCTCTGTTTCCACTAAATACTATCCTCAGATCCTCCTTAGAGAGACCAAAATCTGGAATTAGAAATTCATCTATAAGTGTAAAGACTTGATTCTTTCCCTCTTCCAAACAGTGATTACATAACCATCCATCGTCCTTATGAGTACATCTCTTCCCTCCATGGACATCTATATCAAAGGCTAATTCTCTCCTGAAAATTCCCTTCTTCTGAGCACCTCCCACTGAACTGGGATACTTCATATAGGCTAGGGATTTATAGAGGTGAAGGGGAGCCCTATCTAAAACCCACCTTAGATACTCGTCCTCAGAGTTGAAGGAGAGGTTTCTGTTGTCAACCTTTTTTAGATACCCATACCCTATTTCCCTATGCCGTATATCCTCTGGAACCTCTAACCATCTATTTTTCACAGCATCTCTAAAGTATTCCTTGTAGTATCTCTTTATTAAATTTAGCTTATCCTTATCTGATACTTTCATATAGACCCTTGAATTATTTTAATTAGAAATACTTCCTATCTTGAGGTGTTTTTACCTCATTGATTATCTTCTTACCTGCTGCTACTTCGTCTATACTGTGTATCACTCCGTTCATAGATTCCACAACCTTCCTTATTTCCTCGTAATTTAACATATTTCCTTCTATGGTAATTTTAATATTCTCTGTAGATTTGTCTATCTCATGGACCGTTATATTTACTCCATCTACTCCTTCTAAATTACATAACTTTAGAGCCAAATCTGTTAGTTTAGGTTCATGAGTTTTTAGAACATCCAATACTATCCTTCTTAGTCCCTGCAATTTCCACTCCTCCTCCTTATATTTTTTACTTTATTTAATAAGCAAAATTAGATTATAAAATTTACGTAATTATTATTTTTATGTTATTATTATTTTAGTTACCACCTAACATTCCAAGCTTAGCTAGTAGTGCACTAAGTTGTATTCTCTCGTTGGCACCTTCTACTATCCTAAAATCACACTCTCCAATAGCCTCGAGGACTGCCACCTTTTTTCTCTCATCTATATCCAAGTTTGGAATCTCTCTGAACATCTGCACCAGTACATCCTCTCCACTCATACCCCAGTCTATCATAAGTTTGTATAGGAGATCCCTAGCCTCGTTAAATTTACCCTCTAAAGCCAAATTCATCATCTGACGGATCTCGGTAGGCCTGGCTCTGGAAGATACTTTATAGACTATCTCATCTGTGATATTCTTAGATACACTTGCCGCCGTCTGTAGTACGTTAATAGCCTTTCTAAGATCCCCTTCAGATACGTATATTATTGCATCTAAGCCCTTATTATCTATGGTAAGACCCTCCTTTTCACATATCTCCTTAATTTTCTTTGCGATATCCTCTTTCTTCAATGGGGAGAACCTAAATATAGCACATCTTGACTGTATAGGTGGAATGATACGACTTGGATAATTACAGCTTAGTATAAACCTACAGACATCTGAATACATTTCCATAGTTCTCCTCAGAGCATTCTGAGCGTCACTTGTAAGGGCATCACTCTCATCTAAGAAGATTATCTTAAATGGAGCGTCTCCAATAGGCTTAGTCCTTGCAAAGTTTTTAACCTTAGTCCTTATTACATCTATACCTCTCTCGTCGGAACTGTTCAACTCTAAGAAGTTGTCTCTCCAGTTTTCCTCTCCAAACAACTCTCTAGCTAAACATAGAGCTGCAGTGGTTTTTCCCACTCCTGGAGGTCCACTGAACAATAGGTGGGGAAGAGATTTTCTTTTAACGTAGTTCTTTAACCTCTTTACAATTTCTTCATGCCCTGTGATTTCATCCAGTCTCTTTGGACGGTATTTCTCAACCCATGGAACATCCATTTTTCCACCCCTTTATACCCCTTTATAAAATTACATCATACTATCTTTAATTTTTTTAAGAAGTTCTATCTCTTTATCAATGTTGAAACTTAATACTCCTCTAACTATGAACTCCGATCTGTTATTTACCGTACCACTGAATACATACTCCTCTCCTAAGATTCTCTCAAACACTACTACCTCCATATTTTTTAATTCCTCTCTTGACGTATTCAACACCTTCTCCACCACTGATCCGTAGAGCCTACAGAGTATGTTTCCCGTACCATCGTCTAAAATCAATGCTCCTACCGGTACCTCTCTTGGTTCTACTTCTCCACATTTATCACATATATACCTACCTTCCTCATTGAGAGTAGTTCTCCTATTACAGTGAGGACAGAGGTACAGGATAAGATCTTGCTTTATATAACCCACAACTGTACCCCTGATCTCGGCACTATCCCCTATTTCCAGATCCCCTATAAACTTTCTCTTTATATCTACAACTACGTTTTCCGGATTTACTATCACCTTTCCATACCTACCTACATTTAACTCCATAACTCCTCTATTCTCCCTTATATACCCATTTATTATCTTTACTATATCTCCTTCCTTTATATCTATGGTGGCATTCTCATCCCAGAGTACCACTCTTATTTTACCAGTTTCATCCTCAATCACAATATTTCTCACCTTTCCAGTACTACCATCCTCCCTTTTAAACTCCCTAATATCTTGGATATCTATTACCCTTCCAACTGTGGTAACATCCCTTTTAAACTTCTCATCTAAGTATTTGATATCTCCTATTTTAATCAACTTTTCAGGGAAGTCTGGGACTTCTACAGTATCATCCTTTACAACCTCAGAGTAGGACTGAGCTGAGAGAGTGATAAACTCTTCTCCTTCTGGTGTAAGGTAAGATTTTACCTTACAGTGCTTGATAAGTACAGTATCTCCTTCTTTTACATTTTTCAACTTCTGGATATTTCCGCCCCAGAAGGATACTCTAACTTTTCCATATTTATCCATCAGTATAACATCCTGCACTTTTCTTTCTCTGTCATCAAATTTAACAGTCCTTGTAGGAAATATACGGAGAATCCTCCCTCTTATAGATATTATCTCCCCAATATAGTTAGGTAGTTGGGATGTATCTACAATAGGGCTCTCTATAGTTTCTCCCTTCTTCAGAATCTCTATACTATCTACTTGTATATCTAACCCCCTCAACCCTTTCCTAACGTATCCCTTAACTTCTACTACATCATCAGTGTTTAACTCTACTTCACTTAGATCGTCCCAGAGAGTACATCTCACTATTCCAGTATCATCTCTTAATATAAAGGCTTTCACCTTTCCAGAAGTACCATCTTTCCTTTTAAACTCTTTTTTCTCATAGACTGTGATAACCTTCCCCTTTACCCTAACTCTCATATCTGGCATAAGCTCTCTTACACTATATATTTCCTTTATTTCAGGATAATTTTCCTCCCTGTATTTTTCAAGTTTTTCTATTGTGAAGTTAATTCCACTACTTAACTCTATTCTATCCTTCCACTTCCTTACATAGGCATTCTCTATTCTAACTACATCCCCTACCTCTAAATCCTCCACTAATTCCACCTTGTCATTCCAAAGTGTTAATCTAATAGCCCCCGTGTTGTCGGCGATTGTGATATTCCTTACCTTCCCCAGGGATCCATCCCTTTTCCTGAACTCCCTTATATCTGATATATCTACTATCTTTCCAGTTACCTCTACGTTACTCTGCCCCTCAGATATATCCATTATAGAGAAGTTGAACTCCTCTTCGTCTACATAATCATTTATGTCTATATTTAATTCACTGGCTATAATGGAGATTGCAGCTTCTCTACTTATCAATCCACCACTTTCCTTTATCTTTTTTTCTATTCTCCTTTCGAGTTCTTCCTTAGGTATTTTCTTTAGTATCTCCTTTACCAATCTATCAGTATTCATACAACCACCGAAAAAATTTTATAAATTGTTAGTTATTTGTAAGTAGTATAAATACTAGATTAATTATATAAATTCAAATCCTATCTTGAAAGTTGTTATTATAATTTTAAATATATTAAAAATTTTTAAAAATTTTATACTTGTATGTAGGGGGTATGATGATACAGAAATGTATATTCTGTGGGAAAGAGTATCACATAGATGATATAATATACACCTGTCGATGTGGAGGGTTATTGGAGATAGTTTACGATTACGAGGAGATTAAGGATAAGGTATCTAAAGAGAGTCTTAGAAAGAGAGAGATTGGGGTTTGGAGATATTTGGAGTATCTCCCTGTAGAAAATCTGGAGAAGATAGTATCCCTTCAGGAAGGAGGTACCCCTCTGTATAGGTGTAAGAACCTAGGTGAGGAATTGGGATTAAAAGAACTCTATGTAAAAAACGAAGGTGCTAATCCAACTGGAAGTTTTAAAGACAGGGGTATGACTGTGGGGGTAACTAAGGCAGAAGAATTAGGTATAGATGTTGTTGGCTGTGCTTCTACCGGGAATACCTCTGCCTCCCTCGCAGCATACTCTGCAAGGGCTGGAAAGAAATGTATAGTGCTACTTCCAGGGGGAAAGGTAGCCCTTGGAAAACTTGCCCAGGCTATGTTCTACGGTGCAAAGGTGGTCCAGATCAGGGGAAACTTTGACGAAGCACTGGAGATGGTAAGGAAACTTGCTGAAGACGGAAAACTCTACCTCCTTAACTCTATAAACCCCTTTAGATTGGAAGGACAGAAAACCATAGGCTTTGAGATCTGTGACCAGTTAAATTGGAAGGTACCAGATAGGATTATAGTGCCTGTAGGAAATGCAGGAAATATAAGCGCGATATGGAAGGGGTTTAAGGAGTTTAAGGAGACTGGTATAATTGAAGATCTACCAAAGATGACAGGTATTCAAGCAGAGGGGGCAAAACCTATTGTAGATGCATTTAAAAGAAATTCTAGGAGTATAGTACCTGTGGAGAATCCTGAGACCATAGCAACTGCAATAAGGATAGGGAATCCAGTTAACTATCCAAAGGCCTTAGATGCAATATATTCTTCTGGAGGTTATGCAGAGAGTGTAAGTGATAGGGAGATCACAGAGGCTCAGAAACTTCTTGCAAGGAAGGAAGGAATATTCGTTGAACCTGCATCTGCGGCTTCAATTGCAGGACTTATGAAGTTGTTGGAGATGGGGATAATAGATAAGGATGAGAGGATCGTATGTGTAACAACTGGTAACGGGCTGAAGGATCCAGATGCTGCCATAAGGGCTAGTGAAAGACCTATTGAAATAGAGTGTGATATGGAAATACTAAAAAGTATTATTGAAAAGATATAAGGGGTGTTATGGTATGGAGTGGATAATAGAAGGGAGAGCATGGGTATTTGGTGATAACATAGATACAGATGCCATTCTTCCAGCGAGATATTTAGTATATACCACAGAAGAAGAGTTAGCAAGGTATGCTATGACTGGTGTAGATCCTGAATTTCCCAGGAAGGCGAGAGAAGGAGACATTATAGTAGGAGGAAAGAACTTCGGTTCAGGGAGTTCAAGAGAGCATGCACCAATGGGGTTGAAAGGTTTAGGTATTTCCTTAGTTGTTGCAGAAAGTTTTGCAAGGATATTCTATAGAAACGCTATAAATATAGGACTCCCACTTTTGGAGTGTAAGGGAATAAGAAAACATGTTAGAGAGGGAGATATCTTAAGGGTGGATTTAAATAAAGGAGTTGTAAAAAACATGACAACAGGTGTGGAGTTGAAAGCCCAGAGACTACCAGAGTTCATGATGGAGATTTTAAAGGATGGGGGATTGATGCCCTACTTAAAGAAGAGGAGATTAAAAGGGAAATTAAAATAAACTAAACTGAAAAAGGACTGAACTATCTTGATTTTTAATTTTATAAATTTTATAATTATAATTATTGTCTTTATTGTGATTCTTTTAGCCGTTAGTAGTACAATTATTAAATTAATTAGGAGTTAAAGTTTATATATTAGATTTCGATAATATTAAATAGCACCCTTCAATAAACCGACCCACATGGAGCACATGGGTATTACCTTGCGATGATAGCGGGTTCGATATTGAAGGGATATTTAATTAAGGGATTTTTAGGGCGAGCCCTGTGACAGGGGGTTTCCCTTGGGATGATCAGGGTACAGTAAAAATCCCTATAGCCCTCAACATTGGGTTAACCATTCTGACGTAGCATGGGCTAAGGATGAGGAATGGGGTTAGTGTTGAGGGATAATTTCTATTTTCCTGTTATTAATATTGTCTATTGTTATCTTTTTTATTCTGCTTAGATGGTGAAAAATTATGAAACTTACCTTTATATATCACGAAGATAACAAAGGAATGGAGAGGTTTTACAACCATCTAATAAATAATAAAGATTTTTGTAGAATATGTAAAGATTGTTATAACTGCCGTGGAAATTGGAGTTATAGAGAAGATGTAGGGAGAATTGTCATACCTCCAGTGGATAGAGAAGTATTTATAGAAGATCCTTCTGAGTATCTTCCAGAGATCCCCAGGGGAGATGTGGTAGTGGCCCAACTCCATGAGGACCTTCTCTACGAAATCCCCCATATGATGGAGGATAAAGGATATAAGCTACTTATAGTGCCCTCTGAAAGCCCTAAGGATCTATCTCTTTCCATGAGAAACTTCTTAAAGAAGAGCTGTGAAAAGTTAGGGATAGATTTTGAAAATCCAAAGCCTTTCTGCTCCTTAAAGAAGAAGGAAGGTAGAGAAGTACTTAATAAGTTTATAGAATACTTTAAGATAGGATACCCTCAGATGGAGGTAGAGGTGGAGAACCATAAGGTGGTGAATACTAAGGTAATAGTATCTGCGCCCTGTGGTGAAACATACTACATCTCAAAGAGGATTAGGGGAAAATCTTTAGAGGAGTTAAAGGAAGAGATCTTCAATGCACATCACAACTATCCTTGCTTAGGAAGTATGGAGTACGACAAGGAGCTGGGAGATACTATACTCCACGAGGCTGGTTATATAGCACTAGATAGCGTAAAAAGAGCCCTCTCATCTTACAGGTGCAAAAACAGATACTGTAGTAAAGGGTGCTTGATACAACCATAGGTGATAACTTGAGAATCTTCGAGATTAAGAGGAAAACTAAAGAAACTAATATAACTTTAACTATAAACATCGACGGTACTGGAGAGTACGAAATCTCCACAAAGATACCTTTTTTTGATCATGTGCTTTCCTCCTTTGCAAAACATGGATCTTTTGATCTCTATATATATGCAGAAGGGGACTTAGAAGTGGATGATCACCACATTGTAGAAGATGTAGGTATAACTTTGGGCCTTGCTCTAAACAAGATTGAGAGAAAGAATATAAAAAGATTTGGATGGGCCATCATTCCCATGGATGAAGCCCGTGCTACGGTGTCCATAGATCTAGGAGGAAGGCCCTATATTGTTGGAGAGTATATTCCAAATAGGTGTAGCATAGGGAACTTTTCAACAGAGAATGTTACACACTTTTTCCAGTCTGTTGCAAACAGCGGAAGGATGAATATACACTTCGAGGTAAAAGGAGAGAATGAACACCATAAGATAGAGGCTCTTTTTAAGGCCTTTGGTGTAGCTCTAGATATGGCCACTCAGGTGGATGAGAGGAAGGGGATAATAAGCACGAAGGGAGTGATTTAAATGGAAGGATCATCCCTGAGAGATAGATGCTATAGATTAGTGTGTAAGATACCGAAGGGAAAAGTTACCTCCTACAAAGAGGTTGCAGAAGCCCTTGGAATCAGAGGATATAGATTGGTTGGGATGCTACTAAGTAGAAATCCTGAGCCAGTAAAGATACCATGTCACAGGGTAGTTAAATCCAACGGTGAGGTAGGAGGTTATATAATGGGCGTTGATAAGAAGGTAGAACTTCTAAGATCTGAAGGCATACCTGTTAAGAATGGAAGGATAGTGGATTTCCAGAGATACTTTTTTAGGTTAAAGTGACTGGATAAAAAGTAACAAAACTTTTTCCATTAAAATAATAAATTGGAATTATTATTAATTATAAATTATAAAATAACAAAATTATAAAAGATAAAAAGAGATCAAACATAAAAATAAATCTGGTTTTTATATCTTTAGAATATGTTGAACACTGAAAAAGATAGGTAGAAGCTTTTTATTCTTTTTATTTTTTATTTTAAAAATAAAAACTTATATAATATATAATTATCTCTTTCCAAAAATAATTCTTAATACTTATAACAACTATAAATTCGGCTGTGTCTATCTATGCACTATATCGTAATCTATATATATTACAATTTCTTTTATATATTTTGCCTGTGGTGAGGGGAAAAGCGGCCTTGATGTAGCCTGGTATCATACGGCCCTGCCACGGCCGGTACCCGGGTTCAAATCCCGGAGGCCGCACTTAATAGTATAAAGTTGTTTGCGCCAGTGGTGTAGCCTGGTATCACTCTGGCCTTCCAAGCCAGCAACTCGGGTTCAAATCCCGACTGGCGCACCATCTTTTTTTATTTTTTTAATTCTATATCCATATATTTAAATATAGTAATATAGATCTAATTTAACAAAATATATATACTACTATAACACATTAGGATTTTATCAATTTTCAATAAATAAACTAAAAGGTGTCAGTATGGAAAAGGGAGCCATTGTAAAGGTGTCTTACAGTGGATACGTAGATGGAAAACTCTTCGATACAACCAATGAAGAGCTGGCAAAGGAGGAAGGAATATACAATCCAGGAATTAGATACGGCCCAATTACTGTTATAGTGGGGCAGGGCATGTTGATACCAGGATTAGATGAAGCACTTTTAGAGATGGAAGTGGGAGAAGAAAAAGAGTTAGAACTACCACCTGAAAAGGCTTTTGGTAAGAGAGACCCTTCAAAAATTAGACTGGTACCTCTTAGGGAGTTTAAAAAGCATAAGATAAATCCAGTTGTAGGTATGCCAGTTACAATAAATAACCTGGTAGGTAGGGTAGTAAGTATAAATGGGGGAAGAGTTTTAGTAGATTTCAACCATGAATTGGCTGGAAAGACTGTAAAATATATCTTAAAGGTAGAAGAAGTAGTGGAAAAACCAGAAGATGTGGTAAAGGAATTGTTAAAACTCTTTATACCTCGTTTAAATATGGAAGAGATAAAAGTTGAAGTGAGAGAGAAAGAAGTTAATATTACTATACCTGGAGAGATGTTAATACCCCTAAGGGATATAGGAGTACTTATAAAGGTAGTTGCCGATGAGATATTAAAGAGATTGGATATTGAAAAAGTATCCTTTATAGAGGAGTTTAAAAGGAAAGATGAAAAATCTCAGTAATGGTAGTTTTTACCCATATATTTTTAACTAATAACTTATAATGAACTAATGATTATTATAATAAAAATTCTAATGAAAATGATCAGTGAAATTGGATAAAATTATTAATTTCTTTAGGTTTTTTAACTGTATTTATTGGTTTAAGAAAGTAATGCACACTGCTACTCTTTAACTTTCTAAATTTTTATTGGAGATATAAAATGGCTAAAAGAAAAGGTAGTAAAAAAGAAACTCTCGTAGCCAATAAATTGAAAAAATTAGGTTACAAAATATTAGAAAGAAATTCAGTTAAAAGGTTAAATCAATACAAAAAAGCAGAATATGATGTAATAGCAAAAAGAGGCAATAAAAAATACGCTATTGAAGTTAAAAGTGGAAAACAAACACTAACAAGTAATGACATAGAAAAACATGTTAAAAAATCAAATAAAATCGGAGCAAAACCAGTATTTTATGTTAGTAAAAGGGTTAAATTTACGAAACCAGCTCAAGAATTGGCTAAAAAGAAAGGGGTTAAAATAATAAGGGATTAAATTATCATTTGGGCACTAACTGAAAATCTTTGACGATGTAAAATCTATACAATTCTTCCCAATTACTTTATTTTCCATAATTTTTTAAAATCCAATATCTCTTTTTCTTTTTCTCTTTTTATAACGATGCTATTTTCATAATATATAATTATTTAAACCTAAGTAAAAAGTAAAAAATAAATAGAATTAAATCATTTCAATAAATGCTTCTAATCTTGTTTTTAACTGTTCTTTGTCACTTTCTGAATAATCGGTTTCAATTCTAATGATTGGAATACCTTCTTTTTTAAGCTCTTCTTCAACTCTTGCCCCTTCCACGTTAAATGTGTGGCAGTATTGTAATGTGTAGTAAACTACACCATCAGCATTTAGCTCTTTTACGAGCTCTTTTATTCTTTTAATTCTATTATCGTTTTTGAATATGCAGGCACATGGTATTTTAAAGTATCTTTCAGCCAATTTTTCTAGATCGTAGCCTTCAACTAAGTTTTCAAACTGTCTTGTTCCAGTGCAGCTTTCTTCACCTACAACAACTCCACCAACTTCCTCTATTATATCAACGATTTTTGTGTTACCTGCAACCATTGGGCAGCCAGATATCAAAATTCTTTTTCCTTCGTAACCTTCCCCTTTCTCAACTTTTTCTTCCAGCTCTTTTACCAACTTCTCTAAGATAGGTATTAAAGTATCGATATCTAGTAAGTAGGCCAGTTGGAATAATCTTAATGCTTCGGTACCTTTAATTGGTGTTGGAGTTTTAGCCCTCAGTTTGTAGATCTTGTAGAATAATTTTCTCATTTTATTTACTTTGTCTATTGCTTCTTTAAGTTTTTCTTCGGTAATTTCGTTTCCTGTGATTTCTTCAATCATTTTTTTAAGGTCTTTAACTTCATCTAGCCAAAGTTTAGCTGATCTTTCATCTCTGAAGTGTGGTAGGTGCATTACATGCATTGGAATCATTTTTTCCATGAGCTCAAACATTTTCTTCTTTCCATCGCAGGTGGTTTCTCCAATAACAATATCTGCAGCTTCAAAATATGGACAGGATTTTGTTTTTTTGAATCCATAAGATGATTTTATTAACGGACAGAGATTTCTTGGTAAATCCTCTTCTGCAGCAGGAATTGTTGTGTCTTTACCTCCACATAAACCTACAGGGATCCCATTAGCAGCTAAAATCAATTCAATTGGCACAAATGAACAGAAAAGTCCAAATACTTTTCTTCCTTCTTCTTTTTGTTTGTAGAGTTGGTCTTTTCTATTTGCAAATGCCTCGTTTAATTCATTCATTGCTTTCAGATCACTCATCGTTTCACCCATATTTAAGTTCTTTGTTATTAGATTTTTTAATATCCCATCAAATATATCTAAAAACAATTTATACATCGTTAATTATAAAATATAAATGTTTTTATTAGATTTTTTAATAACAACGCTGTTAAAAAAATAAATAAATTTTAACGTGTTTTTCCTTTGATAAATGGTTGATATATCTAAACCATCAAACAAGCTCCAACACAGCATACTATCTGAGGCTCTTCTGGAACCAGCAATTTTTTGTTCAATTTATTTTCCAAAACCTCTGTCAAAACAGAGTTTTTGGCAACCCCTCCACTAAAAACTATATTATTTATTTTCATCTTATTTACCATTGGAACAATCCTATTGGATATACTCTCATAAACTCCCATTAAAATATCTTCTTTTGGAGTTTTTTTAGACAGCAAAGATATAATCTCACTCTCTGCAAAGACTGCACACATGGACGAGATTTTTGCAATATTATCTGATTTATATCTGTTTAAATCACCATCTATTTTAAGTATGTCAATACATTTTTCTAAAAATTTACCTGTTCCCGCTGCACATTTGTCTGAAAGTATAAAATCAATCACATTTCCATCATGATCCATTTTTATAACCTTAATGTCCTGTCCCCCAATATCTATTGCTCCCTCAGCTTCTTTAAAAAAGTAATTTGCTCCTTTTCCTAGGGCTATAACTTCTGGAACTATCTTGTCTGCAAAGGATATTTTATGTCTTCCATACCCTGTGGCAACTATTTTATCTATATCGTATTTTTCATTGAATTCTTCAACCATTTTTAAAATATCTTCTTCTTCTACGATAACTCCGATATTTTTTACAGTATAATCCACTATATTTTTACCATCCATTAAAACCATTTTTGTAGTTGTTGAACCGATATCTATCCCCATAATCACAATCTCACCATAAATATACGATGCCATGTTAATTATAACATAACCAATTATAATATACATTGTGTAAATTATCAATAATATAATAATTAATTATTATATTAAAAAGCCAAAAACTAAAAAGAAATTATTCTGGTTTTTCCATCTTACTTAATATTTATCCTTCTGGATGTGTAGTTTCCTACTTACAGCATCTGCTGATTTTTCTATCTCATTTCCATTCCTTTTTTAACAGCATTGGTCATTATTTTTATCTTAATTTTTTAAAATAATTGTTTGTATTTTTATACTACAAAAAATCGATAAATAGAAAAAAGGAAGTTCCTATCGTGAAAATATTATTATTCAGGCTTTTCCATGAGTTTCTTCTTGTTCAGTATTCTTCCATCGGCCCCATGGGGCTTTCTACTTACAGTATCCAGAGATTTCTCTATCTCTCTAGCCTCATCTACTAACTTGGCAGCATATCTTATCATCTCATGGGCAGATGCTACTACTGGTAGATATTTCTCCCTTTCTTTTACCATAAAACATCCTTTGACATTGGTGTCTCCAACCATCTCTGCAATTTTAAAGGCAGCCATTGCCTTTGCCTTTGCATAAGGATTGGTGTATTCCATAGATTCTACAGCCTTACTCTCATTTACGACTATCTTAGGAAGTTCAACTTCTTTACCTTCTTTTATAGCATTTATCATACTGTCTATTGCATTCTGAACAACCCTTATAGCTCCAGTTCCAGCGAGTACCTTTAACACATCGGCATTGAAGAGTACCATCTCAATGGGATCTAAGAACTCCCTCCTTGCACCTATCATTGGATCACATTTTACTATAATATAACCCAAACCCTCTTTTTCAATATCGTCCTTTACCTTCAACCCTGGAGTATCTCCTATAATAACTGAAGGAATACCACATTTACTTAACAGCTCCCTAGCTTTCTTAGGACCTGGTGCTGCAGGATTTGGACTGATGAATACTATAAGATCAGGTTTTATATCTTCAATCATTTTTTTAGTAACTTCCTCTACCTGTTCTACACCCATCTTAGCTCCACTTCCTAATACTCTAACGTCTATATCTTTTCTGTCTGCTCTCTCATCCAGGATTAGATCAACCAGTGGAGAAGTTCCTATATTCCCACATTTGATAATTCCTACCTTTACTACCATTGTTATCACCTAAAAAATTTTATTATCGGTATTATTAATAGTCACTCTCTTTATATTTATTTTTTTTCATTTTGTTTTTATTTTTTGTATTATATATTAATACTTTTAATATACCATATCGATCCTATTACAATCTGATTTATTATAGTAAAAACATTTCTAACTCTTTAAATATACTCTGGCCTTTAGTTATCATTTTAAGAAATTATATTATTATTTTCATGTAAAAAAATCGTAAAATTTATATATAACTGTATAAAAGTTCTTTTACACTGAGATTTTTAGAGGTGATACTATTAAGAAGTTAGTAACTCTGTCTGTTGCAGGACTCCTCGTCTTAGGAGTGATGTTGGCTGGGTGTATGGGAGGAAGTACTACTACAGAAAGCGCCATGGTCGATCTTATAAACTGCAAAGGGCAAAGTGCAATGTCACAACTTTTAAGTACGGGAGAGCTTGATGCTGTAATAGCATGGCAGCCAACACCTGCAGTACTAGAAACTAAAAATGTTGGAAAAGTAATTATATACAGTGGAGATCTTCCTCCAAAGGGCATGTGGAAAAACCACCCCTGTTGTGTGATGGTAGTTTCAGAAGATGCTCTGAAAAATAAGAATAAGAATTACGCTGTCAAACAATTCATGAAGTTGATATTACTGTCGACAAAGGAGATGGAGAGAAACAAGACATTGGCAATAGAGGCAAGTGCCAAGTGGCTGGGAGTAGATAAAAAGATAGAAGAAAAATCAATACCAACTATTAAGTTCGTTTCAGATCCTAAGGTTATAATAAACGGAACTTTGAACTTTGTAGAAGTTATGAGAGAACAGGAAGCAGTCAGTGGTAGGTTGAACACCACTGACAGGGAGAAAATACTTAATACACTCTTTGACTTTAAGATCTACAACGAAGTGCTTGAGGAGATAGAGAACAACATCTCAGTTAATCCACCTTATCCACCTTCAGAGGTACCTACCTTAAGGATTGCATATCTACCATCTGACCACCACGCTGCACTCTTCGTCGCAGCAACATATCCAGAGTTATTTAAGAAGAAGTACGGTATATATTTGGAAGAAGTAGAACCTAAGAAAAAGTATGTCCTCTACAGTCATGGTAAAAAGGTAGCTAACATTGAATTAACACAAGTAACTGAAGGGGGAGCAAAGATAATGACATTAATGGCCCAGAACCAGATAGATATAGGATTCAACGGTGTTCCTCCAGCCATATTTGCCATTGACAAGGGCACTAAAGCAAAGATCGTATGCGCCATTAACACTGAAGGTTCAGCAGTTGTTGTAAGGAAAGATATCCCCGTAAATAACTGGAATGAATTTATAAATTGGATAAAGGAACAGCACAAGGAAGGAAAAGTTGTAAAAATAGGCTATCCTTTACCTATGTCTATACAGTATGTGATGATAAAGAAAGCCCTTGAAGCTGAAGGTATCACTTACAGTGGATAATCTTAATTAATTAAACTTAGACAATAATCATTGAAGAATCGAGCACTGGAAAAAATAGGTAGAATTTCTGTCAAATCTTTTCTTAAGGGTTTTTTTACACTTTTTTATTGTTGTTATTTTTATTATTAAATTTTATTAAGATAATTAAGATAAAAAATAAAAAAGTAAAAAAGACTTCTATCTGTATTGCTTTATCTTAGATAATTTTCTGAGAACTTGGGAAGATGGATTCTAATTCTTGACAGTGGTTTTATACCTTTAAGAAGAGAGTAACAGAATTTTATCATATCCCTTCAGTATTTTTACAGTATTCAAGGATTTCTGAGAAGATATCTAGATTTTCACTCTTTTTATTTATTATATATTCAACAACTTTGTCGGCACTGTGTTTTCCTCTAATATACCTACATGGTAGTTCCTAACTTTTTACCTTCCTTCTCTTAGACCCTTTTCTACCTTTAGCCTTGGGCGTTACTGGTGGTAGGGGTGTTGAAAATATACTTAACTTTAACCCTTCCTCTAAAAACTTTATCTGGTCTTTAAGTAACTCTATATCTCTACTGTTGTCGTACTCCTTGAATATTCCTCCACAGTGGGGGCACCTAAACCCACAGTCTATAGCCTCCTCGAATAGGTATTTGATTCCACACTTGGTACAGTAAAAGAACATATTATTTTCCTCAATTGTCAACTGTTCCTTAAGTTTTTTTAACTTCTCCTGAACTCTCTTCTTTATAACCCACGGTAGTTTATCCAAGGTAGGTTTCCAGGTGTAGGTGTACCAATTGATATCTTCCTCCTTTTCCCTGGTGTAATCTACAAGTCGTGCATCGTAAAGTTTATAGAGCAACTTCCTTACAGTGTTTAACTTTAGATTTAACTTCCTAGATATCTCATCGTCAGTAGCTTCTCCCAACTCGATAAGTGTGGTTAATACGTCAAACCCTTCTATATTATCCTCCAGGATGTCTAAAAGTATCTGCTGGACTAATGGATCCTCTAACATCTCGTATAATTTTTTCTTACTTGTTACCATGGAATCACCATCTTAGAGACTTCCTTTACTGTGCTTTTTACCTCTTCTATGTTCCTTCCGATTACTGTAGTTAAAGGCTCCCCTTTCTCAATTACAGCGCCGTATCTAGGAACATCTACGACGTTGTCTATTTTTCTTATAAAGGAGACTACCTTGCTATCTGTAAATAGGATTTTTTTAATGTACTGTTTCATGGATCTAATTTTTAGAGACCTTCTACGTCCTTCTACACTTTCTATTATACACCTTACAAGGTTGCACTGGAGAGCCAATTCTACAGTTTCAAAGGTTCCTGGGATCCGTGGATTGATCTCCAAAACCACTGGAAGCCCATCCTTTATCATAAAATCAATACCGTTCATCCCTCCTAAATCAAAAAAATCGAGGATATCCTCAAATAACTTTGTGGTGTATTTTATATCTAACAGCCTATCTAGATTGTAAGGAGTGATACATCCATAGTAACTGTTACCTTCAACTATCTGTTTGTTGAAGGTGATGAACTCTCTACCTATATAGGATGCACTGAAACTTTCAGAAGGTATATATTCCTGTACTATACAGGGGTACTTTAAATTTTTTAGCAAACTACAATATTTGTCATCACTTATATTTAAAGATATTGTTAGGACCCCCTTACCACCATAACCGTAGATCGGTTTTACAACTACCTTATTATACTCATAGAGAAGTTTCTCCAACTGTTGAGAATTGTAGATGATATATGTAGTAGGTACTGGACACCCTAAGTTTTCCAACTTCTTTGTTACAAAGTACTTGTTACTCAGTTTCTTTATCTTCTTCGGTGAGTTGCCGAGGACATTCCAGTTAGGTGTCTTGGAGTTTTCATATTCAAATACTCCAGAACAGATAAAAATATAATCCACTTCATCGATGTATTTCTCGGCACAATCTATTAACTTTTTGCTGTCATAGTTTTCACTGAAACACCCATGACACATGTCGTTTATAAAGTACTCTTTCACATCTGCCTTTAAATCTACAGGGTTGTAATAGGACACTGAATAAACCTCGTATCCCAATCTTTTTGCAGAATTTGCCACTGGGCGTGTATTAACACCTACTACAAGAATCTTCATAAGAATCACTATATTTTAAGCAATGTCTGATAACAATAATAAAAAATATTAATCTCATTATTATCAGATGAATAATACTTTAATAAAAATATGGGTTAATTTAAACATTAAAATTCCCATCAGAGGTTATTTTATAGCCAAGTATAAACTAGAAATCTAAAATAAAAAATAATTAAAATAAAAATAATAAATATAGTAAAAGATAGTTAAAATTTTTCACTTGTTCTTCAGATATTCATGAAATTTCTCCCATTCTGGCATGTAAGCGTAGAGTAAAGTTTTAAATGTCCGTCCGTGATTTGGGATTATTTTGTGCAGGAGTTCATGAAGCACAACATATTCAACACATTCAAGTGGAAACTTGAGTAATTCTTTGTTGAGAGTTAAGATTCCATTGCTTGAGTAAGATCCCCATTTGTTCTTCATCTCTCTTATCTGAATTCGTTTCACATTTACTTTCAACTCTTTCTGCCATTTCTCACAGATTTTTAACACATCTTCCCGTGTAATTTCTTTCATAGTTCTTCACTTCTCATAATTTTATCGATTCCAAGCAGTTCATTAACCAGGTTTACAACATTATCTAACTGAAGTTTTTGGAGTTCTTTTTGCAATACTTTGTAGAGATCTTGCCGCAATTCTCTTTCTACATTTTCATTAAAAGTCCAGTGTTCTTTACTCGAAATTATCTCATGAATCTTTCTTGAAATATTCTCATTTTCTATTCCATGCCTTCTCAATATCCAGAAGTAGCTGAATTCTTCTCTACTCAACCCAGATTTTGACTGTTCTTTTTCTGCTTTTGCTATATCTTCTGCTATTTTTGTTAGCTCTTCTAAGGCAGATTCTACACTCCTCTGCCTTTCTCTGAGCTGCGAGATGATCTTCTCAACCTTTTCAGCTATGGAAACCAAATAAGGGCTAGCCTTTCTTCTTTTTTCTATGTGTATCTTTATACTCTTATATAAGCTTGCAACCTTTACTCTCTGGGAGAGCTTATCAGCCTTGATGGTTTTGGCTATATCTTCATTTATCTCATAGAGTGGAAGGTTATCTACTATGTTCAAGAGCTCAACATTTTTCTTTATTAAACCTTCAGTCTTTTTGAGAATATCCCTTCTTATTCTCCTTCTTTCAGCCTCAGGATTGTAAGTTTGATAAATTATCTCATAGATTTGCACGAGCAATCTGTATTTTTTGATGTAGTCTCTTAAAAACTCGTCTGGAGACAGTATCTCATATATCTCCTGAATCTGCCTGAATATTTTTATGTATTCCTTCCTTTTATCTTCCTCAAAGAAGTAATCAATTATGTTTTGGATTCTTTTATTCTCGTCTTCTAAATCAATTTCTTCCAATATTTCATCAGCTTTATTCATTAGCTCTTTGAATCTTTCTTTGAGCTTATCATAATCGATAAGACCAGCTTCTACATCCTTAGAATAAAATGCCAATGCTCTTTGCAAATCCTCAAATATTCCAATGTAATCCACGATCAATCCACATGTTTTTCCAGCATAAGGTCTGTTTATCCTTGCAATTGCTTGAAGCAGGGCATGGTCTTTTAGAGGTTTGTCAAGATACATGACATAGAGAACAGGAGCATCATAACCAGTAAGAAGTTTTTCAGTAACTATCAGAATTTTCGGGAGTTTTTCGGGAGATTTGAAGTCTTTTCTTATTCTCTTCTCCTCCTCTTCAGAAATATGGTATTTTTTGAGAAGTTCGCTATCCCTGTAATTTGAGGTATACACGACTTTGGTGTAATCTTGTGGTAAATACTTGTCAATCGCTTCCTTGTAAAGTGCGCATGCTTCTCTATCAACGGCAACTATGAAAGCCTTGAAACCAAGAGGTTCTACAAATTTTTTGTAATGCTCTGCTATATGCTTAGCTATTTTATCAATTCTATCTTTTGCTTTTAGCACAGCTTTCAGTTTTTCTGCCCTCTCTATGATTTTATTTACACCTTCAATACTTGCAATTCCTTCTTCTTCAATAACCCTGAAAAATTCCTCCTCAAGTGTTTCCTTGTCAACATGAAGCTCTGTTTTTGCAAGCGTGTAATAAAGCGGGACAGTTGTTCCGTCCTCTATGGATTCATCTATGGTATATTTATCAAGATATGCCTCCTCTGGTGGATAGCCAAATGCTATAAATGTCCCCCTTCCAACTTTTGTTTTATCAACTGGTGTACCAGTAAAACCGAAGTAGAAGGCATTTGGCAAAGCTCCACGCATGTAATTGCCCAAGTCCCCCTCCTGACTTCTATGGGCTTCATCTATTAGCAAGATTATGTTTTCTCTTTTGTTGATATGCTTTGGCATACCTTCAAACTTATGGATAGTCGTGATAATGAGACCTCGGTAATCATCTTTAAGTAGTTTCCTTAAATGTTTCTTGCTTTTAGCTCTCACTATGTTCGGATAACCATAAGCCTGAAAGTTCTGATAAATCTGCTGCTCAAGTTCAAGTCTATCTATTACGACGATAATTGTAGGATTCTCAAGCTCCGGAATTTTCCTTAACTCATCTGCTAAAACTATCATTGTAAGGGTTTTATAGGCTCCCTGGGTGTGCCATATCAAGCCTTTCTTTTTCTTCCCTTCTAGCACTCTTTTTATTATTTTCCTAATCGCCCTTCTCTGGTGCTGTTTCAGTATGTATTTCTGGAGTTCTTCATCAACTGTCATAAAAACGATGTATGAGCGCAGAGTCTCAATAACCTCTTTTTTATCAAAGAAGGATTTGATGAGTTTCTCAAAATTAAAGCCGTTTTCAACTTTCCACCTGTAAAATGTTTTACTTTCGTACTTCCAAGTAGGACCATAGAAAAGCCTTATTCCCTCTGATACAGCATAAAACTGGAGGTATTTAAAAAGTTCTGGCAAAGCTTTGTTGTAAATATTCACCTGCTCAAATGCTTCCTCTTCTGCCTCATAAACAGTAGGGCTTTTTAGCTCAAAATCACATATGGGTATGCCATTTATAAAAAGAACTATATCCATCCTTCTCTTTTCTCTATCCTCAAACCAGAACTCTTTTGTAAAAGCAAAGTGGTTGTTTTCTGGATTTTCAAAGTCAATTAATTTAAAATTTCTCTCCCTTTTCTCTCTCTCAACATAAACCGTCTTTTTACCCCTCAGATAATCCAGAAATTCCTGATTGCCTGTGAATGTTGAAGGTATAAGCCTTAACCTTCTTACAACATCTCCAACATTTTCATCCGTTATTATTCCCTTGTTTAGTTCCTTAAGCTTTCTTTCAAGAATATCAAGGATAAAGGGCTCTTTCATGTCACAACCACGCTTTCCGTTTAGATCAGCAGGTGGGATGTATTCCCAGCCTATTGCTTGCAAGTGATTGATTACCCTATCCTGAACATCCTTTTTTTCGGAGATGAGCCTCATATTTCCACCTCTTTAAGCCTTATCTCCCCGCTCATGAGTTTGTGGAGCATTGTCTTGAAAAGCTCCTTTAAAACTTGCTTTCTTTTCTTCTCAACCTCTATCTTTTTGTCAACTACGCTTAAAATGTGAGCAATTTGTTTTTGTTCTTCAAGTGGGGGAAGGGGGATAATAAATTGTTTAATTCTTGCTAAAGCTAATTTTGGTTGATTTGCTTTGTGTACAGCACGTTTTATTTGATTTTGTCCAATAGATGAAGCCAAAAAATAAGCTAAATACCATTTGGTAATGTTATTGCTTTTCAAAACTAGTTTAGCAGCATTTTCTGTCAAATTGCTATTTTCTAATTCCTTGGGAATAACTCCGACTATCCCCGGAGTACCTGCAATTGAAATGTAAATATCATTTGACGAAATTGTGTATTTTCTAATTTTATTATAAGTTTCCCTCATTAGAAATTTAACATTTTTTAAATCTACACTCATATCTTTAAAGTCCACAACTCTTATGTATGGGTACCCTGTGTTTCTATCAACAAGTTTATGTCCTTTAGGAACTCTTTTCCCTCCTTTTACATCAACAACCTCCCCCAGCCACACCACCTTCCAGCTCTTCGGGATAAGCCCAATTTCTGTCTCCTTCTGCTCCTCTCCGTAAAGCCCTTCGGTAAAGAGTTTTTGCATGAGGGATTTCTTGAGATTTCTCACCTGCTCTATTATTCTGTCCTGAATCTCAATAGCCTGCTGGATTTTATCCAGAACTTTGGCAATTTTTTTCTGCTCGGAGAGTGGGGGAAGGGGGATTTTTATGTATTGCAAAGACTTTGAGGCGTGTAGAATTGTTACCCCCGTTGTGTGGGACTTTATAACATCTTGAACAATAGGGTGTTGAAGTATAAAATAAAGATAATTATAGTTCAGTTTATTTTTCCAATTAGGTTTAATTAAAACTTTCCTTATTCCAGATGCGTATGCACCTTGCCACCCTCTTGCAACAGCACCTGGAGAACCATCCAATGCTATTAAAATATCATCATCTTTACATAATTTAACTTCTTTACATGTAGTATAGACTAATTCTTGCAGTCCTTTTGCAATATTCCCAACTCTTATAAAAGGTATTCCTCTTTTTTCTGAGTTATAATTTTTACTTCCTACTTCTATGCCTCTTTCAAATACGCAACAATCTAATATTGGTACAACCTCCCAATCCTCAGGAATCAATCCTATTTCTGTTTGTTTGAATTTACTCATTTTAACCCCTCCAGAATCTTACTAATATCTTCCTTAAGTTTCGGTATATCTTCTTTTACTATCTTCCACACATTTTTATAATCAACACCAAAATACTTATGGATAAGCACATCTCTCAAGCCTGCTATCTGTTTCCAAGGGATATGTTTATATTTGTTTTTTATATCATCAGGTATATTCTTTGCAGCTTCTCCAATAATCTCAAGGCTCCTTACAAATGCTCTTTTTAGAGTCTCATCTTTTATAAACTGTTCAAATTCTAAATTTCTTGAGGCATTTTCAAGATATTCGCATTCATCAATGATATGCCTCAAAAAGGGTTTAATATCTTTCATATATAAATTACCTCTTTCTCTATATACGGTTTTATGTAAGGGCTTATACCTTTGCTTGAGACTAAATCAACCTTTCTTCCCAGCTTTTTTTCAAGAAATTCTGCAAGTTCAACAAATTTCAATCCTATAGGTTCAGAAAATTCCACGATTATATCAATATCACTATCTTGGCTTTGTTCGTTCCTCACAACAGAGCCAAAAAGCCCTATTTTTGAAACCTTAAATTCTCTTTCAAGTATGGGTTTTAATTTTTTTAATACCTTGATATACTTCACAACTTCCCAATCCTCGGGAATCAAGCCTATTTCTGTTTTTTTAAATTTGAAATTATTTTTATTCATTTCCATATTTCCACCCTAATTTATTTAAAATTTCTTTTAACTCCTCATCAACCTTTCTCCTCTCCTCCTCAACCTTTGCAAGCTCAACGAGTATGTCCTCAACTGGCAAAATCTCCTCTTTCTCATCAACTGAAACATATCTGGAAGGGCTCAGGTTGTAATCGTTCTTTCTTGCCTCCTCTATTGTTATGATCTTTGAAAAACCTTCTATTTCCTTCCAGCCGAAATATGCATCAAGTATCTTCTTTATGTTTTCATCCGTCAAATAATTCTTTGGTCTTCCCTTTGCAAACTCCTTTGAAGCATTTATAAGCAAAATCTCGCCCTTGTGCTTCTTCGCCTTATTTATCACGATTATGATTCCGGGTGCTGTTGTGTTGTAAAATAAATTATCGGGGAGTAAAATCACTGCTTCAATAAGATCATTTTCCACAAATTTTTTCCTTATTTCTTTCTCTCTATCGATCCCAGGGCTTCCGCTCCCTCTTGTTACTGCTCCTGTATCAATAACCACAACCAGCTTTCCACCATCTTTTAAAGAGGCAAACATATGCTGAATCCATCCCCAGTCAGAGCTTTGCCTTGATGGAGGGATTCCAAAGCTGAATCTGTTGTAAGGGTCATTTTCAAAGACTTCCTGCGGAAATTTTTGATTCCACATCGGGTTTGCCACAACTTTATCAAATTGCTTAACCCTGTTGTTCTCCAAAAATTTTGGATTCCTTATTGTGTCCCCAACCCTTATATCTGCATCCATGTCATGGATAAAGGCATTCATTTTTGCCATTGCATAGGTAAATGGATTTATTTCCTGTCCATAGAGCTTTAAAGGCCTTTTAACTTCTTTTTTCTTTTCCCTTAAAACGAGCTGGGATTTTATAAGCAAACCACCTGAACCGCAGGCAGGATCATAAACCTCTTCTCCTTCTTCAGGATCAAGTAAGTAAGCCATTAACAATCCAACCTCTCTTGGTGTATAGAATTCACCCGCTGCCTGCCCTGATCCTTCAGCAAATTTTCTCAAAAGGTATTCGTATGCTCTGCCCAGAATGTCAGGCTCTACATCATCCAAACCAAGCCTGTGCTTGCTCAGAATTTGCATTAACCTGTGGATGCTCTCATCGCTTATTATTCTCTGTCCTGCCTGAGTTGCATTAAAATCAACAATATCAATAACTCCCTGCAATTTTGGATTCTCTTTTGCTATTTTCCTCAATGCCTCTGTTAATTTTTCACCCAAACCTGTTGTTATTTTCCTGATATTCTCCCACAGACATTCTTCAGGGATGTAGAATCTTACGAGTTTTCTGTCTTTTTCTGCAAGCTTTCTTGCTATCTCTTCATTTCCAAGTTCACTGGCAAGCTTCTTTATTTCATCTTCATAAACATCACAGAGCCTTTTATAAAATATCAATGGGATTATGTAATCTTTATACTTTGGAGCATCTATTTCTCCTCTAATACTACATGCTGCTTCCCAGAGCCAATTTTCTAATGTTGAAGTATCAAGCTTTCCAAACCACATAACTACATCACCCTTTTATTTTTATAGGCGGCGTGCGGAATTTCTGCTAACATGTATTTTACGCACTTTTATTCACATAATCCCCAAAAAATAGTTAAAACGAAGTTTTATAAACCTGAATTTCATATAATTTTTTATGGATTTATATATTAAAAAGCTTACGCCGCAAGAGATAAAGCTAAAGAAATTTATATTTGACAACCTTTTATTTTATGTCTATTATGATTGATAACATATTTAATTTAAAATTAAAATATTTTAATTATTTTTATGAAAATATAACTGCAGTAATAATGATAATTGTCAAAAATTCGAGGGAAAAAAATAGATATTAGGTATAGTAAAGGAGACAATATTTATTTTGGAGATGTAACTAGAGAGAATGTTAATCCAAAGAAAGTTTTGAGTAAAAAAATCACTATAAATATATCTTTAATTCCGAATATTGTTACCATTTCTATTTTAACATATTCGTAATTTTAATATTTAAACTACCTATACCCTTCATATACGTAGTTTTCCATTTTGGATAAAATTAAAACTACTCCAAAAAACCAAAAACATTATATATTCTAAAAATCAAAATATATTTTGGGATATTATGAGCAATTTAATAGTGATAGATTATGACAAAGATGCTGAGAGAAAGAGGATTGATTACCTAATCGAAAAGTGGTCAAATAAAGGAAATATGGAAAAAATAAGAAAGATGGCAATAATAGCAGACATAGATGACATAGATGGGTTTATAAACGATATTATGTCCCGTTTGGAAGGAAATCCAGAAGAAAAAGTAAGAGTCTATGAAATTAAGGAAATAAAAAAAACAATATCTTCAAAAAAAATCACACTGAGCTATAAGATTACCGGTAAAAAAGAAGGAGTAGAGAGTTTTTTAAAATATCTTATGATAAAACTTGGTGCAAGCTACGAATGTTCTGTAAATGGTACAAAAAAATACGAAGTATACACAAAAAAAGGAAGTTGTTCCATTTCAATCAAATTATACGAAAACCTTCGGTTTTCGAATCCAGTAGGTTACGAAAATAATGAAAATAAATTAATAATAAACTTTGAAATTGAAGGATACGGCGAAAGTGTAGATTTAATAAAAAATAAAATTGACAATGATATGAAGTTATTTATTGAGGGGTTATTATGAGTCTGTTTTCAGAGGGAAATTATGAACAATTAGATAAACTAAAACAAAAAGCAAACAGGGTATTAAGAGATGGATACGATATAATATATGAACCTTATGAAAAAAGGGTGGAGTTATGGAATAAAATAAAAGAAAATTATGAAAAATACAAAGATGGGGAATGTGGGAAGTTTTCAAAAGACATTGACAATGCCGTAAGAAGAGATTTTGAATGGGCATTAGCAACACTTGCATTTAGTTTTTATCATAACAACGAGTCATTTCCAGCAATTAAGCGATATAAACCTAAGGAGCTCGAACTTGTGGAGTATATTTTAAAGTATAATGTGTTTGAACTCTGGACAGTGGAGGATCTTTTAAGGGAAATAAGCAAAGCAAATAGGGATGGCACGGACGAAACTTTGAATCTTCTTAAAGAATATTACAACAACATAGGAAAAAAAGTTGATGAAATTATAAAAGACTACACAATAAAGCTTCCAATAAGGGATTATGCAAAAACAAAATGGAATGAATACAAAACTAAAATGGATGAGGCAATATTCAGAGCAATGAAGGAAATAGATTGGTTTAGCGACTTTATAACTGGCGTAGATAATAAAATCCAAAAACTTGAAAATGAAATTTACGAGCTCCGTGATTTTATAAGGGTGGAGAAGAGAAGGTTGAGAGATGAACTCGAACGAGAAAAAGAAATAGAACTCTCAAAAATTGAGGAAATGAAAGAAGAGTTAAAAAGAAAGTTTGAAAGGGAAAAAGAAAAAATAAGAATGGAAATTGAAATGGAGAAAAATAGGGAACTTCAAGAGAGACTAAAAAAGGAAATTGAATGTATTGAAAAAGACTATATGGAACTTATTGAGGAATTAAATGAAAAAATAAAATCATTGGAATCAGAAAAAACAGAATTAAAGGAGAAAAATGAGGAACTAACCAACCTTTTAAAAAGGATAAGAGATGCTAAAAAGGAAGGTTCGAGATTTGTAAGAACAGAAAACGCATTATCTTATGAAGAATGGTTTATTGGACGATTGGATAAAAAACTGGATGAAATGAAGAATACGGGCGTGAAAGTGGAAAATAAAACTTTTAAAATAATATCTATTGAAGAAGTATTTGATCCAAACAATTCAGTGGAACTTCCTAAAAATAAACAAATAATAGCAGTGTTAAAGGAGAAAAAGCTTAATCCGTTTGGTAAAAGGATGAAAGTAATGTTGAGGGGAATATTCCTAGCAAATAGGGAAAATTACAAAAAAATGGGTTTTGATGTTTATCCAATATCGTTGGGTAAAATAATTGAGGTGATGGAGAATGTGAAAGATGACAGTTTTGATAAAATTGTGTTACTGATTGCCTCACCAACAGGTTTTGAGGATGAAGTGATTAAATTTGTTAATTCTGATGACTTTAAAATGAGATATTTATCCAAAAAAATTGCTCTCGCACTTCTCGATGTTGAAACTGGGAATCTGTACTATAATGAAGTGGATGAGTATGCAAAGGCATTTGCACCATTGATGAGTTTGGAATTTGATAAGGAGAAGATTGAAAGATTGAAAAAGTATATTGATGAGAACATATTTATAAAAAAATATATTACGCTGGAAGAGGCTATCAATGAGGTTGGAGATGAAAGGGTGGCAAAAAAGGTATTTTATGAATATGAAGCTTCCGGAAAGGGGAAAACTAAATATTATAAAGGAATTGGTTTTGTTTTGTTAAAAAATAATTAGAAAAATAACTAAAATAAAATAGGTGAAAAAATGAGTTTATGGAACAAAATAAAAGGGAAATTACAAAAAAATCCACTAGAAAAATTAACAATAAGGGATTTAGAGGGGGAAAGAATTAGATTAAAAAGTAAATTGGATAGGGTGAAAAAAGAGATAAAATTATTGGATAAACAAAAGAAGCGATTATTCAAAGAAGGGATTGGTGCTGATAAACTCACAAAAAAAATGCTTGCACAGGACATAAAAAGTATTGAAATGGAAATGAGATTAAAGTATAAAAGCTTCCAAACTTATCAGAAACAGTTTAATTTTGTAAATAACCTTTTAATAGTCAAAAAATACGAAAAAGAATTGAAAAATATAGGAATGTGGGATAAGATTAGCAACATACAACCTGAGCTCTTGGAGTTAAAACTGAGTGATATAATACTCGATGGTAAGGAGTTCGACCAAACTGTTGAGAGGTTGAATAAGGTCTTTGAAATTAGAATTGATGATTTTGATGAGGAAGTCGATAGCACAGAGAAAAAACTATTCGATGCATGGGGGCAGGTTGAAAGTGGCGATATGGAAGCTGATGATGTTGTGAGCAATTTGAACTTGGATGCTGATGAGGAGGAAGAAGAGGACGATGAAGAATTATTTAAGAGATTAGAGAAGGAGAACCGATAATAATTTAATTTTCTATTTTTTTGAATATAATGAGTAATGTGGGGATATTGTGGTATGTGATAAGATTAAAATCCCATATCTTATTAAGTAGTGGCATCAGCGGAGGTAATAATCCACAAGATTAAATTAGGTTTCAAATGTGATTAAAATCTCTCAAAAAATGAGGGGGTAAAATGTTAGGTAAATTGAAAAATCTGTTCTCTAAAAATAAAAATCCATTAGATATGCCATTAGATAAACTAAACGAATCAAAGATAAAATTGGATATTCAAGTTAAAAAATTAGAAGATGAACTCTCAAAAATAGACGAGCAAATCACAATATTGTTTGAAAAGGCAAAGAACTCTAAAAGCAAAAGTGAAGAACTGACAATTGCTACAAAAATAAAAACTCTCAGTCAAAGAAAAAAACAATTACAAAACGCTCATGCTCTATTAAATAAACAGATGAGATTTGTAGATAATCTTTTAGTAATAAAAGAAAATGAAGAGATTTTAAAATCCACGCCTTTATGGAACACACTAAACAGCATGTCGCCACAGGAGTTGGAAAATCATTTAATTAATATGAAAATAAATAGTGAAAATATCATTGGAACACTAAATAACGTTCTCGGCATCACCGACGATATGCTGAGCTCGGCATCAGAAGAACATGACGAAGATATTGAGGATATATTAAATACAATACATGCGATTAAAGAGGGGGAATTGGATATTGACGATGCAAAGGAAATAGTATCCGATAAAAAGAAGCAGGAAAAAGAAGACGATTTTGAAGAAGAGTTAAAGAAATTAGACAAAATAATAAATTGATTTCGTTGCTCACTTACTTCGTAAGTGATTATTAGAAAAATAATTATTGCCACCTATTTTAAAATAATATTATTATAATATTTATCATATTTTGGGGGGGGTTGTATTGGAAATTGATTTATACGGAGCTCTGATGAGTCAGTTTAAAAGAGCTAAAAAAGAGTATGAAATAGCAAAGGAGAAAAAGAACGAAAGTATTGCTAAAAAAAAGGCATTAGAATGTGCCAAATTATTGAGACAAATAGCAAAGTATGATGAATACAATGAAAAAAGATATTTGGAGAAAGCTAAAAAATGGGAGTTAGTGGCAAATAACATAGAAGAGGTATTTAATCCATCAAAAGCTAATAAATCCAAATCTACAAAAAAATCAGGACCATCAAATAAACCGAGCTCATCAAACACCACGGAGGATGAGGTAGAAAATGAGATTGATAAGTTTAAAAATTTTGTGAAAAATAATTTAATACAAAAATCCACTATAAAATGGGAAGATATAGGGGGGTTAGAAGAAGTAAAACAGCTTATGATGGAAACTATAGTAATATCAGCACTTCAAAAGCCTGCATCAATACAGCCGTGGAAAGGGATTTTATTATTTGGACCACCTGGAACAGGTAAAACACTATTGGCTTCTGCATGTGCTGGAAGTTTGGAAGCAACATTCTTTAATGTTAAAGCATCATCCGTATCGAGTAAATACTATGGTGAATCTTCAAAAATTATAAGTGCATTATATGATGTTGCAAGAGAGCTCCACCCAAGCATAGTGTTCATAGATGAAATCGATGCCTTAACAACAAAGAGGAGCGATGGAATAAGTGAGGCATCAAGGAGAATGTTATCGACTTTATTAACAGAATTGGATGGTTTTCAAGATAAGGGGAGCGATAGGTTAATATTAACGCTTTCGGCAACAAATACGCCATGGGATTTGGATGAGGCTGTACTCTCCAGGTTTTCAAGGAGAATTTATATTCCTTTACCAGATAAAAAAGCTACAAAGGAAATTATTAAAATTAACACAAAAGGGCTTAAGTTGGATGTTAATTTAGATGAAATTGCAGATAAGTGTGTGGAAAGGCTTTATTCTGGTAGGGATTTAAAAAATCTCTGTCAGGATGCTATTTGGAATATGATTAGGGATGTAAATAAGGATTTATATAAAATGGCTAATTTGTCCTATAAGGAGTTGAAGAGAAGGAAGTTAAAAACAAGAGCTCTGACTGATGATGATTTTGAAGAGGCATTTAAGAAAATAAAGAGTCCTTTAACTAAATCGATAATTAAGAAGTATGAGAAATGGAAGGAGGAGTTTGGAGGATAATATTTTTTTAATTTTTAAAACTCTTTTTTGAATATTTAGAAAATCGTAGATTTTCCCCCTCACTGCGTAATGTTTAAGTAAAATTACAGTAATAAAAATTTTATATTATTAAATTTTTGGAGGGGGATTTTGAAGTTGAAAAATTTAATAATTGGATTTTTATTGATTGGAATTTTTGTAAATGTGGGTTTTGTTTTTGGAGAGGATATAAAATATACTGCTGTATGGAAGTATGATACTGGAGGTTGGGTGGATTCAGTATCAATAACTCCTGATGGGAATTATATAGTTGCAGGAGGTAATGGTATCTATCTCTTCAACAATAATGGGGATTTGTTGTGGAAATATGAGAAGGATTTAGTTTATATTTCTTCAGTATCAATAACTCCTGATGGCAAGTATATAGTTGCTGGAGTTGGAGATACCATTAGTGGTGGTGCTATAGGTCATATTAATAATGGTATCTATCTCTTCAACAATAATGGGAATTTATTATGGAGGTACCAGCCAGAAGATGATGTTACATCAGTGGCAATAACACCCGATGGAAAATATATAGCTATAGGAAGTGGTGGATTTAATGACAACATTTATCTCTTCAACAATAATGGGGATGAATTATGGAAGTATAAAACAGATGAATATTGGGTTAATTCAGTATCAATAACTCCTGATGGGAATTATATAGTTGCAGGGAGTGAGGATAAGAATGTCTATCTCTTCAACAGAGAAGGGAGGTTATTGTGGAAGTATGAGACAGGTAATTTGGTTTGGTCAGTATCAATAACTCCTGATGGGAATTATATAGTTGCAGGTAGTTGGGATGGTAATGTCTATCTCTTCAATAAAGAAGGGAGGTTATTGTGGAAGTATGAGACAGGTGGTGCTGTTGAATCAGTATCAATAACTCCTGATGGGAATTATATAGTTGCAGGGAGTAATGATAGTAATGTCTATCTCTTCAATAAAGAAGGGAGGTTATTGTGGAAGTATGAGACAGGTGGTGCTGTTGAATCAGTATCAATAACTCCTGATGGGAATTATATAGTTGCAGGTAGTTGGGATGGTAATGTCTATCTCTTCAACAGAGAAGGGAGGTTATTGTGGAATTATTGGACAGGTAGTAATGTTAGATCAGTATCAATAACTCCTAATGACAAGTATATAGTTGCTGGAAATGGGAATGGTAGTGTCTATCTATTCAAAGCTATTATTACTGGTTCACTGTATGTAGATAGTAATCCAACTGGGGCTAAAATTTATATTAATGGATCTTATAAAGGGACTACTCCTAAAACTATAACTGGTTTATCCCCCGGAGAGTATACTATTACATTAAAAAAAGACGGGTATAAGGATTATACGGAAATTGTTTATATTTCTCCAGGAGATTCAAAGAGAGTATATGTGAACCTAAAACCAATAACTGGTTCACTGTATGTAGATAGTAATCCAACTGGGGCTAAAATTTATATTAATGGATCTTATAAAGGGACTACTCCTAAAACTATAACTGGTTTATCCCCCGGAGAGTATACTATTACATTAAAAAAAGACGGGTATAAGGATTATACGGAAATTGTTTATATTTCTCCAGGACTTTCAAAAACTGTTAATGCTAAGTTAGAAGCTATTCCTACTATCAATATTAATTATATCAATATTAATCATGGTAGTAATATTATTTTAATATTACTACTTTTCATAGGTTTAATTGTAGTATGGGGAGGAGCACGCTTTATAAGAAAAAGAAAAAAGAAACAAAATAAAGTAGATGAAAGTGAAAAAAGCATAACTAAACAGGAAACAACTAATAAAGAGTTAGTAAGTGATATCCCAGATTTCCCAGCTGAATTATTAAACAAATACATCCCATTAGAGAAATTAGGAGAAGGTGGATTTGGAAAGGTATTCAAAGTTAAAAGAAAAGGTGGAACTCAACCACTTGCTTTAAAAGTCCCAACTTTTGACGAGAAAGCTAAGAAATACCTATTAAAAGAAATCAAAGCATGGAAAAATCTCAATCATCCAAATATTGTTAAAATGTATGATGCTTACGAAGAGCCAATTCCACACATAGAGATGGAGTATATTGAAGGATATAACTTAAATGGAAAACTAATAAAAGATTTAGGTGAATATCCAAAACCATTAAATCCAAAAGATGCCATAAAATTAATAAAACAAATAGCAGAAGGGTTAAAACACGCTCATGACAAAAACATAATCCACAGAGATATTAAACCATCGAACATCCTATTAACTCAAAATTTAACACCAAAGATAACAGATTGGGGACTTGCAAAAATAGGTGCAAAATCCACTACAGCAACAACCACAAAGGGATTAACTTTAATATATTCAGCACCGGAGCAAATAGATGAAGAAGAATACGGGAAGACAGATAAGAGAACTGATATTTATCAGTTGGGAGTTTTATTTTATGAGTTACTAACTGGAAGACTGCCCTATGAGGGCATCACGCCAACTCAGGTATCCTTAAAAATCATAAACCCAAATAAAAAACCAACACTGCCTTCAAAAATAAACCCCGAATTATCAACATTCGATGGAATACTTGAAAAACTCTTAGCAAAGAAAAAGGAAGATAGATTCCAATCAATAGATGAGTTTTTAGATGCTTTAAATTCATTAGAAGAATTAACTAAAGAAAAAGAAGAACTTAGAAGGACACTAACCAAAACTACTCAAAAACTAAAAATTTCAACAGATAAAAAAGAAATTAATAGATTAATAAAAGATTTGATTGATATAACAACGAAACTTGCCTTAAACTGTGCAAAGGTAAATGATAAGGTTGGTTTGCTGGAAACTTTAGAATCATTAGAAAATTACGTTAAATCAGAAGAAAACAAGAGGGAATTAAGAGGAGCAATAGCACATATTGAGTATTTGATAAAAGAAAGCATCCCACTTGGAAAAGATACTATAGAGAAACTTGAAGTTTTATTGAATAGAATTAAGAGAGAATGGAAATAAAATATATTAGATTTGGTAAAGAGGGTTCCAACATAGACACAGGGATAGCATATATGAAGGGAAAAAATATGATGGAATATATTTGGGAATCATTCACGTATATATTTAAAGATAAAAATTGGAAGAAAAAACTTGTTGTGGGTGGGGTAATAGGGGTAATACCCATACTTAATATTTCATTGCTTGGCTATATGGCAGATATAATAACCCTTATTTATGAGGGTAAAAATAATGAGTTGCCTGAATTTAATATATTTAGTCAATTTATCAAAGGATTAAAGATATCCATAGTTTTTTTTGTATATTCTATATTATTATTTTTATTATTTTGTATATTATTTTATATATTGCTTACTGTGATTCTCGATATTTTTTCGGTAACCTTCAACGACGATATTTTTAGTGTTATTATTATTGTGTGCTTCGCAATATCTATGTTATTCATGCATATCGCATTTTCACATTACATATATACCAACAAAATATCTTCATCTTTTGAATTCGCTACGTTATTTAGAATATTAAAAAAAATATGGGTTAATATCCTAATTTTTGATATTATTTACTGTATTATTACAGGCTTTTTAGCTATTGTGATATATATAATGGCAGTCCTATTTTTCTTGACAATTATATTAATTCCTGTGGCTATTTGGTTATGGGGGGCATTCTATTATTATTCCTGCATAGTATTTGGTTATTTCAGTGGGAAAGTATATTTAGAAGGAATTAATAAAAAATCAATAACTATGAGTCCCAAAGTGTTACCGACCAACACGGTATCAAACAATAGCAAAGATTTAGATCTACTTAATTCCTACCTATTAGAGGCTAAGAAACTCTTACCAGCGGCACTAAATGATTTTCAAAACAACAACTTAAATGATGCCATAAAAAAATGGGATAAATCACTGGAATACTATAAAAAAGCAGAGAAAATAGCAAAATCAATGGAAGATGAAGAATTAATTTCATCCCTAAATAATAAAATTAAATCAGTAGTCCATAACATATTAGATGCAAAAATTAAATTAGTATCTGATAAAATTGAGGGGATAGGGTATGATAAAGGAAATATTGAACGAAATAAATGCCATTGAGAGATTTTTAAAAAATCATAAGAGGTATTTAGGGGAGGAGTATGTCAAATATCAAACCACATTAAACGAGCTCAGATTAAAAGTTAAACTAAAAGAAATCGAAAATAATGTAAGGGATGCTTTAAAATTGAAATCAGATGGAGAGTATTTAAAAGCAAGGAATCTCTTAAAAAAATCTTCTAACGATATTGATAAATTAGAGGATGAAATGATAAATTTAAAGATAAAAACATTTAACAGTCAAATTACTAACTTAAAAAATCAAATAAATAATGAATTAAACCTCATAAAAAATTTGTTATTAGGTGAAGACTCCTCAATAAATGCGCCATATAATTCCTCATCGGTTAATTCTTCAAATCCTATAAATCAATCATTTAGTGGAGAAAACGAATTGTTGAATAAACTAAATGAATTATTATCAAAATATCAAAATCCTATAAAAATTGGGGAAGGGGGATTTTCCTATGTATTTAAAGCAATTAAAAATGGAAAAACGGTAGCCATAAAAGTCCCAAAAGAATTAACTGAAACTACTGGGGAAATATTCCTTAGGGAAATAGGAAATTGGAAAAAATTAAAACATATCAACATTGTTCAACTTTATTATAGTAATATTTATCCATATCCATACATAGAAATGGAATACTGTGAAAAGGAATTAAATAAAATAAAAAATAATTTAGAGTTAAAAGAAGCCGTTTTACTATTTTTTGAAGTGTTAAATGGACTGAAATATGCGCATAGTAAAGGAATAATTCATAAGGATTTAAAACCACACAACATTTTAATAAAAAACAACATACCAAAAATTACAGATTGGGGACTATCAAAAGAAATTACTTCAAAATCTACAACTATAAACGCTTTAACTCTCCAATACTCAGCACCAGAACAAATAAGCAGAGAAACAATCGATAAAAGGACGGACATTTATCAAATGGGGATAATCCTATACGAATTAACAACAAAAAAACTACCGTTTAATGGTAATGAGTTTGACATAATCTATAGTATTAAAAACGAAATGCCGCCAAAACCATCGGAATTAAATCCTTTAATTGATGAGAAGTTGGAATATATTATCTTAAAATGCATTCAAAAGGACAAATCCAAAAGATACCAATCAGTAGAAGAATTGCAGAAGGATCTATCAGAATATCTAAACATACAACTTACAACTAACCTTACAGCTTCAAAAACTAATAAAGATTTTAGTAGAAGTATATTTTATTGTGCTGATTTAGTTTTATTCCACTTATTAAACAACGATTTAGGGGATGCTTTAAATTATCTCTACGATTTAAAATATTATGCAGATAAGAACTGCTCTGAGGAAATAATAAATTCCGTTGATAATCTAATAAAAGCTATCGAATATCGAATTGAAGAAGGGATAAAAGAACCGTCTGATGAGATAAAAATAAAGGCGAAAATAGTAGTAAATAAGGTTAAGATGAGATTTTAGGGGGTAATATGGGAATAATAAACAAATTTCTAAAAAAAATTGGATATAAGAAAGATGGAGAAGAAAAAAAGAACAAATCTAAAACCAAAATAAAAATTGAAGAAGAAAAAAACATCGACATTGATAATGCCTACGGTATATCTGACAAAGGGAATAGAACAAACAACGAAGACAGCATTTTAATTAAAAAAATAAAAGACATCTACATATTAGCAGTTGCAGATGGTGTCGGAGGACATAATGCAGGGGAGATTGCATCAAAGATGGCAGTAGATACTTTAAAAAACATTATCATGGAAAAATACAATGAAAACCTATCAATTGAAGAGATAAAAGAACTTTTAAAAGATGCATACATTACGGCACACAGCAAAATAAAAGAAAACGCTATTGGAGATAGAAAGGGAATGGGAACAACACTAACAACTGCAATAGTTAAAGGAGATAAATGCATTATAGCAAACTGTGGGGATAGTAGGGCCTATTTAATTAGAGATGGGGAAATAGTTTTTAGAACAAAGGATCACTCCTTTGTCCAGGCCTTAATAGATAGTGGTCAAATTTCAGAGGAGAAGGCCATGACCCATCCAATGAAGAATATCATTACCTCGGCATTGGGATTAGATGATTTTAAGGTAGACGACTATCTCTGGGATCTAAAAAAGGGAGATATAATTCTTCTAAGTTCCGATGGACTTCATGACTATGTTAATAAGAAAGATATTTTAAATATATTACGTAGTAATAAAGATCCAAAGGATATTGTAAATGAATTATTAAATATTGCATTAAAAGATACAAGGGACAATGTGAGCATTATCGTATATAAAAAGCAGTAAGTAGTAAATACTTTGCTTACAGGATGGATGAAGAAGAAATAGTTGGAAAATGGCTGTTTATATTTTATTTAACAGAGCTCCAATATATACTGCATGAATAACGTTCTATATTAAGTGTGTGTATTATATGTGGTTAGTGAGCTCACTTATTAAAAAAATAATCTCTCGAGTTTCTATTAAAGGAAATACAAAATTCATTATATATAGATAGAGTCATTATACTACAACTATACAACAGTGTAAGCTGGCTAAAAATAGTATAGTAGATCCTTTTTTGTGATTCTACTATTTTTACTGTTTCAAGCACTACACCACATGATCTAAGAGCATTTTTCCTTTTTCACTTATTTTTATATATTTTTTATATATTTCGACCTTCCGATTTTTTTCTTGTTCTTTTATTAATTCCCATTCTAAAAGTTTTTCAACAACATTTTTATTGATCCCAAACTAAATCATCATGACTTGAAGATTTTAGACGAAACCATTAACTGTTCTTTCTCCATTTTATAACTTTTTCTAAAAAATATCTCAGCAAGTTTCTTTGTCATAGCCTCTGTTCTATCTGGTAAAGTTATAACCTTTTCAAATTCACCTACAGAATAGAATTCCTTAAACTTCCACATCTTCGGGAGCTTCAATAACTGCACCTTCGCTTGCCACATCAGTTAAGAGATATCCCCTTTTTTATCAACGTTTATATAAATCTTGTGAATTTTGTAAGGGGATAAAAATCCATCCTCTATACCCTGTCCCAAACTATAGGCATAGACTGGGGTACCAAAGTATGCATAGGTGTCTATGTTGTTATCTCTTTTTGGTGTTGCAGTCATATCAAAATGAACAGCACTACTGAAATAATCAAGGATTTCCTTCCATCTCCCATATCCAGAACGATGACACTCGTCAATAATCACCATTGTTATATGAAGTTGGAGCAGTCATTTATTTACCTCCATTTAAACTATAATTAACTATGAAATCAACGGTATTTCCACATTTTGTGTGGTCAAGCACATCATTCAGTTCGTCGTATTCTGAAAGACTCCGATCAGGTTCATAATATCTCCCAGCACTTGCATATATCTTTACTGAAGGCAGTAGTTTCGTTAAATGGGACCATGCATTTAACCATGTTCTCACTTTTACTGTGGTGTGAGGATGTTGCAACACGATGATAGGTTTCTCCCTTTTGGCTAATTTTTTAAACTCTTCATTAACTTTCTTACGCCAGCCCTTTGCATTTTTTGATCTCGGGTTGAAAATAGTTAAATCGTGACAACCCAGTATCATAACTTTTCCAATATCTAAATCAAAAAAGTGGGATTTTAAATCAACAATCCGTACCAATCCATTTTGTTGACTTGGAGTAGGATATGATTTTCCTGTCCAGTAAAATTTATTATTTCTTAAATCAACCAAAAATACTAGTTCAATATGCGGCTGATTAATGTAATTTTTAGTTGTTGATATTTTCTCCTTATATGAATCTACACCCAAAGTTATGTAATCTGTCACATTTTTTAATTTGTTGCGTAAATCTTCTGTTAAAACCGACTTTACACATTTTTCAGCTTCTTTAACCAAGATATTTACAATATTAGGATTTGGATTCTTGCTGTCTCCGATATCTTTTTTAGATATAGACTCAGGCCAATTAAACTCTAGAAATCCTCCACATGTTATAAGGAATTTAACCTTTCTATCTTTCGGCCATTTATTGTAAATTTCTTCAAGTAATCTCGTTGAATCTTCAGGCCTGCCTTCCCACTCACCGGCAATAATTATCCTTGCTAAAAAAGGATCAGGATCTTCTCTTATTTCAATCCTCCAAAATCTATTTTCTATTATTCTTCTAAATTTCTCCACATCTTCTGGATTATCCGGATTTAAACTGCACCATACAAAATCTTTAGCATATAATCTAATTGTAGGGTTTAACCCTAATATTGATGGAAGAAAATCTCTTAAAGTGTCATACCATGCTCGTTGCTCATCTCTATAGGGAGGATCATTATCTTTAGCGTTAATTTCATCGCATAATCTCATCCATTTTTCTCTGCTAAAACCCAAATTAAGATTATCTGGATATTTTTCTAAGGTAATTTTTCTTGGAAGTGTAAAATGTTGGGATTCATCAAATTCTATAATGAATCCTGGATTTGGAATAAAAAAATCGCAATTCGGTAGTGTTTTTGCTTTAACAAATTCTTTAAACCCTCTATGATTTTGAAGAGCTTTAAAAATTTCTTCTAAATCTTTGTAGTGTTGTGTATTCTTAAAATCTTCTGGGAAAACGCCAATATCAAATTTATAATTTACTTCGACTTTCCCATAAATTTTTTCTAACAGTTTTTTAATTGTTTCTTTGCACTTTGGTCTAGATCTCTATAATGTTAAATCCCAAATTCTTAAGAAAATTATTGGTTTCTTTACCTCCACTAAACTTCGTAGGATCTAATTCTTTGCCATTAGCGTATTTGTTTGCTAATGAAATGACATATTTTGGAGGATAGTGCCTTCCATTGAATTCTAAGAAGAACTTTCTTGATTTTCTTCTTTTTGGGACACCATTTTTTTCAATTTCTTCAATTGCCTTAATTATATGTATTCTCTTTATATTCCTAGGAATCATAATAACACCCCCAATTTCATATAACGTTTTGCGGGTATCTGAAGTACCTTCACCCATCGCATCAGTAAATGATTGCGTAGTTATAAATTTTGTGATGGCAATTTGGGTGAGGGCTAAAAGCCCGAACCAGATACTCGCCTGTTATCCGAGTGCGATAGCACCGAAACGAAGCGGAAAGTTGCGGGCGACGGTCGCATTTTGAGGTTCAATTTAAAGTACATAATGATGTTTTGAATAACTTCCATCTGTTACCCTTAGATTATCACCTTTTAGATCTTCGATTATCTTCCGAATTTGTGATTCAACATCTTTTGGCTCTTCTCCTTCACTTGTAGTTATAAGAAAATCTGTAATGCCAATATCTTCATAAATTTTATATTTTTTAAACCATCTATTTTTATACCAATCGTTATTTAGTAGTCCTAAATGTTCCCAATAAAATTCACCATTTTCTAGGAAAATCTTGAAATCAGGTTTTATATGATTTTCTGCAAAGTCTTCAGGTTCATAAACAAATTCTATTCCGAATGAATCCAAAGTCTTTGCAATTATGTATTCTATTTTAGATCTAACTGCAATCTTGTCACCATTCTTCAATCGGACTAAGTAAGGTTTAAACGGGCTTTGTTTATGACCGAACAAAAGTGTATGAATCAGTTCAATTTGTGAATTAATATAGGCAGTTCTGAATAATTCATATAATTCATCTTTTAAATCCTTGTGCACTAAAACATACATTTTCGTCTTTGCCCTGGTGAAGCCAGTATATAATAATTCACGGGTTATAAACGATGACCTCTCAGAAAGGATAAACACCACATAATCAAAGTCGCTTCCTTGGGATTTGTGAACTGTAATAGCGTATGCAGGCGTATATGGAATATCAGTAGCCTCTTTTTGATTTAATAATTCTAATTTTATTTTTTTCAATCTATCGATTATATTCCTTATTGCTCTTCTTGTACGGAATATATTAAAGAGTTCATCAATATCAACAAATTTGACATATCCACCTTTAGTTATATATCCTATTGAACCATTAGCTAAAGCAAGAATTCTCTTATTTCTCTCAGGTTCCCAATACTGGTTTTCCTCACAAATTATTTTAGTACCTGCTGGAATTCTGCTTTGTCCCTCAAGAACTATTTCTCTATTTACCACAGTACTCCCAAACTTCCCGACCCTTTTTGGAGTTATTATTTGGATTTTTTCGAGATTATTATAATTAAACTTTCCGTTAGGCTCAAAAATATGTGTAAACAATTCCCATAAGCTTTCAGTATCATTTTTTTGCTCTTGCCCGTCTATCTCAAAAATAATTTGTTTTAGCTTATTTTTCAAATCATTTGCATCTCTAAAGTAACTTATTTCTAGTGTATCATCGGCTGATTTTGTTATCTCATGTATGTCTTCTAACAAAGGTTCTTTGTCACTTCTGAATAATTCGGCTAATTTCTCTATTTTGGCACATCTATTATCAGTAAGAGGAAATCGTAAGTTTGTACTGAGGTGACAATATTTGCTTTCAAGTCCCTGATTTTTAAGATAGTATATAAGATCAATAAATGGTCTACCTATACCTATGGGCGGAAGCTGTTTGTCGTCTCCTATTATTATCAAGTGCTGGAGTGTAGAAGGATTTATTAGACTAAATAAAAGGCAAAGGAGAACTTCATCTACCATTGAAGCTTCATCAATTATAACAACTTTTGGGTTAAACTGCCAGCGTCTCGCCAATTTATTAAAGTCATTTATAAATTCATAATGTCCATCAAAAATCTTGTCTACAAGATCTGCAAGCTTAAATATCTCTTTCATACGTTCCCGTGACAATTGTCTGGTTCTTTCAAATAATTCCCTATATATAAACCTATGAATTGTTGAAGTTGTAATATCTGGATCGTTATCTAATTCTACTTCTTTTAGACGTTTCCGAATAACCAAACTTGCTTTACCTGTGGGTGTAAAAATAAAAATGGGGGTTTTTCTTTGTCTTTTAAATACGTCAATAAGATTAATGATTGCAGAAGTCTTTCCACTCCCAGCTTTTCCACTTATAACAACCAATTTATTACTAAATATTTTTTGATAAAGTTCGGTACGCTCCCTCTTAAAATATTCACGTGCATTATCATCTCTAAGTCTATATTTAAATTTTTCAATATCTTTTCTTACTAGAGTGTCCACAATATGTTGATCAACGTCGTATTCCACTCTTTTCACTTTTTCGATAAATTCTTCAATTATTCTCTCTATTTTTTCCAGAGATTTTAGCTGATAAATCACTTGTCCGTCAATGGAGATTACTTTGAATTGTTCTTTAAACCTTGGATCACTCTCGTATTCACTTAATAACAATTGGTCAATTTCAAAATCTTGCTGAATGTAATACAAAGGATAATCTTTAATTTTCTCTATAATTTCATCTCTTGAAAGATAGGTATGCCCATCGGTTTGAGCAGCATTTCTAAGAATCAGGGTTATCAGAGCCCGGATCCTTTCCAACGATTTAGCGGTGTACAAAGCCCTCCAATTTGCGTATTTCGTGTCAGGAATAAGTGCGATATCTAAGTGATAAACAGAAATACCGTAATCATTGTTATCTATATCCCAATCATCATCTTTAATATCGTAAAAGTACTCCTCTAAAATAGAGTACGGATTCGCTTTAAAATTATTGAATCCTTTCTTGCCAATGAAATCAATTATATTTTTGAATTGTTGTTTTGAGAAATCAAAACGAGCTAAAAAAGTAAAAACTTCAAATTGTGATTTTATTATATTAATGGCAGTTTCTATCTCTGGATCTTCACATTTTAGAGTAAATATATTTTTATTGTCATTTAAAAACTCATCTATTGATCCAAACTTTTTAACTATAAACATCTTTAATTTTCTAGTTATCTCTTCAATTTTATCATTTGTAAACTCATTTTCTAATTTAATTGCAATTAGGTTCTCAAAGCCTGGGTACTGTCCTCGTTCTCTCCAGGCAATTTCTAATAATTTATCTACCTTTTTCTCATAACTTTCAATCTGCTCAATAGAGATAACTCCATGCTCTTTTAGTTTACTTATTGATTTTTTTAGTTTGTATAACAGGTAAATAGTTTTATCATGTGGTATGTGCATTGAAACGTACTTGAAATGAGGTATGATAGTTGGGTCGTCTACTTTTACGGTTATATCTTCTAACCATTTTTCCTTATCCTCTCTTTTAGTACCATTTTTTCTCTCTATGAATTGTAAATATTCATGATATGGCAATATAAACGTTAGTTCAGGATCAAGAGGGACTTGAAACTGCCATGCGATTTTAGGAAAAACTGGCATTTTTCTATTTATGTCCTCGTACAATTCTTCTGGAATATCGTACTTCTTAGGAAATTCTATTTCCTCTCTTACTAATCCTGCTCCTAATACCAAATATTTTCTCTCATCTCCAGTAACTGGATTGCTATAATTTGCATAGAGAAAAACTACGGACTTTGTTGGTTCAATGTTTTTTATATATTTTTTAACTCTATCTTCTAAATCTGGAGGATATTTATAGACTCCAGTGGTTGTAAACGATAACTTAAAATTCCATGTGAATACTGAAAAAGGTTTCAGTATTTCATTAAGTGGTGGAATAACACTAAATTTATTCGAAGTATCTCCAAATGGATGGGTATCTTCTATGGTATGTTTTTCTTCTCCAAGTATATTTATGCACCAATAACAAGGTGGTATATAAGCTGAATTATTCTTTACTTCTGATATTGACTTTCCTTTAAATTTTTCTTCAATCTCAATATTTCTCCTTCTTTGGATTCTGGAAGATAAAAGAGAATAATTATCGACACAATAAACATTCTCAGAAGGATTCTTGCAGATTTTTCCGTTCCATTTGTTATCGTGCCAAGCCACTCTTATTGTTATGTGTTTCATACTATCATCTCCTTCTCACTAACATTTATTATTTTTCCTCAGCCCATCGCCCACAATTTCGGACAACGCATTGGGATTAAGCGAAGTCGCTTTGCGATTTGGGTGAGGGCTGAAAGCCCGAACCAGATACCCGCCTGTTGTCCGAGTGCGATAGCACCGAAGTGAGCGTTAGCGAGCGGAGAGTTGCGAGCCGCTTAAAAACTTCCATCATTTAATTTCAAACTTCTTTTCATCAATAACTTTTTTCATTCCAGTATGTGCCTTGTTTTTGTGTACATCTACTTATCAAAACAATTACAATTACCAGCACTGCTAAAAGTACCAGTACCCCTAAATTTTTCGTGTTCATTTTTCATCCTTTTTATATATTAATTTAAATTTATTCGACTTTTAAATATTTTACTATTTTTTTATTTGCATTACGAATTGTAGTTAACGCTCTTTCAATAGATCCTGTTTTACTATTGATGTTATCAAGAATTTGAAATAGGGATTTAATTATCTGTTTATCGGACAACGTTTTGCGGACATACGAAGTTTGCGAAGCCGAATTTGGGCAGAACGAAGTGTAGCCGTATGTCCGCTGTTAGGCTACCCGAAGGGCAAGGCTGTGAGCGTCAAACTATACCTATAGCTCAATACCAATAGGATATGCATCAATTTTTCCCTCTTTCCAAAGTTTGCTGGATTTCGAATCTTTAGAATTTTTGCATCTTTTCTCCCAGCACCATAAACTCTGTAGATATAAAAATTGTCTCCCTTTTCTTCCATAAGTCTCCATTGATCCTTCGATACTGAGAACCAAGTTTTATCATATTCTTTTGTGGATTTTTACCTCGATAAAAATCTCTTCTCCGTTTTCTACAACTTTTATATCATAATGCTCTCCACTTTCTCCATTTTTATTTAGCCATATAACTTCTACGATTAAATCCCCATCTTTTTCTAGGTTAAATCCCTTATTTGTTTCTTTTACAATATTTGCATAATGTTCGAGTATATCTTCAAACGTATTATACTCTCCAATTTCAATGTTGAAATATTCGACCAGTTTGTCTTTTATAATACTGTACAATGCATACTTTTCCCCCTCTCGCCCAATATCTTTTCTTGCTTTTTCACTCAAAATTTCTGTAGGTTGCGTTCCACCCTTTGATGTTCTTGTAATATGTACTCTCCCTGCTGAGGTTTCATCTTCATCAATTTCTTTTATAGTCTCCTGCTTTGGCATATATTCTTCTATCCGAATGGGAACTTTTTCAGCGGGGATTTCCGGGGCCCACTCTTTTTCTTTTATCCCATCAAAAACATCTCCCTTAGTTTCGGTTACCGCTCGCTCTCCTGTTAATTCTGTTAGTGGTCGAGGAGTGGTTCCTGTAGATATTGGAGGTGATTTTTCTTTAACCTCTTCATCTCCCTTTTTAAAAGGAGTTTTATCTAATTCTTCTTCTGTCTTATCTTTTTGTTCTACTTCCCTAATTTCGAGAGATTTCTTCAAAATATTCATCTCAGTATCAGGTAGTTCGCCTATATTTTGGATTTCCATAATTTGTTCTATTTTGGAATTGTCCACATTCATAATTAGCAATAAAAACGTATCAAGCCCCTTGATTTTGCCAAATATAAAATAAAAAAAATAATATTAATATAATATAAAATAAGAATTAAAAACTCTTCTTATTTACCACTTTTTAGAATATGTCCCAAGGTCTTGAAAATTGGTTAGAATTACACGATAACTACTATCTAGAATCTCGATATAAAAAATATTAAATAATAAAAAATAAAAATCTTAAAGTGTTAAATAATAAAGAGTTAATAAAGGTAAAAGAAGAGTAAAAGATAGTTAAATTTTTATAAGATTCAATGTTGTATTTCTGGCTATATTACTATTTTTATATGCTCTAATTTCCTATCAAATGTTAAAAAATAATAAAAATAGTATAATAAAAATAATAAGATAAAAAATAATTTAAAAAGAAAAAGTATAAACAGATATCTACTCCTGAAGATTGGAGGAAGAAGGTCCTTGTAATATTTTTCTAATTCATCTCAAGTATTTTAGTAGAAATACAGTTGAAAAGCTATAAAAAATTTGGTGTAGATAAATTTTAATCAGAAGTTTTGTCCAACACTATATATAATCCTTGAAATTAGATCCATCAAACTTAAATATAAAAAAGATTTTTGGGGTATGGATGTTGAGAATAGGACTGGTTGGATGTGGAGCTATTGCTACTTCAATAGTTAATGCTGTATTGGAAGGTATTATAAATCCTAAGGTTGTAGCCCTCTACGACAGAAGTATATACAAAGCGGAAAAACTTGGTAGGTTAGTAAGGGCCCAGGTATGTCACTCTATAGATGAGTTGGTACGTAAGGACTTAGACGTAGTAATAGAGTGTGCCTCAATCCAAGCGGTGGAAGAAGTTGCAATAAAAGCCATAGAAAATAGAAAGGATGTAATAGTGATGAGTGTTGGTGCTTTCAAAGATCTTAATCTCTATCAGAGATTATACAGCCTCGCAAAGAAACACAACAGAAGAATATATATACCTTCAGGGGCTATTGCGGGAATAGACGCAATTAAAGCAGTATCCTTAGGAAAAATATACGAGGTAACGTTGATAACGATAAAACCCATAGAAGGACTGAGAGATTCTTTAGAGAAACAGGGGTTTGATATAGATAAAATTTCAGAACCTACTACAGTCTTTGAAGGTAGTTTTTCAGAAGCTATAGAGAAATTTCCTCAGAATATAAACGTCTCCTTAGTACTCCATTTGGCATCTAACTATCCAACAAAGGTTAAGATAGTGGTGGATCCAAATATATCCGTAAATAGGCATGAAGTGATAGTTAGAGGTTCCACAGGTACCATAAGGACAACTGTAGAAAATACACCTTCTAAGGAGAATCCTAGAACCTCGGTATTAGCAGCCTATTCAGTTATAAGACTTATTAAAGATCTTTCAGAGCCCATAGTTATTGGGACGTAGTTTAATGGACTTAATAGAGTTTGTAGTATTCTAAGGGAAGTAATAATTATCAAGATTTCAATTTTATTATGATTTTGGTAGGATCTCCTCTATAAACTTCAATATTTCTAAGGGGATGTCGGAATACTTCATAATATTTCTAAATTGGGGAGTTATATTCATCTCAAGAATATAGGGGTTATCCTCTTTATCTATCAGCACATCTACTCCAACTATATGGGCACTTACCCTTTTAACACACTTTAAAACGAGATCTTCAACATCTTCTTCTATATAAAATCGTCTGGTTTCTGCCCCGAGGGAACAGTTTGCTCTCCAGTCATTCTTCGGGATCCTCTCCATAGCACATACTACTCTGTTACCAATGACAAAAACTCTTATATCATGTCTGTAAGGAATATATTCCTGAATGATGAAGTGATTAGAACTGTTATTCCGGTAGTATCTACTTAAAAGATCCTTCACATCTTTTATTTTTTCCAACTTTAAAACACCCTTGCCATATCCTCCATAAACTGGTTTTACAACTAGAGGATATCTTAAACCTGCATCTTCTATTAGATAATCCACATCTTGAAGGTTATCCTGGGATACTAAGATAGACATTGGCATATACTCCTTTAACATCTTATATGTTAAATACTTGTTCTGGCATGTTTCAACAGATCTTCTGGGATTGATCACCTCTATATCATTATTCTCCTCAACAATTTTCAATACTTTCAAACCTTCCTCTAAATAATCCCTCTCTACCCTTGATAGTATTAGATCAACATCTAATTCAATACTCTTTAACTTCATGGGATTTATAAAAGTAGTGGGATAACTCCGCGATAAACATCTGTAAATTAGTATATTCTCGAAGGTTTTTCTACAGCAGAGTATCCCTATTTTGATAGTACCACCTAATTCTAAATATTATGTTGATAATTAAGTTATGTAATTATATAATTAATAAAGAAATTAATAAAGAGATAATATAATAGGGTAAATTTTAATTTCTTTTGCTTTTTTATTATACAACTTTAATACTCTCCAGATCTCCCCCCATTCTATAAGATAGTTTAACCTTTAAGATATTGTCTTCTATCCTAGGATTCTCGATAGGTATAATAAGAGGAGGGTTCAGCATCGGGGTACTTCCAGCAACTGTATCTTCTGTCAGTTGAGTATAGGTATTTAACCTTATACCAATTTTATCCTCCTTAACTTTATCACTGGATATTTTAAACTCTAAATAGTAGGACACTTCCTCTTTATTCACCTTGTTAAAATCTACAATACTATAGAGTACCTCCATAGATAGGGGCTGTGATTTCACCTCCTCGTCGTAGTAGATATGATCCATCCTTGCCAATACTACCTGGGCAGTGTTGTAGGCCCGCTGAGGTATAATCTTCCCACCCTCCTTTAAGATCTTCTTCTTAAGTATTGCATTTATCACTGGAACCTGAGGTTCTGTGATAAGTGCAGTATCCAACATTTCCACGACAGCCACATCCACCTCATCTTCAGGGGTATACTCCCTTGCATCTCCTTCTATAAGTTCTATGTTTTTAAATCCGTTAATTCTTATATTTTCCAGAGCATACTGATAGGTTATAGGATCTAATTCTATGGCATAAACCTTCCTCACAATTCTCGCAGCTATCATAGCCAGTATTCCACTACCTGTACCAACATCGTAGAAGATGTCTCCAGGCTTAACACTCTTCTCTATAGCCCACTTAAATATTCCCAACCTCTCTCTATCCTGAAGCATACTGTAGTGCCACTGGGGAACATTTAATTTAAGCATCATTAAGCATCATCTCAAATTATTTATTGTATAAATACTAACTACAGTTCACATTATTATAAAGTAAAATAGAAAAACCCATTAATATACATTGTATCCTTATATTTTTACTATCTACGCTCTAATAAACAATCTAATAAACAAGATTATATTATTATACATTAAATTGTTTTTTACCAGAAAAGTAGAGGTTTCACCATGAAGATAATAGGACAGATGGGAGGTAAGTTAAATAAAAGGATGCTCGACTTCTCCAGCAGAGAAAGATTTAAAAATTTCCTAAAAAGGTTAGCAGAGAGGGTAAAGGTAGCAGAAGGTGTTGATGCCATAGAAAGTATACTAAGGTGTATCTACAGAAATCAGCCAGTATCTACAAAGAGAATAAGCCAATATACTAAGTTGCCATTACCTGTTGTGAGTAAGGTGAGGAGTATCTTAGAGAGAAGTAGAATTTTAAAAAGGGACGAGAAAGGTGCAGTATATACGGAATACGGAAAAAATCTAGTAGAGAACAATTTAAAATTTAAAATGAAAATGGATCTAAAGTGCCCTACCTGTAAAGGGAGGGGGATTATCTTAGATGAGAATTTCAAAAATATACTTAGGAGACATAGGGAGTATGCAAAACTTAGACCCAAGGTGAATACAAGGATAGATCAGTCCCACGCCACTCCTGAAACTGCAGTATATAGAGCGGCCATAATGGCTGATAGGGGAGATTTAGAAGGAAAAAAGGTATTGTTTATTGGAGATGATGATCTAACATCCATACCAAGTGCAATGACAGGATTCCCAGAAGAAGTTGTAGTTATGGATATAGATGAGAGACTGTTAAACCTTATAGATGAGATATCCAAGAGAGAAGGATTGAATATTGAAACAGTTAAACAAGATTTCAGGGAGGAGTTAGATAGAAAATACTGGGGGCGATTTGATACGGTATTTACAGATCCTCCTTATACATTGAATGGTTTGAAGTTATTCCTGTCAAGAGGTGTTGAAGGATTGGGAGAGGGGGATAGAGGGGTGCTTTACCTAGCCTTCTCCCATAAACCAATAGAAGAATACTTAGAGGTTCAGAGGATCGTAAATAGTATGAACTTTGCAATATATGAGCTCATACCAGGGTTTAATATCTACGAAGGTTCTGAGATAATAGGAAATACTACCTTTCTAGCAAGGTTGGTGGGAAAAAATCTAAAAAAGTTTAAAAAAGAGGAGATAGATTTAAGTAAGTTATACACTGGAGAGGTAAGGCCTACTTTGAGATACTACAGGTGTTTAAAATGTGGTAGAGTTTACAAGGTGGATGGGAGAAATGTGGTTATAGAAGATTTGATTTGTGAATGTGGTGGTAGAAAATTTAAAATGGTTAAAAGGGAAAAAGTGAAGAACAGAAACTGATATTTCTATTATATTTATTTACAGAATCGGTGAAAATGTGGGGGTTTTACAGAGTATTTTGATGCTTCTAATAGGGTTAGGACTACTGAACTATGGGAGTGATTGGTTTACTCTCGGAAACACAAAAATAGCCAAGTACTTTAAACTTTCAAACTTTGTTATAGGGGCGACTATAGTTGCATTTGCTACTTCTTTTCCTGAGATAGTTACTAGTCTATACGCTACATATGCAGGCCTACCTATAATAGCAGTGGGAAACGCTCTTGGGAGTTGTATAATTAATATTGGATTTATACTTGGATTATGTGCTTTGATATCTCCCTTAGTTGTAAAACAGAAATCTATATTAAGAAATTCTCAAATATATCTACTATACTCCCTTTTACTCTTTATATTAGGATACGATGGTTTTAACTTTATTGATGGAGTAATACTCTTTTTTTTACTTCTTGGTTATATAGGATATACTCTTAAAAAAAGAGATATTGTAACTGAAGAAGATAGGAATGACAGAGAGAATGTCTCCATAATCTTGGCTATAATACTTGCTATTGTTGGATTGATCAGTATATTCATAGGAAGTAAATTATTTATAGACGGAGTCCGGAATATTGCAATCTTTTTAGGAATACCTAACAAGGTTGTAGGATTTATTCTAGTAGCATTTGGTACTTCCCTCCCTGAAGTTGCAGTATCCTTCTCTGCCATAAGAAGAGAACTTAGTGATATAGTTATTGGAAACATTATAGGTAGTAATATGATAAATATAGGCTGTGCTTTAGCCCTTTCCAGTATGATCGCTTACATACCTCCAACTAGGTTTGGACTCTCTATCTACATACTTCTTGTAGTACTGATGGTACTCTTTATGAACAAAGGTGTGATATTAAGATTATTTGGGAGATGTAGTAATGAATACTTTAAGATTAGTAGAATAGAAGGATTATTTTTATTTATGGTGTATTTAGTATATGTACTGGTTGTTACTAATGTACTCAGAGTGTAGTGATTTTTACTGTGAAATAGAATCTATGTACTGTTTTTTAAGTTTTGAATTAACATCTTAATGGAAGAGAGTATTATAATAAAAAATATTATTAAAAACTCTAAGCTTTCATTAAAGTGAGAGTTTAAAAAATAATAATTATAATAATATATTAATAAATAATAGTGAAGTAAAAATAATGAAAAAGTTGTTTCAAAAATAAAGAAAGTATAATAAGATGAAGAACCTAATACACCTATCTTATCTTAGCCAGTAGTAAAAATTGTTACTAATGGAAAATTCTAAGATATTATGTTATATCCTATCACATATAGATTTTAGAGAATGTAAGACTTCTAGATAATTTACCTCTCCCCTTTCTATCTTATCCATAACTTCTTCAAGTTCTCTAGTTTTTTCTTCAGATATAAGTTGTGGATAGTGGGTAATAAGGTAGTTGTAAACCTCTATTCCTAACTTTGTAGGTATCAATTTACCTTTATTCTTACTCTTTATCACATATCCCCTATCTAACAACTTCTTTATTATCTGGGCGTATGTAGAAGGCCTTCCTATGCCTCTTTCTTTCATAAGTTTTACAACTTCCCCTTCATCATAAAGTGGTACTTTATTTACCTTCCGTATACTGTACTCTAAAACCTTTAATTTATTCTTCTCGATCTTAGGAAGTTTCCTTAACTTCAGGTTGTATATCCTACTCCAACCGTCAAACTCCACATCTACATATCCCTCTATCCTCTCATCTATATCTTTTATATACAACTCCTGATAGAGTACTGTAGCCTCCTTCATCTGAGAAGCTATAAACCTCCTGAATATTAAGTCATATATCTTTATATGGTTCTTACTTAGGGTTATGTTATTCTCCTTTATAAACTCTATAAGTTCTCCAGTATCCATCGGTTTCGTAGGCCTTATACACTCATGTGGGCCCTCCATGTAAAATTCCCTGTTCTTAAGATAATCCTCCAAATTAAACAACTTCAAATACTCCCTTGCAACCTTCATACCATCTAAAGACACCCTTGTGGAAGAAGTTCTGTGGTAGGTGGTCAATCCAAGTTCGAAGAGATCTTGGGATATCCTCATAACCTCTTCTGTACTTAGATAGAATTTCTTTGTAGCCTCCTCTAACAGAGTATCTGTGGTAAATGGTGGTAGTGGAGAAATATCTTTTTTATAGAGATTTACCTCAACTTCCACCTCATCTCTCTTGAAGTCTTCCTCCCATACCTTTCCAACGTATATATCGTACTCCAGCCTTATAGAGAGGTAAGGTATCTTCTTCTTATGTTCTTCGTACCTCTCTATTATCCAACCTAAAACTGGCGTCTGTACTCTACCTGCAGAGAGGTAGTTTTTGTTAAAAACATTCCATAATTTCTGACTGAGTTTAAACCCTATCCATCTATCCTCTATTCTTCTCACTAACTGGCTCCTAACCTTGTTCTCATCTAACTTTAACTCCTCACCTCTCCTGTAAGCATCTACAGCTCTTAAAATTGCCCTCCTAGTTATCTCGTTGAATCCTATCCTGTAGATGTTTTTGTTAAAAGGTAGTATATTTGAAGCTATATCGTAACCTATCTTCTCTCCCTCTGTATCTATATCTGTGGCTATAAATATCCCGTCTACCTCATCGGCAATCTCTCTTATCGTCTCTATATTGTCCTTACAGTTTATCAGATTAATCCTCTCCCCTTTCTCCATCAGTTCCTTTAATATCTCATTTATATCTTTCTGATCAGTTATCTGTTCTCCATTTATCTTCCTTATAGCCATGTAAATAGGGATGTAGATATTATCATCTATCTTTACCCCGTAGTATCCCTCCTTGGTAACTAAATCGAAGATGTGGCCACCACTGGCAGTTATTATTAAGTTTATATCTCCTATACATACCTCGTAGATATTTATACCATTGACCTTTCTCCTAGAGGGCCTTCCAAAGAAACTTGCTATCGTCTTCGCCTTGTTTGGACTCTCTACAACCATAAGAATGGACTTCAATATATCAGGTATCTTACCTTTCTTCTTACCTACTTTAATTTTTTTCCTATCTTCATCGATCTTTCTTATCAACTCCTCAAAGTTAACTTCCTCAATACCTTTAAATTCACTCTCATAGTTGAACAACATATACTTTTTAACACTCTCAAATAACTTCCAGTCATCTACGAGTAATATGGAAGCACCTTTTGTTAAACCAAACTCTGTCATCCTGGAGGTTCTACCGGAGGCCTGGATGTAAGTTTTTATATCTGGTATAAGGAGGTATATATCTCCCTCTTCAACCCTTAGAGAGAAGTTCTTTAACTTTAAATCTTTCTCTAAGATATTTTCGATCTCTTCTAAGGACTTTCCTTCTATATCTACTTTTATCTCTTTACTCTCCTTTATCTTCTCTAAATACTCTCTAAGTTTAAACTTCATCTTTGGGATACCGTAGAATATAGCATACCTTATCTTCTCTGGTATATCAAGTCCTCTAACCAGAACCCCATAGTAGGATGCCACTCCTATAAGTACATCTAGTTTACCCTCCTTAAAGTCCTCAAAGCCTTCTTTATCTTTTGAGTGAATAACCTTGGCCTTTATGTTGTTTTTCCTTAAGAGATCTTCAATTTCCTCAGCCATCTCTAAACTGTAATCCTGGGATATAAATATCAAACCACCAGAACCTAACAGTTTAACGTAATCCAAAACCTTACCCATATCTATCTCATCATAGATATCAACAACATCCCTTAACTTGTTTATACCGTATCCAACTTCAAAGTTCAACAACTCCCTGTACAACTTTACCCGATCTCCATAACTCTTCCCGGTAGCAGATGCAATAACTATACAGCCATGTTTAATGTTCTCTACCTTCTTCTTTAACTTCTCTCTAAGTTCCAACGCCTTATCGAATTTCTTCCTTTTCATCAGTAGTATTATCTTATAAGCCTCATCTATCAACTCTTTATTAAAGCCTAAAAGTAGTAGAGTCCTATCTATATTTTTAGAAGATTTTAAAAGTGCATCTACGTCATCTACAAATATAAAGTCAAAGGTTGTATTGGGCATATTTCTAGTTAAATAGTTGGAGGTCGTAATCAACACCTGAAAATCTTTCTCTTCTATCCTCTCCTTAACTTCTCTTTTCTCCCTCTCATTTAATTCCGAATGATAGCATAACACATTAATCTTATCTCCCATAAGGGATAGTGCTCTCTCGTAAGTCTGTTTAACTAGTAGAGTTGTGGGTAGAATTATATAACATCTCTTTCCTTTACTTGCTAGATATAGACTCATCAACACACCAAAGAAACTTTTACCTACTCCAGTTGGAGCAACGATGGAGAAACTCTTATTTTTCAAAACTCTCTTAGCCCACATCTTCTGAATACTGAGAAGTTCATAACCTAGATCCTTACAGAACTCCTCAAACTCCTTAAATTCATTCCAAATTCTACAGTAATCCCGTAATTTATCTAACTTCCTACCGTCTCCCAACTTCCTACACAGATCCAACTTGGAGTACCTCCCATCCTCTTCTAAACACCTTTTACACACTCCTAACTCCAACCTACTATTGTCAATATCTCCGAAACAGTTGGGACACATCTCCTTGTATATAATAGGTATCATAATCCAACACCACTTATAACTTTTCTAAGATCTCTCCCAGTTTCTTTATAAATTCCTCCTTCTCCTTATCTCTTACATCATCCTTAACAGGTACAACTATGAGCTCCTTAGAAGGAAGTCTTATAGATGCTCTAAATCTACCATCCTCCCTGGCTACCCTTGTAATCCTCTCATTGTATATATATAATTTATCCAAAAGTTCCTCTGTTATCAGTGCCTCGTTGTCACAGTACTGCAATGGACACCCCTCCCTCCAGAATCCCCATCTATCTCCCGCTTCATACACCCTCTTAACGTCTATATTGTAGTATTCCACAATCTTCAGTATATCTTCGTATCCACACCTTATAAGCGGCCTGAAGAAGAGGAAGTTATACTTTTTAGGCACTGGAGTCAACTCCATCTTTTCAAATCTTACCTCCCCGTATTTTTCCTTTAAATACTGCATAATGGGACCTGAGATCTTCTCTACAGAGGTATCTCCCGTCATTATCACTTCTGCTCCTTCCTCTTTAGCTATCTTTATGGTTCTACTTTTCATTATACTTTTACATATTCTGCATATATTTCTCCCTTTTGCTCCCTTTGTCCTCTTCTTCAGATCCTTGGTAATATCGTAGAACTTTATAGGTATATTAAACCTATCTGCTATTTTCTTAGCCTCCTCCTTAGAGAGTTGCCAACTCCACTTATGGGTAAAATGAACAGCCAGAAACACATTGAGACCGAGATCTTTGGCCAACGCTAAGGCTGTAGCACTGTCTTTACCTCCACTTAACATACATACTATTTTTTTATCTACCACTTCCCACTCCTGGAAGTTCTTTATAATATCCTCTTTTAACTGGTTCAGATCATTTAACTTTCTGTAATTTCTAGTCCATTCTGAAAATAGGATATTTCCCATGGTTTCCCATATTTCAATGTTTTTATTTAAATAAAAAATTTAATAATTGTTTATAAAAATTTCATTCTTATTGAAAGTACTAAAGGAGATATTTTATTAAAATTATAATTAGTGAAAAATGATAAAGATAAAATAGATAAGTGACGCTATTTTTATTATTTTTTGACAATTTTATTCTAACACTCATTAAAAATATCCTTATTAAAAAATTAATAATATATATCATATTTTAAAAAATAAAAAGAAATAGATATTTTCTCCTCCATCCTAAATATTGGGGAAGGTAAATTTTTCTTAAAGGATTAACACTATTTTCTAAATAACACTGTTAGATATTCTTTTGTATCAAACAGAATTAACTTTGATAAGAACTCGTTGTTAACATTTAAATAAGAATATTAGAAAACTCTATACCATATTCATCATTACAGTTTTAAGATATTGCTCTAGTTCCCATAATAGTTAAAAATAATAAGATAAATTCTCTATATTATATCCCAGTAGAATTTTCTATTTTGTCCCGGTGTTTAAAAACCCTTTGGATATTTTAATCCTGTGCCATACAATGTCTTAAAACTTTCTACATTTATAAAATATAAAAATTTAAAACTCCTGGTAGAAAATATGAAGGTTAAAATTAGACAACTTCCAGAAGATTTTATTGTAGAGGAGATATTGGATGAGAATATTCTCGAAGAAGGGGACACTTTCAACCTGTATTTATTAAAAAAGACAAACATGGAGATTTTAAGGACGTTGTCATATATATCAAAGAAGTTCAAGATACCTCTAAAGGAGATAGGTTACTGTGGTTTAAAGGATAGACATGCCATTACAATACAATATATTACCATCCCCATAAGGTATGGAAAACTCTCTCTAAAGGAAAATAACTTGGAACTGAAATATCTAAGAAAAGTGGGGAGTCCTTTAAAATTAGGACAGTTGGCAGGAAATAAATTTAAGATCACTATTAGGTATCTCAAAGAGGAACACCTTCCAAAGATAGAGGAGAATCTAAAAAAGCTACACTTGGGAGTCCCTAACTATTACGACACTCAGAGATTTGGAAGTGTATATAGAAGGGGAGAGTTTATAGCTAGGGAGTATATGATGGGAAACTACGAAGAGGCCCTTAAGATAATACTAACTAGATATAAAAAGAGTGAAAACAGGTTGATAAAAGATTTAAAAAGGTATATAAGGAGCCATTGGGGGGATTGGAGATCTATTATAAGGTATATGAAAGACAGAGGGATAAGGGACAGAATGTTTAACAACATAATTAGATATCTGGAAAGTAGAGAGCATGACGAAGAAAAATTTAAAGAAGCTTTTAAATATGTGGATATTAGGTTGAAGAAGTTGTTTGTCTCTGCTTATCAGAGTTACCTCTGGAACGAATCTGTAAAAAGTATTTTAAAGAAGTGTATTCCCAAAGAAGATAGAATATACGTCGATTACATTTGTGGATCATTTTTATTCTATAAGAATATAGAAAAAGACATCCTTGACATTATGAAGGATAGAACCTTTCCCACCATAACCCACGATATAGGTACAAAAGATATTAAGGAAGAAGATAGAAGAATTATAGAAGACATATTAAAAAGAGAAGGTTTAAGTATAGAAGATTTTAACAAACTGCTGGATCTCTCCAAACCTTCCTATACTGAGAGAAGAATAATCTCTATTCCAGAAAATGTAAGATACAGTAAGTTCGTAGAAGATGAATTGAACAAGGGAAGATATAAAGTTACTGTGGAATTCCAACTGAAGAAAGGATGTTATGCTACTATGGTTGTAAAGAGAATAACATCTTTTTAAACGTTTTATAATTGTTCTAATATATTTGAGATTGTCAAGTCTTTCTACATTATTTTATTTTTATTTATAATAATAACTAAAATTTATAATAATAACTAAAGAAAAAAATATCTCAAACATTGAGCACTGGAAAAAATAGATAGAATTCTGTCGAATCTTTTCTTAGGTTTTTTTACACTTTTTATTGTTGTTATTTTTATTATTAAATTTTATTAAGTATAATTAAGATAAAAAATAAAAAAATTCCTACTGATATAGAAGATTTTCAATATATTCGTTCCACCTTAGCCACATATCTTTCACAAATTCATCTTCTTTATTAAATTCCATAATTATATAGTATTTCCCAACTCTCCTGTAGTAGCAGTAACTCACCGAAGTGATGTTGTTATATTGAACAGTGAAGGTATATTTATAATAAACACCGTACTTAAAGGATCTTATCTCTTTTGAAACTTTTACATACCTTGGGTTATCTAAGTTAGGTTTGTAGTTTCTAACATCAAAATTTATTATTCTTCCATCTTCTGTATAGGTTTTTATTATACCTTCTTTACCTTCTTCAGAGATCCTTATAGTGTTGGAATAAGGTAGATCCATGAAGAATTTGCTGAGGGAGATATTTTTTACAGTGGAGTCGTTTTTTCGAGTATGGTACAAGACACTACTGTTTAAATCTTCAGTGAAGTGGAGATTATTCGCTCTTGTAATATTTAGAATGTTACTGTTGGGCTTTTCACTGGAATTGTTGGTGTTATTATTCCCCCCAACATTTAACATGTCATGTTTTCTAACATCTTCTTTAGTATCACTTAGGTTGTTAGTACTGTATGAATTATATAGATGGTTGTTCTCTGTTTTAAATACGATGTGGAAAATTAAGAATATTTGGGTAATAACGAGCAACAGGATAAGGAAATCTTTGTAGGATATCTTCATAATCCCAACTTAATAAAAATTATTATAAACATTATTATAAGTATTATAATAATATAAAACTGTTTATATCCCTGCCGTTCTGATCCTTCACTCTTAACTCCGTTTTTCGGGCTTAATTATCCCAAATTCGAAGAAATCTTGTCTACCATTTAGATCGTTCATCTTTATAAAACTTTTGATTAGTCAGAAATATAATGGAGTTATATTTCCGCTTCATTGATAAAATATTTTAATTAATTGTTGCTTATATTTAACTATTGTTGATTAACACTATTTTTAATATTTGTTATTGGGGTATCATGAAGGATCCTTTCAACAGGGAAATAAGATCGTTGAGAATATCTGTAACACCATACTGCAACTTAAAATGTTTCTACTGCCATAGAGAGGGATACAGAAAATTTAATAGTAGATATATGACACCTGGAGAGATAGGAAAGATTGTAAGAACTTTCTTAGAATTTGGGATTAAAAAAATTAAAATATCTGGAGGAGAGCCCCTTCTAAGAGAGGACCTACCTGAGATACTTGAAAGGGTATCCCATCCTAAAATAGAGGACATCTCCCTAACTACAAATGGGATACTCTTGGAGAAATATGCTGAAAGATTGAAGGATGCCGGTCTCCACAGGGTTAATGTCAGTTTAGATACCTTAGATCCTGAAAAATATAGAAGAATAACCACCTATGGAGATGTTGAGTTGGTAAAGGCAGGCATAGAGAGAGCTATAGAGGTAGGTCTTACACCTCTGAAAATAAACTATCTTGTAATGAAAAATACACTGGAGGATTTGGAGGATCTTATGAATTACTGTAGGGAGGTTGGGGCCATACTGCAGATTATAGAACTTATGCCTCTGAATGAGAATTTAAAGAGATACTACGTAGATATAACACCTATAGAGAAGAAAATAGCGGAGATATCAGACAAAGTAGTGACGAGAAGGTCGATGCACAACAGAAAGAAATACTACATAGGCGATTTAGAGGTGGAGTTCGTCAGGCCTATGGATAATACAGAGTTTTGTAACCACTGTACAAGAATAAGGCTAACCTACGACGGATATATAAAACCCTGTCTCCTTAGGGAGGATAACTTAGTAGATATACTTACACCTTTAAGGAGAGGAGAAGATATAAGAGAGTATATCCACCAGGGAATACTTAGGAGAGAGCCTTACTTTAAAGCTCCTAATTTTCCTTCAAGATGAGTTAGGAGTAATGTATGAAGGAAACATTTAAACATTGTAATTAAAAAAGGTTAAATATATAGATAAAAATAAAAAGAAGATAAAAACTTCTCTATAATTCTTCCCTTGATACTGTATATTAATCGATAAACCTTTGGAATCATGAAAATATAATAGATTTAATAAATAAAATAAAAATCTTAAGAATCCCTCTACAGATCCCTGGGATCCACTAACTCTCCCTTAACTGCACAGGCTGCCGCTGTAATAGGAGATGCTAAATATACCTCTGAATCTAAAGATCCTTCCCTACCTCTGAAGTTTCTGTTAGAGGTGGCAACTCCTACTTCCCCAGGTCCTAAGATTCCGTAAAGTGCTCCCATACATGCAGAACATGATGGATTAGTTACAACACATCCGTACTTGTAGAACTTCTGTATTAAACCTTCTTCCATGGCGGCTAGCATAACCTCCCGTGAGGCGGGGGTAACTATGACCCTTACATCCTCTGCAATACCTCCATGCTCCTCTATAATCCTCATTGCCATTCTCAAGTCTTCCAGCCTTCCATTTGTACAGGAGCCGATGAATACTTGATCTATAGGTTTCCCAGCAACCTCTCTTGCAGGTTTTACGTTATCTACAGCGTGAGGACAGGCAAATACAGGGTTTAAATCATCTACCTCTATCTCATAAACTTCTTCGTACTCTGCATCTTCATCCCCTTTTATCACCTCGAAGGGCTTCTCCCTCCCATGTTTCCTCATAACTTCCTTTATATAGTTAATAGTCTTTTCATCAGGTTCTATTACTCCTGTTTTTGCACCCATCTCTATAGCCATATTCGTCATAGTCATCCTTGAAGCTATACTCATATTTTTAACAGTCTCTCCTCCAAACTGCACAGCCTTGTAGGTTGCTCCGTCAAACCCTACTTCACCGATGATATGGAGGATCACATCCTTAGAGGTTACATAGGGATTCAGTTCCCCAGTAATATTGAAGTACAGTGTTTCAGGTACTTTAAACCACAACTCCCCAGTAGCAAATACTGCAGCCATATCTGTACTACCTATGCCTGTTGCAAAGGCACCGAAGGCCCCATGGGTACAGGTGTGGGAGTCCGCCCCAACAACTACAGTACCTGGAACAACATGTCCTTTCTCAGGAAGTACCTGATGACATACACCTTCCCTTATATCGTAGAAGTTCTTTATCCCATGTTTCTTTACAAATTTCCTCATAAGTATGTGGTTCTCGGCAGCGTTGATACTGTCAGCAGGCACCTGATGATCGAAGAGTATAACTATCTTCTCAGGATCCCAAACCTTTTCTATTCCCTCCTTCTCTAAGGTATTCACAGTTAGTGGCCCTGTGATGTCATGCACCATGGCTACATCTATCTTTGCCATCACTATATCTCCAGGAGATACAGATCTCTTTCCAGATGCTTTAGCAAGGATCTTTTCAACAAGTGTCATCCCCATGGTATTACCCTCCTAAAGTATTTTTGATTTAGGTATAAGCTCTTAGTTTATTAATTATTTCTATATTAGTTCGGGGACAAAATCCAAAGATTTTATAGTTTTGTGAGAATAAGGTGTAGTTTATTGCAATTTCATTTTTTATAGTTAATTATGTTTTAAAAATTTCAATGTTTTAATATTATTATAGTATATACAATTAAAAAATAATTATAAAGACTTTTATATCTATAGGGAGGGGTGTTGAAAAATTCAGATAATAAAGAAACTCCAGTTTCCAAGGTAATAGATAATAACAAAGTATTATAAAAATAAGAAGAAAAATATATAAGAAGATTTGAAAAATAGAAAAAAATTTCATCTATTTATTCCAGTATTTAGAGAGTTGATACCAAGTGAAAGAGTAAGAATTTTGTTATTTTTGTTCTTGTTATCGTTTTGATATATTTTATGATTATATTAAAATAATAAAATCTTAAGGTAAATTTTTTGTTATGTTTTTCACTTTACTCTAAATTATTATTACAGTTATATAAACACTTCTTCAACTCTTCCATCTTTGGAGGAAGTACTCTCCATCTCCAAAAGCCCCTAAGTATTTCCTCCATAGTGTAGTATTTTCTTAAGTAATTAACCCATCTACTCCAAAGATCTGGATAGAGATCCCTTACACGTAAGAACTCACTGTTAAGTGCAGCGGGACATAGATAACAACCTATTCTCTCAAATCCCTTGTCGTAGAGGGGATTATAGAGAATTTCCTCTAAGAGAATATAACTCCAGACGTCTATAGCGTTCCAATCTAATATAGGAAAGAGGTTAACTTGGAAATCTATAAATCTGCTCTTTCTTGTATAACTTAATTTAGATCTAGTGAAACTCTCGAATTTTCTCGATCCATCTATTGTCAATACCTTTTTATTTGGATAGTGTTCCATGAAAAAATTTTTTAAAGGTATCAACTTGCAGACACTGTTGCACCATCTATTGTCCTTTGTAGGGATCCCCTCCTTTTCTAGATGACCCCAGAAGTAATTTCCATCTACTACATGCAAGTTTAGATCGTATTCCTTTGCAAATCTCTTTACATACTTTATAGTATCTGGATACTCCAAACCTGTATCTATAAATATAACATCTATATCAGGGATTATTTCCCTTACAAGGAGTGTAGAGACACTACTGTCCTTTCCTCCACTGAAGGAGGTGTTTATTATATAACCTTTTTTCTTATACTTCTCTATATATTTTTTAAGAATGTCCTTGGAATACTCTAAAAGGCTATTTATTCTCTCTCTATTCTTCTCTAAGTAGTCCTCTATTTTTTTAATATAAATATTCTTTTTCTTTCTTTTTAAATCTTTCAATTTAATACCCTTCTCTTTTTTTACACCTACCCCTATGAAGTCCCCCATCTCCACTCCTATGAAGTTATTACTCCCTTTAGCAATCTCCAAGTATTCCCCAGGATCCTCTAAATACTCTTCTTTTAGATATTTACCCTTCAGTCTTCTCTTTATAGATTTTAAATGGATTCTTTTAGAGCCTGTAAGTTGATAATAGTAGGGAGTAGGTGTAAATTTCCAATCTAAATCCACGAGATCAAACTCCAGTATCCCTATTTGAGTATCATCCTCTATATACACCCTTTTCCTGTAGTCCATACCAGGGAGTTTTTCCAGAAGTAGTAGATCATCATATTGGAGGTTTAAATCTGTCAATCTGTTGATAACGTCTATTTCATACTTAGAGGCGAACTTTGTATCTTCTTTAAACTTTGAAGTGAGGTAATTTTTCTTCCCCATAGGATCACATACGACAGTTAGATAATTTAAATAAATTGTAAAGAGTTGTTGGTAAAATAGATATATTTTTTTATAGTAATTATATAATTATTATTTTACAATTTTTACAATACTTTTATTATCGCTCCTCATGAATTATTTTTTTCTTATTAGCAAATTCCAACAAAGAGGGGAAATTTTATGGACCTCAAAAAGATAACGAATAAAATAATTGTAAAGGGCAAAAATTATGATATGCCCTTTTCTAAGGGAATTCTTGCCAGATCCCTAACTGCAGCAGGGATGAAACCAAGTGAGGCTTATTATATAGCAAAGGAAATTGAAAAGATGTTAAATGAAAAGAGAGTAGATACCATCACCAAGGATGAAATAAGGAGAATTGTCTACGAGTATTTATTATCCAAAAACTACAAATGTATCGCTGAGAAATATCTGCTATGGAGGAGGATATTAAAGAAACATCCTATAATAATACTTATAGGTGGAGCTAGTGGAGTAGGTACATCTACAATAGCCTTTGAATTAGCATCGAGGTTAGGAATTCCCAGTGTTATAGGCACAGATTCCATCAGAGAGGTTATGAGGGGAAGCGTATCCAAGGATCTAGTACCTATGTTATATGAATCTTCCTATACAGCCTGGAAGGCTCTAAGGATACCTTCAGAAACTAACGACAAGGATATACATATTTTAGGATTTGAGAGACACGTTGAGTTGGTTTTAGTTGGAGTGGAGTGTCTGATAGATAGGAGTCTAAAAGAGGGATTGAGTGTTATAATCGAAGGGACTCATATTATCCCAGGATTTATGAAGGAGAAATACACTAAGATGCCAAACATTATAACACTAATCTTAACTCTCAGTTCCGAGAAGATGCATAAGGAAAGGTTTGCAGCCAGAGCTAAAATTACATCGAGGCCTATGGAGAGATACCTAAAACACTTTAAGATAATAAGGAAAATAAACGACTATATCGTAAAGAAGGCTTATGAGTATGACATTCCAGTAATAGAAAATATATCTATAAGTGAAAGTGTAGAGAAATGCTTAGAGGTTATAACTGAAAGGTTCATATACTTGGACAAAAATGAATCTAAGTAAGGTAAGATTATAGATTATAATACTTAACAGACAGTCCTTCCTCAAATGTTCCTAAATCTAGAAACAGATTAGGAGAGATCATTCCCTTCCAATGTTGAGGAGTAGAGAGTAGATATATTCTATATTATTTTATTATTTTATAGATATAGATAGAGTTTTTAATTTTGTTGTTTTTTCTTTTTTTTCTTTTTATTAACTATTATTTTTTTAAACTTTTAATTGGAAGTATGTGGTTAGTTTTATATTAATTTATTTTCCATTAGGATTTTTACTATATTTTTTATTATTGATTAATTGATTAATTATTTTATTATCCATGGTGATGGTTATGTTCCTGAAGAACCTAATGCCCTATAAAAAAGCTAAAGAGATAGTATTCAAAAGACTGGAAAAATTAGCCACAGAAAAGGTTAAACTAATTCCTATATATGAAGCTTATAATAAGATATCCTCTGAAGATATACTATCTCCTGAAGATCTACCTATGTTCAATAGAGCTGCTATGGATGGCTATGGGGTAATAGCGGAAGATACCTTTGGAGCCTCTGAAACAAATCCTATAATATTGGATCTCCTGGGGGATCCACATAAACCTGTTAGGGAAGGTCAGTGTGTCAAATTATCCACTGGAATGGCAACTCCTGAAGGTGTCAATGCAGTTGTAATGAAAGAGTATTGTAGAGAAGGGGAAGGGTTTGTTGAGATCAGGGAGGGAGTTCGTCCCTACGAGAATATATGTAAAGTAGGAGAGGATATTAAAAAAGGGGATCTAATATTAAAGAGAGGAGATGTTATTACCCCGTATCATATAGGAATACTCTCTTCCTTAGGTATAAGGTATATCAGGACTTATGATTTAAGTGTGGGGGTTGTATCTACAGGAGATGAGCTGGTAGATTTAGAGGATTTCAGTAGCATAGAAGAGTTGAAAAGGAAAAAAAAATATATAATAAACTCTAATACTCCTATGTTCTATGCCCTGATAAAGGAATTAGGTTTCAGTCCAAAGATATACAAGAGCGTAGGAGATAATAAGGAAGAGATAAAAGAAGCCCTGTTAAAGTCAATAGAAGAAAATGATATAGTAATAACTACTGGAGGTACATCGGTAGGAGATAGGGATTACACCGTTGAAGTTGTTAAAGATATTGGAAAGTTGATAATCCACGGAGTACAGATAAGGCCTGGAAAACCTTTTGGATTTGGAAGATGTTCTCTAGGAGAGAAGGAGGTACTCTTATATATACTCTCAGGATATCCGGTTGCTGCAGTAGTGCAGTTTGAGTTGTTCCTCAGAAATTACTTCAGGAGTAGGAGATCTATATATCTACCACTGGCGAGGAGTGTTCCTTCTACACCAGGGAGAACAGATGTAGTTAGAGTAAAGTTAGTTAGCGAAAATAAGAGGACCTACGTTGAACCCTTGAGAATTAAAGGAAGTGGAATACTCTCTTCTCTTAAGGATGGAGATGGATATATAATAATAGATGAAAATGTAGAAGGTTATGAAAAGGGGGAGTATGTAAAGGTTTATCTATTTTAAAAATTACTCTATTTCTCCCCTTTCTCTCAATTTTTCAGCTTTTTCAACTTTTTCAGTCTCTACAAATCTCTCTTTTAACTCTGCCAATACCTCTGGTACTGAAGTATACTCCATCATGGCTTCAGGTAGTCTGTGAGGTTGGAATGGTCCCATCCTTCTTATCATATCTGCCATTTCTAAAGCCTTCTCCCTAGCTCTGTTGAAGGACACATCGTCAAATAGATCGTTTGGTCCTATTAACTTTCCATTTGAAATCTGGAATCCTAAGGCCATAATCCTTGGAGGTCCGTCAAATCTTGCAGGTCTTGCATCTTCTTCACTTACTGGCATCAAAGGTCCCCAGTGACATCCCCTCATCCATCCAGGTACAAAGTGTGGAGTTGCAAAAGCCTCTAAAACCTCTCCCACTGCAGGCATTCCACTTTGAGCCCTAACAATTGCAACTGGGTCGTCCTTTCCCACGTATCTTCCCGCGATTAAATTTAACTTTTCAGAACTTACAACTGCTGCAATCTCGTTATCTTTCGCCCTATGTACTCTTTTTATACAGTATCTCTCCAAGTTTCCTATAAGAGCCAACAACTGATAGGATTCCTCTGGTGCTTTCAACGTTATCTGTTTATTTTCAATTACATCTAACACATCGAATTTAAAGCCGTTAATCATGGATTTATCATACACCAATCCTGCAGTGTTAAAAGGATCTGCAAATATCCTATATAGTGGCAAGTTAAATACAGAAGGATCTGTTTTATCACAGCAAAATACTATTACAGGTTCACTTGGTCTTTCTACAAACTCCATTTCTGCACATCCTGGTCCCATTCCCCTAACGTTACCACTGAATGCTTCTGCAAGTAAATCCTGACCTGCTCCGTAGAGTTTTAACTCCTTTGCAACCTTAGTGGCCTCTTCAAACGCTCTCCATGCCAACCCGTGGATCTTCTCGTTGTCTATACCTAACCTATGAGTCATGATGAGGTTTATATCATCCCCACATCTTGTAACGTAGTAATCTATAAGTATCTCATCTACAGCTTCTTCAAGGACATAATCACATACATCCAGTAACTCTTCTGGGGCTTCAGTGTGACCACAGAGTCCTCCAACATCTGCTTTGATAACACTTATAGTTACTCTTTCTTCCATTCTATCCCTCTCTTTAATTTAATTTCATTTAATTATTGTCATTATATACAATATAGTAATTTTAAAGTTTTTATATCTTTCTATTTCACAATATCCTGTGGGATGATTTGGGGAAATCAAAATATTTATAATGGTAGGTAGTATAAATTAATATAAATTAATGTAGTAGTATAAATAATCGTACTTAGTATACTTTTTGTGGTTTAAAACAAATCATATACTACAACCTACAACACTAACGATGATAGTATGATACAGGTTACCGTTATTCAGATCGACAACTACGGACCTTGGACTGTAACACCAAATCCTAGAAGGGAGAGCGACCTACAGGCACTTCAGTCAAGACTTTATGGAGATCTAAACCTTCAATTTGGAGCCCATAAAGGACTTGTGTTCTATACCAGGTTTGACAACTTGATCGCAATAACTAACGGTATAGATCTTGAAACCCACAGGAGGATTCAGGATAGTATAAAGAACAGATATCCTTTTACAATTAGTATGGGTATAGCTTCGGCAGAGACTCCCTATGAGGCTCAAAAATTGGCCACAGAGAAGATCCAAGAACATGGAAGTGCCCAGGATAAGTATAGAAAGGAGGTATTAGATGTTGCAAATGACTTTATCTTAGAGGAGGGATACGTCCAACTGGCACATATAGATATAAACAACGTTACAAAAACACTAACAGACTTGGAGAGTGCCTATGATGCCTATCTACGTATTAACGAGATTCATCTAAGACTCATCAAGGAGTTGAAAAAGTACGGTGCAATGGTGTTTTTCATAGGTGGGGATAACTTCATGTGTCCCTGTAACGGGATGACTGAGAGTGATTTTATCGCTATTTTTGGGGATATAAAGGATAAAACAGGTGTTCAGTTGAAGGCAGGCATAGGTATAGGGAAGACTGCAGAAGACGCATCCAATATGGCAGATATCGGATTGGAACTTATTAGGGAGGGTAAGGTAGAAGGCCAAGTATGTACCTTGAACTACAAAAATTACAATATAAGGAGGAAGTTTAACACGTTATGCCCTATATAAGGTGTCCTGTATATGGATGTTCTTCAAAAATGTGGAGGTAGGAAGGTAGTCCTTGCCCCTATGGCTGGCATTACAGATGGATCCTACTGTGGAAAATACAGGAATCTATTTGGAATAGTCACCTTAGGAGGTCTCAATTTAGACAGTGCTACATTGTCTGCCAGTAAAGAGATTGTGAAAAGAGGTAGAAAAGAGTTTTTATATAATTTAAATGAATTTGAGGATATTATAAAAAGAGAGGTAAAAAGAGCTAGAGAAAGCAACGCCCTCGTATCTGTAAATATAAGGTTTAAAGATTTTGAGGAGGCTAAAAGAAGAATAGAGATCCTGAAAAAACACTGTGATATAATAGAATTAAACTGTCACTGTCGCCAGGAGGAGATTGTTAAGTTAGGGATAGGACAGGAGTTGTTGAAAAGGGAGAACTTTGAAACCTTGAGAGATTTTTTAAAGGGAATCTGGGAGTTAGAGATAGAAAAACCTATTTTTCTAAAGGTGAGGGCAAACGTTGTACCTGTAGATGAGTTTATAGATAATTTAAATAAGGTTAGGAGATACTTCCATGGGATACACTTAGACTGTTTTAATCCAGGAAGAGATTATCCAGATATTGAGTATATCCAAGAGGTAAGGAGAAGTTTTAAAGACAAAATAATTGTAGGAAATAACTCTATAAACTCTATTAAAAATGCAGAGAAGATGCTGAAATATTCAGACTTAATATCTGTTGCAAGATGTGTCTTAAGGGGAAATGTCAGATGGATATACGAGTTCAACAGGAAACTAGATAATAAAGGTAATAATTTGTAAGTTATCCTAATCTTTATCAAAGTGATAGTTAAATAAAAATAATAAAAATTTAATAAAAAATAATTGACTATTAATATAATTAACTATTAATAAAGATAAAGGGATTAGAAAAAATAAAAAACAGAAAACTTTTTGAGAAAAGATTTTCTGAATAACCTCCTTTATCTCAGTGTTCAGAAAATTCTGGGTAATAAATTAATGATCCATTTATTTTTATTGATATACTGTTATTAATTAGTATTTTTATTATAAGGGTTTATTTTTTATTTTTGATAGGAAATTAATTTGAACAAAAAACAGAGGATTGCCATGCTCTCCATCAGAAAACCTTCGGTAAGGGCCAGTTATGAGTACCTAGTTAAAGAGGTGCTTGAAAAAGGAGAAGATATGACAACTGAAGATGGGGAGATCTGTAGGGAGATCAGAAATGTTGTCGTGGAGATAACCAACCCAAAGTTAAAGAGTATCAGTCCAAAGTATCCCTTTGGTAAAAACGCTGTGGAGCAATATACTAAAAACCTACTTTACGGTTCTGAGAATGAATTTTCCTATGACTACCATAGTAGGCTCTTCAAGTATCCTGTAAATGATAATTACATAGATCAAATAAAATATATTATAGAAAAATTAGGGGAAGAGAAAAATTCTAGAAGGGCTGTAGCGATAACCTGGCAACCTCTTATAGATATAGAAGTAAGTAAGAGGAAGAGAGGTAGTGTTCCCTGTCTCCAATATATTCAATTTCTTATAAGGGATGATAAACTTTATCAGACTGTACTCTTCAGGAGTAACGATTTACTACTGGCATACCATGCCAACGCCCTTGGATTGATAGCCTTAGGAGAGGTAGTGGCTGAGAGCCTTGGAGTGGAGTATGGAACCTATACCCATCATGGAGTAAGTATGCACATCTACATAGAGAGGGATTACGACTACATCTCTAAATATTTTCCAGAGTGTCTAAAGTATCTCAGGTAATACCTATGTTTGTTCCTGGACATATTACCGGGTTCTTTAGAATCCACAGGGAGAAGGATCCTCTAAGGACAGGTTCAACTGGAGTAGGGATAACTGTAGATAAGGGGGTAACTACAGAAGTGAGATCAGGGGAAGGGAGGATATACTTCAACGATAGGGAGATGGATCTATGTCCCACTAAGGAGATTTTGAATAATATGGGTATAGAAGGATATGATGTTATACACAAATCCCAACTTCCCCTAGGTTGTGGTTTAGGTGTCTCTGGAGGTTGTGCTCTAGGATGTGCCTATGAGTTAGGAAGGATTATGGATCCACAGATGAATAAATTAGAGTTGTTAAAAATAGCCCATATAAGCGAGGTAAGATGTGGAACTGGCCTTGGAGATGTGATGGGACAGTACTTTGGAGGATTTACCATAAGGAAAAAACCAGGTTTTCCTCCAGATGTAAAAAAAATTAATATAAAAGATAAGGACAGATACTATATAGTTGTCGAGATACTTGGGAAGAGAGAAACGAGGGATGTTATAGAAGACCCTAACTGGATAGAGAAGATAAATAAGGTTGGGGATAGGCTATTAAAAGAGATACTGAAAAATCCAACTTTAGAAAACTTTATGGCGCTATCCTACATATTTGTAAAGGAGACTGGCCTTGCATCTGAGGAGATACTATCCCTATGTGAGGATCTAAGTTTCAGTAGGGGAGCTTCCCAGGCCATGCTTGGGGATACCTTATTTGTCCTCTGTACAGATGAGGAGATAAAAGATGTGTTATCTGTACTTAAAAACCCTATAATCTGTAGAATATACGAGGGAAAATATGGGTGAGAGATACTTAATTACAACGGCTTTAGCATATACCAACGGACCGCTGCATTTAGGACATGTTAGAAGTACCTATATACCTGCAGATGTTATGAGAAGGTATTTGAAGATGATAGGTAAGGATGTTGTACATATTGGAGGTACTGATAATCACGGGGTTCCTATTACTATAACTGCAGAAAAAGAAGGTGTCAGTCCTGAAGAGATCGTAAATAAGTATCATGAGGAGATAAAAAGGGATTTAGATAGTTTAAGTATAGAGTTTGACAGTTATGGGAAAACCCACAGTGAGATTCACATAAAAACTGCCCAGGAGTTCTATCTGAAACTAAAAGAAAACAGCTATATCTACGAGAAGGAGATCGAGCAGTTCTACTGTCCTCACTGTAAAAAATTCTTAGCAGATAGATATGTTGAAGGTACCTGTCCCTACTGTGGAGGTGAGGCCAGGGGAGATCACTGTGAGATATGTGGAAGACATCTAGAACCTACAAAGTTGATAGATCCCTACTGTGTAATCTGTAAAGGTACTCCCGAGATAAGGAAAACTAAACATAGGTTCTTTAAGTTAAGTGCCCTAGCTAAAGAATTAAAGGAGTACATTAAAAATTCCAAGATACCAGATTACGTCAAGAATATGGCATACAGATGGATAGAAGAACTTCACGACTGGGATATATCCAGAGATATAAGTTGGGGTGTTCCCCTACCAGATGACAACAGCCAGGTTATGTACGTATGGTTGGAGGCACCGATTGGATATATATCATTTACAAAGATGTTAGGGGATGTCTGGAAGGACTACTGGCTGAAAGATAGAGGTAAAGATGTAGATGTAAATATATGGCACTTCATAGGAAAGGATATCGCCATTCACCATTCAGTATTTTGGCCAGGTATGTTAATCGCCCATGGTGAGTATAACCTTCCAACTTCGGTGATAAGCGGAGGTTATCTGACGTTGGAGAAAAAGAAGATGAGCACAAGTAAGAGATGGGTTGTTTGGGTGAAGGACTTTATAAAATACTTCCATCCAGATTACCTCAGATACTTCCTGATGATCAATGCACCTCTCAATAAGGACTGTGATTTCTCCTTTGAGGACTTTCAGAAGAGGATAAATACTGAGTTAATTGCAATTATAGGAAACTTCATCCATAGGACACTTGTATTTATATACAGGAAGTTTAAGAAAATAATAAAGGTAGATAGAGGTAGATTAAAGGAAGAAGATCTGAAATTATTGGAAAGATGTGAAGAGATAAAAGAGAAATACCATGGACATATGATGGAGTTCAACTTCAAAGAAGCACTTATGGATATTATCCACCTTGCACAGGAGGGTAATAATTACTTCCAAAAGATGGAACCCTGGAATGTGAAGGAAGAGGAGAGGCTTAAGGAGATCCTCTACACCTGTGGAGTAACTGTAAAATATATAATATATCTTCTCTATCCATTTATGCCTAACAAGTGTATGGAACTCTTAGATATAATGAATGAGGAATTAGATCTCGATATAAGAGGTGGCGAGTTGAAGAAAGTAAAGGTAGTGTTTAAAAAGATAGAGAATAAAGAGGTAGAACTTGCCAAAAAGGAGATACTGAATATAAAAGATAAAAAGGAGGAAAACATGATCACAATCGAGGATTTTGCAAAACTCGATCTCAGGATTGGCCAAATACTGGAGGCAGAGGAGATACCTAGATCAAAGAAACTTTTAAAGTTGATAGTAGATATTGGTGATGAGAAGAGACAGATAGTTGCCGGTATAAAGGGCCACTATGCTCCAGAAGAACTTGTAGGTAAGAAGGTAGTGGTTCTCTGTAATCTAAAACCTGCTAAGTTATGTGGGGTGGAGTCTCAGGGGATGATATTAGCAGGAGGAGAAGAGACTGTAGCACTTTTAGTACCTGATAGAGATATTCCTGTAGGTAGTATGATTAAATAGGTTGGACAATGGAGTAAAATTATCTTTGAAAAATTCTCTATCTTTTATAAAATATCATTCTGTTTTTTGATTTTAATAATCTTTTAATATTTTTTTACTTTTTACATATACTCCTAACAGGTGAACCCAGATGAAAATAGAGGAAAAAGACGTATTTAAAAGTTATTTTAAAAATCTTACTCTCCGAGAAAGAGCGGTATTTGAGGGAGGTATCACTTTGGGAGCCTTATTCCACCAGTTTGTAGGTACTCCTGTAAGTTTAAAAAACAGGGAGATACTGGAAAGATCTATAGAGGAATCTATGAAGAACCAGCCCTGTGTCGAAGATATATCTGTTGAGATAGTAGGAAATTTAAAAGAAGATGAATATGTATCTTTGGAGGGAAAGATGTTAGATGTGAAGTTGAAGGTAAAGGTGGAAAATACAGTTGCATACTTGAGATTGAGATATATTAAGGAGTTAAACTATCCTCTAATGTACGTTGAGAGGATAGATGAAGAATGATTATAGTAACAGGAACTATAATACTAAACAATACGAAGAGAGTCTTAATTAAAAATATATGGAAAAACATGTACAAGTGATGTAAATGCAAATAACAACATCGATCCTGTCAAATATAAGTACTAGTTAAAATAATGATAATGAAAATTAGTAAAAAAATAAAAAATAAAAAAACCTGAAAAGGATGAAACAGAATACCGTCTATCCTTCCAGTGCTTAGTATGAACCAGTAGAATTAAGGACTCTATGTTTTTTGCCCTACTACTTTGTTTCCCCAGTATCCAGTTTAGCTTGGGGATAAGAGCTTACTTTTTTCCACCTTGGAAATTTCTATCTTTAGTATTCAGAAGATTATTTATTATTATCACTATATTTTTTTAATAACTATATTATTTTTAATAAAAATTTTAATAGAAACTAGTCCTCTAAATATATAGCAACCCTGTAAGGTATCGCCTGTCTTTTTTTGTTCTTTTTATCCTTACCGTTTATTATAACTTCACATCCAAACTTTCTCTCAATTAGAGATTTTCCATCTTTGAGTATCTCTTTCTCATTAATTACAGGTTTTACACCTACTTCCATAATATCCCTTACCAGTTTTGGTATCTCCTTTCCATATCTTCTAAATTCTGGATTTCTCATTATTATAGGTATCAATTCCTTAATACTCTTATCTTTATTTTCATTCATTATTTTAAGTACTTCGTATTTCCAACTATCTGCAGTATAAAGGTATATCTTCTTAGGTTCTATCTTTGCTATCTCAACTATTCTCCTTATATCCTCTATGGTTGAGGCTAAAAACTCCTCTCCCAGCTCTAAGGTATCGTCTATATATCTATCCTCAGCCATTGGGTAGGTTTCCAATGAGATGTATGTCTCCTTTCCAAAGAGTTCCCATATCTCCTCACAGAGATGTGGAGTTATTGGCGCTAGGATCTTTACCCATGTCTCTGCAACGAATCTGAGTAGTTTTTTATTATTCCCTCCTCTTCTCTTATACCATCTTAAGTCGTTAATCAACTGATAGAATAGAACGCCTACCTTTCTAAGTTGGAAGGTGTTATATGATTCATCTGAAAGTTTTATAGCCTTATGAAGTCTATGAAGGAGCCACTTATCTATAACACTTAACTCCTCATAGTTCAGATCCCCTGAAGAGACATCTGCAACCTCCTGGGCAAACTGGTAGAACTTCTCCAAGTTATCCTTAACTTTCTCTATCTCCTTAAACTTTACATCTGCATCATGTGGGAGTTCTGCACAGGTGGTGATGTAGAATCTTCCAACATCTGGTCCATACGTTTCTGCAACTTCCTCCACTGGAAGAAGGGGCCCCTTAGACTTTGAGAGTTTCTTACCTTCTATGGTGACGTACCCATTTACCACGATACCCTTAGGCCAGAACTTCTCTGGGAAGAGTGCAACATGGTTAAATATCATAAAGGTTAGGTGGTTGGATATTAGATCCTTGGCGGAGCATCTCCAATCTAACGGGTAGAAGTAGGAGAACTCCCTCCTCATCTCTTCTATTAACTCCTTAGAAATTCCCGTCATCTTTGATATCTCCTTAATATCTCCCTTACCGTAGAATATGTAATTGAAGAGTTGAGGTGTAAGTTGTTCTTCCCTTATGTTGTGTATGTTTATAGTCTTTCCTATGGTGTAGTATGCCATATAGATAGTACTATCTGAGAGGCTCTCTATAACCCAGTCCTTATCGAAGGGTAGTCTAGTCCCAAGCCCCCTCCTCCTTGCACATGCCTTATCCTTCATCCAGTCTATTTTGTTGTGGAACTCTTTCTTCAGAGATTCTGGGATAAACTCCATTCTATCTACACATTTATGGGCCAATTTCTTCCACTCCTCATCTGAGTATGTTATGAACCACTGTCCCTTAACTAACTTCACAACACATTTAGATCCACATCTACAGATAACCCTGGGTTCTGAGAACTCATATAGTATCTCACCTATTCCCTTCTCTAAGAGATCCCTTGTAATAACATCCTTAACTTCTCTAATAGCCATTCCACTGTATTTACCACAGTTCTCGTTAAGTATTCCCTTGTGATACTCCTCCTTATAGATCTTACTTGTAGCTTCCTCTAACTTTTTTCTATCCTCCTGACTCTTTATTCCCATTTTTTCTACTATCTCCTTTGCAGGATACTTTCCGTAGTTCTCCAGCTCTATAAGTGGTATAAGGTCTTCATCCTTCAACTCCTTACCTACACTTCTATAGTAATCCCTAAGAGCCACGTAGTCGTAAGGTGCGTGGGCAGGGACACTCATAACACATCCAGTACCAACAGACGTATCTACAAACTTAGCAGGATATATAGGAACTTCTCTGTTATTTACAGGGTTTATTACAGTTTTCCCTACAAGTTCTTCCCCCTTTATTTCTTTAATAACCTCGACGACCCTACCTTGGTTTCTCAACTTTTCAGAGGCTTCTTCACTAACTACCCATATACCTTTATATTCCAACTTATCTTCTCCATCAACTTCTTTATACACCTTAACTACAAGGTACTTTCCATCTGGATTTATCCAGGCATTTACTACCCCAAAGACGGTCTCTGGCCTAAGGGTAGCCATAGGTATTATACACTCCTCTTCCTTACCATCTACCTCTATCCTACCTTTAAACTTTATTAGGACATACTCCACGAGTGTCGCATCTTCTCCCTCTAGAAGATCGTGATCCTCAACTGGGTTATCACAGCATGGACAGTATCTAACTGGATGGGAACCTTTTTTTATATATCCTTTCTCTTTCAACTTCAGGAACTGCCACTCTATAAACTTCTTAAACCTCCCGTCATCTGTTGTAAAGTTTCTCCTCCAATCTAAGGAGAATCCCATCTTCTTAAAGGCGTTAGTTGCCCTCTTGGAGAAATACTCCACTATAGCTTCTGGACTATCTAACTTTAGAAGTTCCTTCATAGGTATATTATGTAATTTGTTGTAGGCTTCTAGTGTCTTCTTATCCCTCTTCTTTATAAGTTCTGCTAAACCTAAGATAGGTGTTCCAGTCACATGGTATCCTATAGTCCAGAGTACCTTCTTACCTTTCATCCTTTGATACCTTGCTACGACTTCTGGTATGGTAAATGTCCTCAGATGTCCAGCGTGGAGAACCCCGTTAAGGTATGGAAAAGCTGCAGTTATAAAGAACTTGTTTTTATCATCTGGATCTCCTGCATCTATTTCGAATATTCTATCTTCCTCCCATTTTTTCTGCCATTTTTCACCGATTTTGATAAAATCTACCGTCATAGTCATCCCGTTCATTTTTTTAATTTTTTAATTATTATAAAAGTATTTAAAAATATATAGGGATATATAATATTACCCATACAGGTTTTTTAAGTGATAAAATGAATATCGCAGTGATAAAGTTTCTAGGTACTAACTGTGAAGAAGACGTCTGTCGTAGTATTAGATTGGCAGGAGGAAATCCTCAAATTGTATGGTTCACAGAGAGAGATCTAAGTAAATTCGACGGAGCAGTTATACCTGGGGGTTTCTCCTATGGAGACTATCTGAGGGCAGGTGCCATAGGTGCAAGGACACCTGTAATAGAAGGATTGAGAAACATGGTGGAGATGGGGAAACCAGTTTTAGGTATCTGTAACGGTGCCCAAATTGGATTGGAGGCTGGATTCTCAAAGGGTGCATTAACTAACAACATCAACTGGAGGTTCATATGTAAGTGGGTTTATCTAAGGGTGGAAAATAACAAAACACCTTTTACAAGAGGATATAAAAAAGGAGAGGTTATAAGAATGCCTATAGCTCATGGAGAAGGTAGGTTCTATATAGATGAAGATGGTCTCCAGGAGATGTATAAAAAGAAGATGATCGTATTTAAATACTGTAATGAAGATGGAGAGATTACGGAAGATGCTAATCCCAACGGTTCTATAGACAACATAGCAGGAGTGTGTAATGAGAAAGGTAACTGTGTCTTACTAATGCCTCACCCTGAGAGAGCTTCGGAAAAGATACTAGGTTCTACAGATGGACTCCTAATGTTTAAAAGTATGTTGCAGAGTATACAATAAAAATCTGGAACCGATAAAAATATAGTAATAAACAAAAGAACAATAAAAATAATAAATAGTATAAAGATTAGTAAAAAATGAAAAAGGGATAAAAAACGCCTTATAGGATATAAAAGGATTGTAGTATGGAAGACAAAAGGACGTCCCAATAATTAAGACACTTCGTATTGAATTTATAAAATTTATAAATTTTATAAATCTAAAGTATTTGATGAACCTTGATAAGAATTTATATTATTTTTCATCTGTTATTATTTTTTTGTTATAATTACTAGGGTTGCCAATTTTAACACCATGAATGGTGAACTCCTTATATATAACAGATCATCGCCGTAATACACAATAAAAATAAAAAATAAAATTTTTGATTACCTGTGATACTCTGAGTATTCTTTCTTATCGGAGATCTCTACCGTTGTTCCTCTTCCATACTCTTCTGCCAATCTCTTATATATTTCCATATCCTCCTTTCTTACAGATGGTTTTATCTTCTTCATAGCCTCCTCGAAGTGTCTCATCTCTACCTTCTCTGCATTTATATTCTCTCTCAGTGCTATCATTGCAGCCTCCCTACATATAGCCTCTATATCTGCTCCAGTGTATCCCTCTGTCTTCTCTGCTAACTTCTTCAGATCTACATCTTCTGCAAGAGGCATCTTCTTAGTATGGACTTTGAATATTTCATACCTTGCCTCCTTATCAGGAAGTGGTACTAACAGTACTCTGTCCAACCTTCCAGGTCTTAGGAGTGCTGGATCCAATATATCAGGTCTGTTGGTTGCAGCAATTACCACTACATCCTTAGGTTCCTCGAGACCGTCTAACTCAGTTAGCAACTGATTTACAACCTTCTCAGTTACTCCACTACTTCCAATATCCATACCTCTTCTTGGGGCTATACTGTCTATCTCGTCGAAGAATATTACCGTTGGAGCAGTCTGTCTAGCCTTTCTGAATATCTCCCTTATTGCCTTCTCACTCTCTCCAACCCACTTCGAGAATATCTCAGGTCCCTTCACACTTATGAAGTTTGCATCAGACTCGTTTGCAACAGCCTTTGCAAGGAGTGTCTTACCTGTTCCTGGTGGTCCAAAGAGTAGTATTCCCTTAGGAGGTCTTATACCCATCCTTTCAAATACCTCTTTATGTTTCAGTGGCCACTCAACAGCTTCTCTTAACTCCTGCTTTACGTCCTCCAATCCACCGATGTCATCCCATTTAACATCTGGGACCTCTACAAGTACTTCTCTTAGAGCAGAGGGCTCTACTTCCTTTAGAGCCTCCTTGAAGTCCTCCATTGTTACCTCTATCTTATCTAATATTTCCTTTGGTATCTCCTCCTTCTCGAGATCTAAGTCTGGAAGTATCCTCCTAAGTGTTTTCATCGCAGCCTCCTTACATAATGCAGCTAGATCTGCCCCCACAAACCCATGAGTGATCTCTGCTAAGTATTCAAGATCTACGTCCTTAGCCAATGGCATGTTTCTAGTGTGTATCTGGAGTATCTCCAATCTACCTTTCTTATCTGGAACACCTATGGTGATCTCCCTGTCGAATCTACCTGGTCTTCTCAATGCTGGATCAAGTGCATCAGGCCTGTTAGTTGCAGCTATAACTACAACCTGCCCTCTACTCTCGAGACCATCCATCAAGGTTAGAAGTTGTGCAACCATCCTCCTTTCAACTTCTCCAGTAGCTTCGTCCCTCTTTGGTGCTATAGCATCTATCTCATCTATGAATATTATAGATGGTGCGTTCTCTTCAGCCTCCTTGAATATTCTCCTCAGGTTCTCCTCAGTTTCTCCCACGTACTTACTCATTATTTCTGGACCGTTTATACTGTAGAAATTAGCCCCTGCTTCGTTTGCAACAGCCTTTGCAAGGAGTGTCTTACCTGTTCCTGGTGGACCGACGAGGAGTACCCCTTTAGGTGGTTCTATACCAAGTTTATCGAATAACTCTGGATATCTCATTGGTAGTTCTACCATCTCCCTTATCTTTTTAACTTCCTCCTTCAACCCACCTATATCTTCGTAGGTTATATCTGGTATTTTAGTCTCTTTAATCTCTGATACAGGTTCTTCCTTCAACTCAACTTTTGTTAATTCGGTTATTCTAACAACACCTTTGGGTGATGTTGATACTACTATAAATGGGAATGCAGTACCTAACACCCCTATTACTACTTTGGATCCCTTACTTACAACTTGACCAACTAACCTGCTTTTGACATACTCTTCAAATCCACTACTGAATCTAACATGCTGCATTGGGGCAAGTACAATTTTTGTAGCATTTTTAACCTCGGCCTTCTTTACCTTAACCTTATCTCCAATTCCAGCTTTAGCATTCTGTCTCAGAATACCATCCATCCTTATAATACCTTTCCCTTTATCCTCCAAGTACCCTCTCCATACAGTGGCATAAGCCTTTGATTTCCCAGCTATCTCTACAACATCACCAGGTCTTAGATCTAACTTCTCCATGATTTCTGGATCTATCCTGACGATTCCTTTACCAACATCCCCTTGATAAGCTTCTGCTACAATTAGTTCTACTTCTGTCATACTCTACCACCTACATATAATACTGTTTTGGTAATAATATATCTGTTATTTTATTAGGTGATAATATATACTATTATTGTACATGCTTATATAGAAATTTTTTCTCTTTTATTAGATTTTGTGTTGTTATACCTTTGAACTTCTATATAAAATTTTCGTTTGTATGTATAAATATACACAACTATACTTTGGCCCCTATCAGAGAGATGATTAAAAAAATAGTTATAAATAACCAATAAAAATAAAACCATTGTATCTATTTCTCGCTTATATATATTATGTTGAACCTATAATACCGTGTAAATCTGCAGTTTCTACATCTTACATACATCCCAGCCACTGTAATAAGTATATCCTGGATTGCGTATCTTTTACAGTTGTAACATTCTGCCTCTTTTTCCAATAACCAATTATCGTACAGGAGTTTTTTATCTTTCTCACACTCTATAACGTTGTTATTATCAATATATACATTTTTAATAATATAACACCTTGTAGCTCCACAATTGGAACATTTAACAAAAGCCTGATTTGGGTATATCTCTATTATTTGATCTGCCAGTTTACTACAGTTGTAACATCTACTTCTTTTTGTTAAAGTCCAAAATTCCATACAACCTCCTCCCTTATATTCTTATAATAATGTTGGATAGTATGTATTTATTATTCGATAAATTATAAATAATTAAAACAGTAAAAAAGCAGGTTATCCATTTTAGTTTTCCTATCTTAACTCCTTCCCCATGTACGGACCAATCCTTCTGTATCCTAACTTCCTGTAATACCCCCTTGCACCTATACCACTTGTAACAAGTATCTTCTTCATGTGATACTCCTCCCTTGCTATTCTCTCTGCTTCTCTAAGTAGGGATCTACCATAGCCCCTATGTTGCCACAGTATCTCTTCCTCTCTGTAACCTTCTCCAAATAGTGCCTGTTCCTGACCACATACGTGCAACTGTCTAACTAATGCAGTTTTATCGTCTATCTCTGGCCTAAAGGGTTTATATGGTATCCTTAACCTTAGATATCCTATAAGAATATCTTTCTCGACATCCTCGTAGGATAAGAATATCTCATGACCTCCACTTGCACTGTAATCCTCTCTACAGAGTTTTATATTCTCGGGATCTGGGTATATACCCTTCTTGTATATTACATGTCCAACCTCCCTACACCTTATGCATCTACACCTTATGCCTGATTTTTCTAAAGTCTTATACACTAACTCTCCTAAGTTACTTTTCTTAACACCATCTACAATAACAGTTGCTGGAATATCCCTCTGTATCCTCGACGTCCTAACCCATTTTGGCATTATGGACTTTGCATATACTATGATATCTACAGCCTCCTTTTCCCCTATAGGTTTAAATTTCCCCTCTTTCCACAGTTTATAGAGCTTAGTTCCTTCTAATACGAGACATGGATAAATCTTTACAAGATCAGGCCTAAAATCTGGGTTACTGAATATCTCCTTAAATACCTTCTTATCCATCTCTACTGTGGAACCTGGAAGACCTGGCATAATATGATAGGAGACCTTTAAACCACTATCCTTCAAAAGTTGTGTTGCCCTTATGGTATCCTCAACTGTATGGCCCCTTTCAACGTATTCCAAGATACGGTTGTATATGGTCTGAACTCCCAACTCCACCCTGGTGGTGCCTAACTTGAGCATTTGATTTATCTCCTTTTCACCACAGTAGTCAGGCCTAGTCTCCACTGTAAGAGCTACACATCTATGTTTAGCAGTTTCATTTATTTTTTGTGCTTCTTCCAGAGTATTAGAGAACCTCTCGTTGAGAGCATCTAAGCATCCCTTTATAAAGTTATCCTGGTACTCCATATCTCTTGCAGGAAACGTCCCTCCCATAATAATAAGCTCGATCTTATCTGTAGGATGTCCTATCTTCTCCAGTTGTCTTATTCTCTCCTTAGTTTGGACGTAGGGATCGAAATTGTACATGAGGCCCCTCATTGTAGCAGGCTCCCTCCCTGTATAACTCTGAGGCACGTCTCCAAATACACTGTTTATACCTCCTGGACAGAAGATACACTTTCCATGAGGACATTTCTCTGGAGACGTCATAACAGCTACAACTGCTACACCCGAGATTGTTCTAACAGGTTTCTTCCTCAGAATAGGTATTAACTCCCTTTTTTCTTCTTCCGTTGCATACCTAATAATCTCTGAATTTGGTGGAAAACCTATATCCAGTTGGAACTCCCTTATACACTCTCTTTTGATATCTTCTATTTTCTGTTTCTTTTTCTTAGGAGGTAGATTTTTCAATATTTCTTTTTTCTCTAATAAATTCTTAATTATGCATCTTATAAAATCCCTATAGTTGTTTCTATCTATTTTTTGGGTCTTCATAATTTTCACCATTTAAAAACTGTACTGTACAACTATTGAAGATCACAATAACAAAAACAATAATTATAAATAGTATAAAGATGAGAATAATCCCTCGCCGTATCCCTGAGACTATTTTTGGGCATTATAGAAGCGGAGTATGTCTCTATTAAACCTTCATCTATAAGTTTTTATTATAATTTTTTAATTTTAAATATAAATTTTAAACTTTTCAAACTTATAATCAAAAAAATAAAATAAAAAGAGAAAAGGTCTAAAAAGTAGAATTAACGATCCTTTTAATCAATAAAAAATAAAACCATTTAATTATATTCCTTATCTAAGGGATGTTTAGAAAGATTTTATTTTTTTACATTAATTTTTTATTTGTTTTTATTATTATTTTTATTTATACTGATTTTTTTATTATTTTTATCAAGATCCTCCATGGTTGTTGTTAATTTAAAAAAATTTCGTTCAATAAATTATTATTTTTTCTTCTCTTTTTTCTCCAACTCACTTATAGCTTCAAATAACTCCTCCCATGCTTCTAAACTTAACTTTGCATCCTCTTCACTTAACACCTCTAAGGCATACCCTGTATGTATCAGAATGTAATCTCCAACCTTTACATCCTCGAGGAGTGTTAATTTGGCTTTCTGTCTCACTCCCTTATACTCTGCAATAGCATATCTCTCTCCATTTTCTTCAAATATTTCTACAACCTTACATGGTATTGCCAAACACATAATTATAACCTCCTTTAACTTATAATATCTTTTAACAACTTCCAAACATCCGACCCCCAGAATACAAAGGGTAATACAAATACTCCGTGCTTTATTAACCTGCTTAATAGAATGGCAAGAATATACCTATTAAAGGGCATCTCGAAGGCCCCACATATCCAACACATTATTTCAAAAGGTATAGGTGTGAAACTTATAACGATAAAGCCCAACACTCCATACTTCTCAAAGAACTTCTCCCCCTTCCTATACTCTTCCTCCCTGAAAAATCTCAGTGCCAGCTTCTCTCCGTACCTTGAGGATAAATAGTAGGTGACAGTAGACCCCAGTAAGGAGCCTGAGAGAGCAGAAAGGAAGACATACCTCCAATCTAAACCCATAGATATAGCAAATATCATAAATATTTCCGTTGGAAAAGGTTGGAATATAGGTTCAGAGAAACCGATAATAAAGATACCTAGCAATCCGTATTTTTCAACTAATTCTAAAAAGATATGTTTAAGGATCTCTATGTCCATCTTAACCCTACTTATTCGTCCATCCTTCTCTTATCCCTCGGCATACAGATGATCTCCCTTAACTCTATATCGAAGAAGTTCCTTAGATTTGCAGGCTTTATCACAACTGCAGTATCTGCCCCTCTACTTCTCCCACCAATCGCAATTACGTCGTTCTTAGTTTTAATAAGTCCCCCATCTGCAGCCATTAGAGTAATCTCATAACACACCTTCAACCCATGTCCAAAGGTTCTCAATGTATGGGCAATTATCTCCACTGGATAGGCTCCACCAAATTTGTTAGAGATAGCTCTCTCAACACCACTTAGGGCATGAGGACCCATGAATATCTTGGCCCCTCTCTTTTTTAACTCTTCCATAGTCTCTTTACTCATAGTTATTACATCCTTCTCGTGGAACCCCTGATGGTAAGTAACTACAACTACGTTTAGAGGGAGACTCCTCTCTTCCAGTATATCTAAGAGTTTCTTTGCAGTATCTCCGTAGGAAGATGCTACCACTATATCTTTAATATTTAACTCCTGGGCCCTTTCAACTGCTAATTTTAAGGTTTCTTCCGTATTTTGTGCCCCTGCTCTCTCAAAATATACTATAGATTTTTTGATACTCATCCCCTCACCTCGGAATTTTTTAGGAACCTATTATAAAATCTCTGAGATCTTCAATATCTTTCTTTTTATCTTTATCTCTAATATTTTCCTTAGATTTTAAAAATAATATCTCTTTAATTAACTTGTTATTTTCCTCTAACAGATATTCAATCTCTTTATTTTTCTTAAGGAGTTCTCTCTCTAAGTGTTTTATCTTACTGATTAACTCTTCTTCCTTCTTTTTATTGTCTGAACTTGCAACAATATTTTTCAATTTATTTATCTCTTCCTTTAACTTAATAATTCTCTTTGAACATTTACCTGCAATGTAATTTATCAATAAATAACTTTTAAAGTCATATATCACATCCATATAAGTGGCATAGGCGTCGTAGGGAGTTTCAAAGTGGCTAAAGTAGGAATGGACATCCATATCACTTAATCCCTTTGTACATTGATAATAGAAATTATCACTTGTCTGAAGGTTCTTGTATATCTTGTATTCCATCATCTTGTCCATATCAACTTTTTTCTTACCTTCCATATCCTTGGATATTTCATATTTCAACCTAAGATACTTTCCAACGTATCTTCTTATATCTTTCAACCTCTCAAACGATATTCTTTGCATTTTGTTTCCCAACCATGCACTTGTATCCCTCTCAGAGTCAGCCCAAGATATAGTAGAACATTCTAAGACAGTGAATTCTCCCTTAGCTTTACACTTCTCAACGATCTCAGAAGGTGTACTGAATTCAAGGTGTGGATACTTCTCAATTTCTTCTGGAAGGTGTCTTAAAAATTCAAATATACCAGTCTCCTTCCAATGATGTTCTCCAAAAGTCTCATAATCGATATATATAACTATACAATCTCCCTTAGAGTTAGCTAGCCATGAGGCGTACTTATCTGCAGTAAGAGGATACTCTTCCCAGTTTGGAGAAGAAAATCTGAAACCTATATCGTCACTTAACATGTAGTTCCTAAGGAGAACCTTTATACCACAAGGTGCTTCATAGAGGTAGTTTGGAGATCTCCACTCTAATATCCTATCTACACCTTCGGCAAATATACCTTTGAATCCCATATCTTTAACAGTCTCTGCTATTCTGTTGTTGTATATCAACTCTGTGTTTCTGAAGATTTCTACCTTATATTTGAATATATCCTTAATTATCTCCCTATGTTTCTCAATATCCTCTCTAAAATCTTCATGGTCCTCAAAGAGACTGGAAAGAGAGTGGTGGTAAGTTTCCCCTATGATCTCTACGTTACCAGTATCTACCAGATCTTTGAATAGATCCAGCACTTCCTCGTTGAATTCCATAGCCTGTTCCAAAAATACACCTGTAATACTGTAGGCCACCTTTATGTTGTATTCGTCTATCAACTCCAAGATGAGGTTGTTAGTAGGAATATAACATTTATTGGCCACTCTGTTGAATATCTCCCTATTGAGATTTACATCGATATATCTTTCCCACAAATCTTTCTTTTTATTATCAACTGTCTTTTTGAACCTATGAGGCTGGTGGACTTGGAAGTTAAAAGAGATCAGCATAACCATCACTATAAATTTATTAAATTTATTAATATTAAATAATATATTTTTAGGGCATCAGTATATCGTAGTTATCCAAATGCACAGCCATTATTGCAAAGGCATGAGACCATCCTAAGGGAATTGCAGAGAAGGGCGCCCCACTGTCCTTGTGGATCTGTTCAGGGAATAGTTCGTTGTAACAGTGATTTAATACCCAATTGATCAGTTGATGGTATTTCTTATAACAGTGGGATACAATTCTATCCTTAGGTATATTTCCTTCCTTTAAAGATTTTATAATTTCTTTAATCTCTTTTTTATCCTCGACACTGTCTTCACCATCTTCATAACAGACACTGTCTCCATCGAAGTTTAAAGATGGAGTATTCATCCCTTTAGATAATAAATCCACTAATTTCTTGTAGTACATCGCTAGCCAGAGTGTTGTTATTATCCAGGGATTGCCCCCAAAATAAACATCTCCTGGATATCTCCCTATACCTCCTACTAAGTAACTATAGGCACTTTCAACCTGTAGAGCTGTAGATATCATCCTTGGATCATCTGCAGGTATAAGGTTGTATGGAAAACTCAGTCCCAATATACTTGTATCAATAGTTTTATCCAGGGGATTTATAGATTTTGCAAATCTACACTCTTCTTCTAAGTAGAATCCGTTGATAATACTCCTTAAATTCTCTATAGTTGAAAGCCACTTTGAATAATCTCTCTTACAACTACTGTCTATCTTGAAGTTCTCCCTTTCTAGCACTTTGAAAATTTTACATGCAGATTTTAAACCTCCGTAGGTTGCTCCTAGAGTGTATGCAAATACTCCGTATTTCTCTTCCCATAGGTCGTAACAGGGAGATAGAGTTTTAACAGTGTCGGCTAAATAGTTTGCTCCTTTCCTTACCATATCCCAATATTTCTTTAAAAATACCCTATCATTTGTAACTCTGTAGTGTATAAGTATCGCCCATAAAGTGGTGCCAATCTGATCGTTCTGCATCCCTGTAAATCTTGGATTTCCATCTATGTAGTAATTCTGAGTCCACGATCCATCCTTGTTCTGAGTCCTCTTACACCAGTGGAAGAATTTCTCTCCCACATGGGTAATACCACATATATCTAGGGCAACCACCATATAACTTCCATCTCTGTTCCATACATACCTGTAGTCGGGATAGAGGGAAGGAGAAGCAATTATACCTCCCATTGGACTGCAGAGCATCATTATAGTTAATATAGATCTTTTACATACATCCGCGTATTTTAATCTCTTATGTTCTTCATGATCTTTTAAAAAAGTTATATTCAAATTATTCTGTCTGTTCTCTAAGATATCTCTCCAATAAGTAAGAGTCATGTTGTAGAGATCTTTTCTGTTCTTCATGGCAATATTTAATGTGTTTATTACTTCGATAAACCCACGGTCATACCGTCCCCCATGTTCCCTCATAACTATATATATAGGAATGGTTATCTTCTGGGAGATGTTCATAGGATTCACTACAATATCCCAACATAGGGCACTGTCTGTAATAGTCCCCCTAGCTTCCTCCTGTTCTTTGAGTATTCCATTCTCTATATCCTTGTAGGCACTACTATCTGAGTATCTAACTCCACACTGGTAGGAAGACACTTTTCTATTACTACCTATGGAACAGATGTATTTGTTATCATACTTTACGATACAGTTATTATCCTTCATGAACTTAACATTATTCTCCCCTGGATGTTCTCCCATCCTTAAATTCTCGTAGAAAAACAATTTTATATGTTTTTTTTCTTCACTTTTATTGATTATAGATAACTTTTTAACTAAGATATCGTGAGACACTGTGATATAGTCAATAGAAGTTATCAGAAAGGTGTCGTTCTCGTAGATAGTTTTTAAAACGTTAGTATCCTTCAGATACTTCTGGGTTATGTTCCACGAGTAATCCCAGTGCCATCTTGTTTTACTGTCGTAATGTAGTGCAAAGGCAGAGTCAAATATATGTTTCTCAAAACCTAACTGGGGGTAGAAAAGATATTCTATGGTTCCTGAATCATCCAGTTTGGCTAATAACTTTCCATTTCCAACTATACCTACCATACTAACCCCAAATTTACTATATTATTATAAAATTATATTTAACTATAATTGTTAAATAATAATTAAAATAAGAAAATAAAATAATAAAAAATTGGAATATTAATTAAAATATTAATTAAATTTTTATCTCTTCAACCTTATAATCCATTTTTTATTGTCTCTTAGTACCTCTATGTTATCTTCTCTGGCAAGCCAGCCTATTGCCATAACAACTATGGAATCGTTGTATCCCTCCTTTCTAAGAATCTCTTTTATTTTTGTTATATTCTTCTCACCCTCTTTAGACAACAATTCGTATATCCTACCTGCAGTTTTTCCGATTACAGGCCACATATTTTCCATACATCCACCTCAACGGATTATTAATTAATACTTTATCTTTTTATATATTTAAATTATCCTGTTTTATCAAGGACTCTCTTACACTCCTTTTAACAACCTTAGCTATCATTTCCCCTAACTTAGTATGTCCCCCTGTATATCGGACCTTTCTTCCATACCCTTTAACTACTATTACATTATCAGTACCAGTACCTGTCGCCTGTAATTCCGGGTGTTTCGTACTCCTTATATCTAACTCCTGGAATACATTTGTCTTAGCCTCTGTGATTGTTATTATACTCCTCGCCATGGCTCCATCCGTCAAGTTAGCATTTGTTATAAGTATGATATTTACAGTACCTACATTTTTATCTTTAGAGATCTTCCCATCTACTATTCTATAGATTTTAAAGTCTTTCTCTATATAGTAGCTCTCCTCATCCCCTAACCTCACAGCGTTGTACTTCGCCCCAGCAGTTGTAAAGGCCACTACGTAAAACTCGTCAAACTCCTCCTTTGCTATGGCAATATTATTCATATCTGCACCGGTGGATAGAAGGGCTATATCCTCTTCCCTAACTCCTATCTTCCTTAAGACAGTCTCCCTGTATTCCTCGTAGTTATGAACTTTATCCCAGAATGGAACTGGTATAGAAGTGTTACCAACGTATTTTACAACTTTAAACCCCTCCCACGTAGATAATACCTTTCTACTTCTTTCAAACTCTATCAGTAGTGTTGTCGTCTTTTCGGATTCATCTCCTATCTCCACAGTATGTCTTACCTTTAAGGCCTTCCAGTCATCCAATCTGTATATCTCCTCCATACTATCACTAATAAAAAGAGAGTAAAAAAATTTTTTTCTGCCTTACGTAACTAACGGTTTGATGAGTATGATGAATAATTATATTTTCATAATATTTTATAATATTAATAATTTAACTTAAAGTTATTAATGTAAGAACCTATCCAGACAGAGGAAGATAATAAAGTATAAAGAGGTAAGTTTAATTGTAAAACTAAAATGTGAAATTTTCTCCTTCTATGAAGGTTTGGGAAAATATACCTCCAATCCTGGGGGTGGTAGATTACCTGAAGGAGTGCAAGATCGGTGGTATCTCTCCGATAAGCCTAAGGAACTGAAATTGATGTGTACCGAAAATGCATTTGTCATTATTCATTAATTATGGTTAATTTTTTAATTTTTATTTTTTAATTTTTAATAATTATTATTTATTGAAACTTTTTAAATACCTCCTCTATAGCTCTTAAAGTCTCCTCTATTACCTCCCCCTCATGCTTCACAGAAGTAAAACAACATTCAAACTGGGACGGTGGAATGAACACTCCCCTCTTCAAAAGCCCGTAGAAATATCTGTTGAACATCTCAATATTACTCCTCTTGGCACTCTCATAGTCTAAAACCTGTCCATCTGTAAAGTATATCTGGAACATAGATCCTACTCCATTAACACAGTGAGGTATATTTCTCTTTTCTGCACATTCTCCTATAAACTTATATATCTTCTCTGCAGATCTAAAAGTCTTCCTGTAGAAGTCTTCGTCAAGTTGTTCCAACGTTGCAATACCTGCGGTTATGGAGATAGGATTACCGTTAAAGGTACCTGCCTGATACACTGGCCCAGAAGGTGAGAGATGTTCCATCAGATCCTCTCTACCTACTAAGGCACCTATTGGAAATCCACCTCCAAGTATCTTACCTAAGGTAGTTAGATCTGGGATAACCCCGTAGTACTCCTGTGCTCCTCCAGGTGCCAACCTGAACCCTGTGATAACTTCGTCAAATATAAGTAGTATGTCCCACTCCTCCGTAATCTCCCTTACAAACTCCAAGTATCCATCTTTTGGAGGAATACATCCTATATTGCCCATAACTGGCTCCATAATGACGCAACTGATCTCATCCTTATTCTCCTTTATTACCTTTCTAAGAGCGTCCTCGTCATTCAAGGGAACAAGGATAGTATTCCTCGTCGTCTCTTCTGGAATACCTGGGGAGTTAGGCACCCCATGAGTTAGAGCCCCACTACCACTTTTTACAAGTACGTAGTCATGAGCTCCATGGTAAGCTCCATCAAACTTAACGATCTTCTTCCTCCCAGTAATACCTCTTGCCAATCTGATAGCACTCATAGTAGCTTCAGTTCCGGAGTTTACAAATCTTACAATCTCTGCAGATGGTACCCTCTTTACAATTTCCTTTGCAAGTATAATCTCTTTTTCAGTGGGACATCCGTAGAGTGTTCCTCTCTCCAACTGCTCCATTACCTTCTTTATTACGTAGGAATTTCCATGGCCAAGTACCATAGGACCGTAGGCGAGACAGTAGTCTATATACCTGTTTCCATCTACATCAAAGAGGTAGCAGTCTTTTGCATAATCTACGAAGAATGGATGAGGTCTAAAATATCTAACTGGACTATTTACACCCTTTACAAGGTATTTTTTAGCTTCTTCAAATAATTCCTTGGACTTAGATAGGTTCAATCCAATATCCATTCTTTCACCTCATTATACTATCTCAACACCATTGTTGTTCAACTCAGTGATAATTACCCTTCCGTATCTCTCAAGTGCATCTTTGATCTTATCCACATCTTCCCAATAACAGAGAATTGTATAGGAAGGTCCAGTTCCAGAGAGACCTGCAGTTAAAGCACCTTTTTCAATAGCCTCAATAGGTATGTTAGTTGGGAAACCTAAGGCAGAAGCATAGAGGAGCCCATTTAAAAATAACGCCCTGTAATAATTTCCCTGCAAACACTCTCTAAATGCCACCTCCACGTAATCTTTTATTAACTTCATTCTTTTTACATCGATATTTTTATTCAACTTAGGTATAAGCACCAATACTTTTATATCTTCTTTAAACCTATCCTTCTTTATTATCTTTCTCTCCAGATTATCTGTGATAGTAATACCACCGTAGTAAGATGCAGTGGCGTCATCGTAGGCACCTGTAACTGTTACCCCTGCCTCGAAGGATGATTTTATCGCGATCTCCAATATAAGTTTATCATCTATCTTCTCCCCTAAGGCATCGAAGGCAGCCATTACTACAGCATTAGATGTGGCACTACTACTACTTAATCCAGATCTTATAGGTATCTCTGTCTCTGTAATTACTTTTCCCGAGTAATCTAAATCAAAGTATTCTAAAACGTTCTTTAAACATAACTCTATAAGTGTTGTGTCTATATTTGGGTTATCCTTTACTATACCTCTTACCTCTTTTTTACCATCATCTATGAATTCAACTGTAGTTTTTACCTTTAAGTCAATAGCAAATGCAGATCCTTTACCAGTGGCAATTCCGTTGATAATAGTCCCAGATGCAGGAGATACGGCAGAAGATATCATTTTATGCATGCGTTTCACCTTGAATAATGATCGATTTCAATATAAAATAATATATAAAATAATAATAAGTGATATATTAATAAATATTAATAAATTCTGATCTTATTAAAATTAAAATTGGTTATAAATAGAAAAATCATTTAAAAAAATAGAAAGTATAAAACAAAAGATATCTCTAAATATTTAAAGGAGATATGAATCTCTAACAAGCTAATCTATCCATAGACTATACCAGTACAGAAAAAGCAGAGTGGGATTTCAGTTAATCTTTCTTTTTACGAGTTTTTGCACTTTTTATTGTTATTTCAAAGTTTTATTTAAAATTATTAATATTATTTTATTAATTATTAATATTATTAATATTTTATCTTTTACATTATAATTATTTTTATCCTTATTTTGATCATAGTTTGGCTTATAAAATTGTAAAAATCTAAACCACTCTTAAAGGTGATCCTGTGATAGAGAAACTTGTTAGAGACAGAGTCAAATCCCTTAAACCCTATGTACCAGGTAAATCTAAGGAAGAGATAATAAGAAAATACAATTTAAATCCAGAAGACATTATAAAGTTGGGATCCAATGAAAATCCCTGGGGATGCTCAAAAAAGATAAAAGAGGAGTTACTAAGAGAGATTGGAAATCTCCATCAGTATCCTGAACCTGTAAATCCTGTGCTTATGGAGGAGTTGGGTAATTTTTTAGACGTCCCAAGGGAGAATATCATAGTTGGGGGAGACGGGGCAGATGAAATAATAGATACGCTTATGAGGACCTTCGTAGACGTTGGAGATGAAGTGATCATCCCCATACCTACATTTACCCAGTACAGAGTTTCAGCCCATATACATGGAGCCAATATAAGGTATGGAAGATATAACAAGAAGAAGGACTTTAAATTGGATGTAGATAGTATATTGGACAACATAACAGAGAGAACTAAGATAATATTTCTCTGCACTCCAAACAATCCTACTGGTAATCCTATAGAGAGAAAAGATATTAAAAAAATCCTGGAATCTACAGAAGCACTGGTTGTAGTGGATCACGCCTATATAGAATACTCCAAGGATATCTACAATGTAACGAAGTGGGCGCTGGACTACGAAAACCTTCTAATTCTCAGAACCTTCTCAAAGATATTTGGACTGGCTGGTGCAAGGGTAGGTTACGGTGTTGCTAATGAAGAGGTAATAAACTATATGATGAGAGTTAAACCTGTCTTCAGTTTAACAAGGCTGAGCCAGATCTGTACTATCGCCGCATTGAGGGATAGGGAGTTCTTTTTCTATTCGAGAGAGAAAGGTATTGAGAGTAGGGAGATACTTTACAGAGGATTAAAGAAGTTTAAGGAGTTGAAAGTATATCCCTCCGAGGCTAACTATTTGCTTGTTGAGATTAGAAACGATATGACATCTGGGGAATTCTGTGAGGAACTTTTAAAAAGAGGTGTTATAGTTAGGGACTGTAAATCCTTTGAAGGTTTAGATGGAGAGTATATAAGAGTATCTATTGGAACCTTTGAGGAAGATAGAAGGTTCTTGGAGATATTGAAGGATATAGTCAGTTAAAAAGTGATGATAAAAATAATAATTAGATTGATGATTAAAATCTAAAAAATAGAGTTCTTGAAATAAAAAAACATCCTGTCCTTACTACATTGGTTACTGGAAAAGTTTAGCTATTACTCGACAAATATCAGATGGATAATAATTTTTTAGATACATTTTATAAGTTCTCTTATAGCACCTTCTACATCTTTGGACTTAACAACACTTGAGGCTAACAACACCCCTTCTGCTCCCAACTCCAATGCAGCTGCAACATCTTCCCCCTTGGATATGCCTGCACCACATAAGATCCTTACACTCCTGTTTATCTTCCTTACTTCCCTTACAGTACCTTCCACTACCTCTGGATTAGCCTTGGACACTGGGATACCTGTACCTATCAACTCAGGTGGTTCTATAGCCAACATATGTGGTTCCATGGCAGCCACGGCCTTTGATACATATATATTATTGGTACAGACGATAGTCTCCAAGTTGTGCTCCTTGGCAAGTTGAATGGTCTTCTCCAGGTCTGCTAAGATCATCCTCTTTTCAGAGTGATTTAGGAGACTGCCATTTAAACCACAATCTACGAGAGTGTCCACTAAGATACTTCCAGTGTTGCTTCCAGGGGATACTGGATCGAAGTGTTGGGCATATACAGGTATATTTACATTCTCCCTTATCATTCTTAGATCTAAAAACTGTGGACAGACTCCTATCGGTACTCCACTCTCTTCCGAGATTTTTTCAGCTATCTTTGCTATCTCTAACCCTCTTTTACCTACACCCTCCCTGTAGGTTTTATAGTTGATAACTATAAAGGGCTTGATAGTATCACCTTCTTAGATTGTTAATTTTAGAGTATGAAAACTCTTTATATTAATTTTATCCTACTTCTTATCAAGGTCCTAGCTAAAAATAATAATTATAGTCATGGGCAAAACTATATACTAACACACGGTGATGAAGAGTTTTCAATAAAAAATAATGATTACAATAATAAGAAAATAATTAAAATCAGTTTGAAAAATAAATAAAATAAAAACAGACAGATAAAATAAAAAATAAAATAAAATATACTCTTATCCTAGATTACATTGAGTGCTAGGAAGTAAAGCAGGATCTCTAATAATCCTTATTTTCTTAATACTTTTTTACCTCCTTTATATACCAACCTTATTATTATTTTACTTATTGATTATCCTTCATAATCATCTCATCTTTTGTATATATTATTGCTTAATGATCCTTAATAAACTTCAGAGCCTCCTCAACATCTGCACCTTCATGGACAACCATGGATATTGCCCTTGTGATTCCAGATATGTCCCTGTGTTGGAATACATTCCTTCCAGTAGCCACTCCAACTGCTCCAGCCTCTATAGCATCCTTAACCATCTGTAGGAACTCTCTATCACTTTTAGTTTTTGGACCTCCTGCAATTACAATCGGTGCAGGACATCCCTTTACAACCTCCTTGAAGGAGTCGATATCTCCAGTGTAGTTGGTTTTTATTATATCTGCTCCTAATTCAGCACCTAATCTCGCAGCATGAGCTACAGCCTCAGGATCTTTTTCATCCTTTATCTTCCTACCTCTTGGGTACATCATGGCTATTAGGGGCATGCCCCAGTACTCACATATTTCAGCTATTCTACCTAAATCTCTGTACATCTCGTAATCTGAATCTGCCCCGACGTTCACATGTATAGAGACAGCATCTGCTCCCATCCTTATAGCTTCTTCAACGGAAGTAACTAAAACCTTTTTATTTGGATCTGGAGATAGATTTGTCCCTGCAGAGAGATGGATTATTAAACCTATATCCTTCCCGTAACCCCTATGACCATGTCTCACTATACCCTTATGCACTAAGACAGCATTTGCTCCCCCTTCTGCTACTGCATTTATCGTCTCCTTCATATTCTCTAATCCTTTTACAGGTCCTATGGTAACTCCGTGATCCATAGGTATTATTACAGTCCTCTCCGAATCCTTGTTAAATATCCTCTCTAATCTTATAACTTTACCTATATTCTTTATGTTCTCAAATATTTCCATTAACATCACCTTAAAATGGTTTTGTCAATAATTATTATTTATATTTTATCTTTATTTTTTATCTTTTACTGTATTATTCCGTAACCTATCAATCTCCATCTCGCATTTATCCTCCTACTTAGGGCTACTCTTGCACCTCTTTCTGCACATACCGGAAGTTTCAACTTTATATCTGCAACATTATCCCTTGCAGAGAGAATAACTCCAACAGTTGTGGCAGTACCTACATTTATCATAAGTACCTCGTTTGTCCTTAAAGGTTCTATCTTTATCTCTTCCTTGGTACCTACCACTCTCTCCAGGAGATGGACATCTATGGTGATTCTATCGAGGGTTTCAGGGAGGGTTCCAGGCTCTCCTGCAACACTACCACTGAGAGCATCTGCCTTTGTAAGGGCAGGATCTAACTCTGTACCAACACCTACCAGTCCCCCTGGATAGGCCTTTTTCACATTTAGATTGCCTGCCCTAAGGGATGTAATCTTGGTTATTATAGGTTCCCAGTAGGTCTTATTCCCCTCGGTAACTTTCAATCCTGGCCTTATTTCTATTTCCTTTCCAACCTCCAACACACCCTGGATAATACTCCCTCCAATAACACCTCCCTTTAATTCTTTTATCTCACAACCTGGTTTATTTACGTCAAAACTTCTTGCAACGTACATCCTTGCTGGAAGGCTCGGATCCCTCTTAGGAGTTGGAATAAGATCCTGGATAGCGTTTAAAAGTACATCTACATTTGCACCATGGTGAGCAGATAAAGGTATAATAGGAGCATCCTCTGCAATAGTGCCTTCTATGAACTTCTTTATCTGTTCATAATTTTCCCTAGCTTTTTCCTCGTTAACGAGATCTATCTTGTTCTGCACTATTACTATATTCTTTATCCCTAAGACATCCAATGCCATCAGGTGTTCCTTTGTCTGGGGCTGGGGACACTCTTCATTTGCAGCAATAACAAGTATGGCACCATCCATAAGAGAAGCACCAGATAACATCGTAGCCATCAGTGTCTCATGCCCTGGAGCATCTACAAAGGATACCTTTCTTAAAAGTTTAGTTTTTGCACCACATCTTGGACATACCTTTTCTACAGTGTAAGCTTCAGGTTCAGGACATTTTGGACATTTTCTTATTTCACAGTCTGCATATCCTAACCTTATAGTAATACCTCTCTTTAACTCCTCACTGTGAGTATCTGTCCATACTCCTGTTAATAATTTAGTTAAACTAGTTTTACCGTGATCAACATGTCCAACCATTCCAATGTTTAATTCCGACTGTTTAACCCTTCCCATATAGATCCCTCCAAATAGTTTTTTAGATAGGAGTTATACCACATATAAACTATATATGATATATAAACTTAATTAGATTTAATTTAATTTGGATCCCTATAGTGATAGTTAAAAAAATAAAAAATAAGATAATTATAAAAAAGGATGATTAAGATGTTCAACAGGAAAGAAATCTTAGAAATGGCAAAGAAGGATTTTGAAGGGGTTTGGAGAACTACAAAGGAGTTGCTACCTAAGAGACATATAGATAGGAGATATCCAAGAATAAAAATGGAGTACGGAAAATCTCATCCAGTGATGGATACTATACAGAAGTTGAGGGAGTGTTATTTAAGGATGGGGTTCGAGGAATATATAAATCCCTTAATAGTAGATGAAAGAGAGATATATAAACAGTTTGGCCCAGAGGCCCTTGCTGTATTGGATAGGTGTTTCTACTTAGCAGGTCTTCCCAGGCCGGATGTAGGTTTAGGGAGAGACAAGATAGAGAAGATAGAGAGTTTAGGTATAGAGATGACCTTAAATAAGGCGGAGAACCTGAGAAAAACTCTCCATAAGTATAAGAAAGGTGTTATTGATGGAGACGATTTAGTGCTGGAGATAAGTAGAGCTCTTGAGGTGTCCAGTGAGATGGGATTGAAGGTACTGGAGGAGGTATTTCCAGAGTTCAAAAAGTTAGCACCTGAGCCTCTATCTCTAACACTACGGAGTCACATGACATCTGGCTGGTTTATCACAATATCTCATCTTATAGGCAAAAAACCCCTTCCCTTTAAACTGTTCTCCATAGATAGGTGTTTTAGAAGGGAACAGAGAGAAGATAGGAGCCATCTTATAACGTATCACTCTGCCTCCTGTGTGGTGGTAGGAGAGGATGTCTCCATAGATGACGGTATGGCTGTTGCAGAGGGATTACTCTCTCAACTTGGATTCAGTAGGTTTAAATTTAAACCTGATGAGAAGAAAAGTAAATACTACGCTCCAGATACCCAGACTGAGGTTTATGCATATCATCCAAAGTTAGGGGAGTGGTTAGAGGTTGCTACATTTGGTATATACTCTCCCATTGCACTAAGTGAGTATGGAATAGATGTACCTGTTATGAACTTAGGTCTTGGTGTTGAGAGACTGGCGATGATTCTGTATAACTATGAAGATGTAAGGAGGATGGTATATCCACAACTTTACGATATTATTTTAGATGATAGAGATATTGCTTATATGATACATATTGACAAGATACCAGTAACTGATGAACTTTACAACTTAGGACTAGATCTTATAGATATCTGTATAAAGAACAAGGATAAACCTGCCCCCTGCGAAGTAGTACTTGAGAGAGAAATAGAGTTTTACAATGTGAAGAAAAATATAAGAATTACCATTTACGAGAAGGAAGAAGGCAAGAAGTTGTTAGGCCCTTCTGTATTAAATGAAATATACGTATACGATGGTAATATCATAGGAATATCAGAGTCGGATGAAGGTATTAAGGAGGAATATAGAAAACTTGTAGAAGATACTAGGAGGTATGGTATTCCCACTGGAATAAGATATATAGATGCTATCTCCTTTAAAGTTGCTTATAAGATAGAAGAGGCTCTTGTATCTAATGTAGATCATTTAAAGATACGGGTACCTATAGTTAGAAACCTTGGAGATGTTAATTTAAGGTTGGAGGATATAGCATTTAGGTATATTGTAGGGAAAGGTAAAGTTATAGATGTTAGGGGACCAGTCTTTTTGAATGTTGAGGTAGATATATGTTAATATCATTGTAAGATTGTAATAAGTATTAAATAAATTCTATTATAGCTGACAACAAAATATTAAATACCTAAAAAGAAGATATAAAAAGGGTAAAATTCAGTTGTTTTTTCTTTCCCCAGGATTGTTTCTGAGCACTATTTAAAGGTTGTGTCAACCCTAACAATATATGAATAGAATCTTATATGATGCTTAGCAGCACAATGTCTCCATTATATATTTTATTATTATTTTTAATTATTATTTATTATTTTATTTATTTAGTATTTTTATAACCCTGGTGATAATATGGATTTAGAGTACTATCTGGAAAAGCTTGAAAGTCTTTCTCTGGACGCCTACTGGGATATAAGGATAATAAACATTAGATCTAACAACATTATACTGAAAGATGGGAGTATAGAAGAGATATCTTCAGGTACAACCACTGGAGTTGCTGTTAGAGTGCTATACAAAAATGGATGGGGGTATGGAAATTCCCACAGAATAAACTTTGAAGAGATTAAAACACTGCTAGAGAGAGCCTACAGAATGGCTAAACTCTCCAACGAGAACTCGAAGAAAACTGTAATACTTAAGGATGTGAAAATTTATAGAGACCATGTAAAATCTATAGGAAAGATAAATCCCAAGGATGTAGATGTGGAAGAGAAGAAGGGGTATATTATAGAAGCCCATAAAAACATGCTAGATAAGGAGGGGATGATAGTAAGTACTTCGGTACTCTACTCAGATATACTGGGAAACTCTCTATTTGTAAGTAGTGAAGGAGCCCTAATAAGGAACGAGGTTAGTAGAGTACTTATGGGAATAACTGCAGTTGCAAGGGATAATTCCAATATACAGTACGCCTCAGAACGTATTGGAGGTTATGGCTTCGAGGTTGTAAAGGAGGGTAATATAGAAGAGTTGTCTAAGAATACTAAGGAGAGGGCTATAAGGTTACTTAGGGCAAAACCTTGTCCAAAGGGAGAGTTTAAAGCTGTTCTAGATCCTGAACTTGCAGGGGTCTTTATCCACGAGGCTGTGGGCCATGCTTCAGAGGCCGATTTAGTGCTACAGAATGACAGTGTATTTAAGGACAAGATAGGTGAGAGAGTCGGTAGTGATTACGTGACTGTAATAGACAATCCCCTTATAGAAAATGCCTTTGGATATTACAAGTACGATAGTGAAGGTGTTAAAGGTAGAGAGACTGTTATAATAGAAGAGGGTATCTTGAAGAGTTACCTCCATACTAGAGAAACTGCAGGACGGTTGGATATGGAGGTTACAGGGAATGGGAGGGCAGAAGGTTTAAATAAGCCCTTAGTTAGAATGAGTAATACCTATATAAAACCGGGGGATTGGGATTTTCAGGAGTTAATAGAAGATACGAAAAATGGTATCTTCCTGAGAGGTTCCCGTGGAGGACAGGTAGATACAGGTAAAGGGCTTTTCCAATTTAATGCAGTTGAGGCTTTTTTAATTGAAAATGGGGAACTTACAACACCATTAAGGGACGCTGGTCTCAGTGGAGAGATAACGGAAATACTTCACAACGTAGATGGTGTTACAAAAGAGTTTAAGCTAAGTGTTGGATACTGTGGTAAAAATGGACAGAGTGTGCCAGTAGGAGATGGAGGAGGTAGTATAAGAACTAAAACGATAATTAGTTGAGGGATTAGGATGATACTTATAAGGGATGTAAGACTACTGGAGAGCAACGGCAACTGGGACATACTTGTAGAAGGGAACAGGATAAAAAGAATAGGAAGAAACCTATTAGAGAAAGAGAGCATAGATAAAAGAGATGTGGAGATAATAGATGGAAAAAATATGGCGGCGATCCCTGGACTTGTCAATACTCATACTCACATACCCATGACCATCTTTCGAGGTGTTGCAGACGATATCCCCCTTATGGAGTGGTTGAACAATTACATCTGGAAGATGGAATCTAAGTTAAATGAAGAGTTGGTTTATATAGGCACCCTCCTTGGAACTGTAGAGATGATAAAGAGTGGTACAACTACATTTAACGACATGTATTTTCACTTAGATGGTATAATAAAGGGAGTGCTTGAAAGTGGTATAAGGGCTGTCCTCTCCTACGGGATGATAGATCTATTCGACGAGGAGAAAAGGGAGAAAGAGATAAAGAACTGTGAAAAAATAGTAAAAAAGATAATAAAGATGGATAATCCGAGGATAAAACCTGCCATAGGACCCCATGCACCATACACATGTTCCAAGGAACTTCTAACATTTTCCCATGAGATAGCGAGGGAGTATAATATCCCTGTACACATACACATGAATGAGACTTTGAATGAGATAAAAATAGTAAAGGAAAAAACTGGAATGAGACCTTTTGAATACCTTAACTCCATAGAGTTCTTTGAAGGAGTAAAGGTAATTGCAGCCCACTGCGTCCATCTATCAGATAGGGAAATAGATATTATAGAGAAAAAAAGTGTTGTAGTATCCCATAACCCTATAAGTAATTTGAAGTTAGGTTCAGGTATTGCACCTATTCCAAAACTCTTAGAGAAGAATATCCTCATCACCCTTGGAACAGATGGCTGTGGTAGTAATAACAACTTAAACATCTTTGAAGAAATAAAGATATCATCTCTTATCCATAAGGGGATATCCCTAGATCCCACTTCAATACCTGGAGAGGTTTCCTTTAAGTTTGCCACATTAAACGGAGGTAAGGCATTAAACTTAGAGGTTGGAGTGCTGAAAGAAGGATACTTGGCGGATATAGTACTTGTAGATCTCAGGAAACCCTACCTGATACCTGTTGAAAACTTAAAGTCTCATCTAGTCTATGCCTTCAACGGAGTTGTAGATACTGTTTTAATAGATGGAAATGTGGTTCTAAGGGATGGGAAGATGACTAATATCGATGAGTATAAGATTTATGAAATGGCTGAGAAGGCGTATAGTAAGTTAGTTGAAGATGTGGATATTAAAAGGGATAATTAAAATCATGATTTATTTTTTTATTTATTTTTTTAATTTTTACAATTATTTTCTTTATGATTATACTTCTACCTCAAATAAACCCCCTATACTTATAAAATATATAACAGGTGCCTTCCTCGGAGACCATACAACTTCCAACAGGGTTAATAGGAGTACAGTACTTTCCAAACAACTTACAATCAGTAGGTAACTTCTTACCTCTAAGTATTTCCCCACATATACAGTTACTGTTCACTACTTCTTTCATCTCAGGTATATCCTCATGGTAGTATATGTCAAGATTCCTGTATTTCTTCCTAAGTTTTAGCCCCCCATTTTTTATTACTGGGAATCCCCTCCAGGGCATATCTGCAGGTTCAAATACTTCATTTATCAACCTCTGGGCAATAGGGTTTCCTTCCTCCCTAACAGCCCTTCTATACTCGTTCTCCACCTTATAACTGTTGTTTAGTATCTGCTCCAATATCATTACTATAGATACTAAAACATCCACAGGTTCAAAACCTGCCACTATCATAGGAATCTTATATCTGCTACAGAGTTTATAGTAAGGTTTTAGCCCTGTAATAGTAGCTACATGCCCTGGACATATGAAGCCCTGAATATTACTTCCCTCCTCCAGTAGGAACTCTACAACTGGAGGTATCTGTCTATGACAGTTTAATATGTAGAAGTTATCTATCTTCCTAGATCTAACATTGACAACTTCAGCGGCAGTAGTTGGTGCAGTAGTTTCAAATCCAATGGCAATAAACACTACTTTTTCCCCTTCTTTCTCTGCAATTCTAACTGCGTCCCCTATTCCATAGACTATCCTTATATCTGCCCCCTCAGATTGAAGTTCCATAAGAGATTTTCTACTCCCTGGGACTCTGTACATATCCCCCAGTGTTACCACTGTATAACCTTCTTCAGCAAGATATATGGCAGTGTCTATCTCCTTCTGTGTGGTTACACATACTGGACATCCTGGACCTGGAATAACAGTTATATTTTCAGGTAGAACATCCCTTATCCCATATTTACATATAACATGCTCATGAGATCCACAGAGGTGCATTATTTTAATATTATCTAATTTACTGGATAGCTTTTTTATAGCTTCTATGGATCTTTTTATGATTCTTCTATCGTTGATATCAATCATTCTTCCACTGGAGAGTTATTTTATTATTTTTATTTTTATTATTTTTTATTATTATTAAAAATTGTCATTATAACTATTATAGATTATAGCAATAGATAAAACTTTTTAAATTAACAGCAACCATTAGAGATTTCAATTTTAAATAAATATCAAAAAAATAAAATCCTGAAAATGTTAATACCTAAAATACCTAAATCAAGAATATACAGACAAAATAAAATAAGCTTTTATCTCCTATCTCCATACTACACTGAATACTGGAGAGACTGTATAGAGGTTTTCTAATTCTTTTTTTTAAAAGTATAATAATCTGAACACTTAAAAAGAGGATAAAACTCTGTTAATCCCTCTACTTTTAACAATACCTTCCCCTCTTTTCCACCTCACCCATATAGTCAACTACCTCCTTCCATTCCTTATACACCTTATAACCTTCCAATATCCTCTTCCACACATCCTCAAATACTCTATAGTGGGTACTCATAATAGACTTCTTAAGAACTATAAGATCAATAGTCTTATCCTCCAACATACTTGAAAATTTACCTAACCCAAAGTCTATAATATAGACCTTATTCTTTTCGAGAAGTTTCCTATCAATTTCAAGATCATTCTCACAGTCTTCACAATCTTCCAAAACCCTTTGAGTACAGCTACCATATATCTTAGTACCATTATAATCTTCAACAACTTCCTTACTGTCATCTGTATCCCCCTCCTTTACAACTATAAAGTTAGATGTCGTTAGGTCGTTATGTATTATATCCCTTTCGTGGAGTTTTCCTACTATAACACCGATGTTATAACAACAATCCAAGTTACCTCTCTCTATCTCATCCTTTGCAAGGTTCCCAGGAATATAACTCATAGTTAACGTGTAATTCTTCTTATCTATGTCGAATATATAGGGAGATAATATACCATAATCTTTGATTAGATATAAGAACCTTCCCTCCCTTACAGTCCTCCTCAGTCTTATAGTTGTATCTAGCTCTTCCAATCTATACTTCTTTTTTACCCTCTCTTTTACAACACACTCCCAACCTAGATAGTAGATTCTCCTTATATTTGCCTCTGCCCCCTTTCCTATAAGATGCTCTGGTATCTTTCTTCTTTTCCTACCTCCTTCTTCATCTATCCAAGTTACCTCTACAGTATCACTCCTGTAGTTAGGAATGGGTTTTGTCTCCTCTATAGACATCCTCCTACCACTGAGATACATCAACAGCCCCAAGTAGGCTATCATTACTCCATTATCTCCACAGAGATCCCTCCTAGGTACGTAGAAATCCACTCCCTGCTCTTCACACATATCCCTTAACATCTCCCTAAGTCTACCATTAACTGCTACTCCTCCAACTAACATTACCTCTCCCTTATCTGTATGTGCCAGAGCCCTCTCTGTAATCTCTGTAAGCATGGAAAACGCTACCTCCTGAAGGGAGAAGCATACATTTTCCAGTCTCTCCCCCTGTTCATACTTCTTTATAGCTGCAGTTAGGAGCCCCGAGAACGTTATATCCATTCCTTTAATGGTGTATGGTAGATCCAACAACCTACTACCTTCCTTAGCAAGTTTCTCCACGTATGGTCCTCCTGGATGGGGCAGGCCACAGTTCCTTGCAAACTGGTCGAGACAGTTACCTATGGCAATATCCAATGTTTCCCCAAATATTCTATATCTACCTCCAACGTATGCCAATATCTGAGTATTTCCACCACTTACATAGAGTGTTAGGGGATCCTGGGCATCAGTCACCAACTTTCCAATCTCAACATGTGCTATACAGTGGTTAACACCTATTATAGGTTTTTTCATTGACAGTGCCAAAGTTCTTGCTGCAGTTGCAGTAACTCTCAGACTTGGACCTAACCCTGGCCCCTGGGAGAATGCTACTAGATCTATTTCTTCCTTAGGCACATATTCAAAGGCTTCTTTAATCAACTTAGGAAAGGTTTCTGCATGGTGATCTGCAGCCTCTCTTGGATTTATACCTTGTACAGGTGGTTTATACATCACAGTTTTATTGAAGAGTATATTACCTTCTGAATCTATAACCCCCACACCAGTTTTTTCGGCGGTACCTTCCAGTCCCAGAACTATCATCCTATCACCTTAACCCTCCAATGCAGAGTAGTCGTACCTGTAGATACCTCTTACTTTTACAACCTCTTCTCTTATTAAACCTGAGAATATCAACTTTTGAAGTTCATTTAAAAACTCCGACTCTGATAAACCTCTCTCCTTTACAATACTTAACAGTTTTCCTCTTCCCCTTATTCTATCTTCTCTTCTGAGGATATCCAAGATGGGACTCTCCATACACCTATCTCTGAATTGGAGGAGTATTTCTTTCAACTTGGTGCTATCTATCTTTTCCCTCAACTCCTTATATCTATCTGGAGGACTGTACAGCCTAACATCCCAGGATTTCATATAGGCCCATTTTAAATTCTTTGCAAGAGGTGATATCTCATCTAACCTGTATCTTCTCTCGCCTGCAAGTACTGTAATACGGTGCTCGCTTATCTTAGGATAAGGAGGTATATCGAGGAATACAGTTGTATTAAATTTCTCTGAGAGTTCTTCTTCTATACGTCTGATCTCTTCTTCCCCAAGGTTTATCAGTATCCACTTCTCATAGGGGGATAACTCGTTGTATCTAACTACAAGTACATTCTTAAATAACTTCCTTCTGTCAAGCATCTTAATCAGTTTATTACTTTCCCCTTCGGAGTCCCTTAATATACTTATTAAGTCTATATCGTCCATCTTCGAGAGATCCCTTACCTCAAAGAGACCTTCTTCTATCCCATAGATAACAGCATTCTTCAACATTGTCTCAGAGATCCTGGAGGTTGGATGCATATATACAGAGGAGTACATCTGATACCTAGCTATGAGAAGGGATTCTGCCGCAACTACTCCTTTCTCCAATATACCCAGTTTAGGTTTGTTATCTTCGAATAGTACAATACACTTTATTAACCTGTTGTAGTCTATAGATCCGTATGCCACCCCTGTATGATAGCTGTCTCTTAGTAGGTAGTCTATTCTGTCTATATCTATATCCCCACCTATTAATGACCCTTCCGGTCCTTTATACTGCAGAACATCTATAACTTCCCTTGGAGAGTAATTTTCGATATCCATCTTTTTCACTATCTTCCTGGTATAGTATTCATGATTATAACCTCTAATTTCTAAGGAGTGAGAAAATGGAGGATGGCCTATATCGTGAAGTAATGCTGCTATCCTTATGAGATCACAATCTACCCCTTTTAAACCCTTAGAAACCTCCCCAGCAATATGCATGGCACCTATGGAGTGTTCAAAACGAGTATGAGTTGCACTGGGATATACCATATAAGTTAATCCAGTTTGCTTTATATTCCTCAGTCTTTGAAACTCTAAAGTATCTATTAGAGACATCTCACTATCCTTGATATGGATATCGTAGTATATAGGATCCCGAATTATCTTATCTCCACTCATATTAAATAATTTGATATTTTAATATATAAATACATAACCGATGTACCTAACAACTATTACTTTTTGTAATCATGACAAAAATAATTACTAAATAGTAGCAACAATGGAGCACATTAAAAAAATAATAATTATAAAATTAAGAATAATTAAAATCAAAAAAATAAAAATAAAATATAAAATAAGTTCTTCTTATCCTGAATTTTATCCTGAATTAACAGTTAGGTATTGAAGAAGTAAGGTAGTCAGATTCTACATAACCGAAAAGTATATATACCTGATGGTGGATTTATAGAATAATCGGTATTGTGCCTTGGTGGCTCAGCCTGGCAGAGCGTCTGCTTGGTAAGCAGAAGGTCGCGGGTTCAAATCCCGCCCAAGGCTCCATTTTTCGTTTATTTTTGGTATCCAATTTATCTGTATATGTAAATATATTGATTTAATAATGAACAGGTAAAACCTTGATTAGAACAGTCCTCATTAATATATTGTTTAAAAAATAATACTTAATAAAATATAAGATAAAATATAGAGAAATCTTCTATTATCAAATTCTTATTTTAGTGCTCATAAAAATCCTGAGATATTTAACGATTTTAGGATATTATTATAATAACTATTATAACCATATATTTTTGTTATTGATTTTTCAATATCTTTAATAATAAAGAGGGATTGTAATATGTTGATACTTGCGGGTTTGGGATTGTACGACGAAAAAGATATGACTCTAAAAACTCTTGAATACGCTAAAAGGGCAGATAAAATATACGCAGAATTCTACACAGCTGCTTTAACTGGTACAACCTTAAATAAAATAGAAGAAGTTATTGGAAAGAAGATAACCCTCCTTAGTAGAGAAGATGTTGAGTGTAGGAGTGATAAACTAATTGAAGAGAGTAGAAATAAGACAGTGATGTTCCTAACAGCAGGAGACCCTATGGTGGCTACGACCCATGTAGATCTCGTCATAGAGGCTAAGAAGAGAGGTATAGATGTAAGGGTTATTAATGCCCCTTCTATATACTCTGCAGTGGGAATTACAGGATTACAGATATACAAATTTGGAAGAACCGCCTCAATAGTCTTTCCCGAACCTAACTACTTTCCAGAGACCCCCTACTATGTTATAAGGGATAATCTGAGGATGGGCCTACACACACTCTGTCTCTTAGATTTAGATAGTGATAAAAATAGATTCATGAGTGCCAACGAAGGTCTTAAGATCCTACTTGAGATAGAGAATAGGAGAAGGGAGAACATTTTAAATGAGAACACCAAGGTTGTTGTACTTGCCAGGGCAGGGAGTTTTAAACCAAAAATTGTATATGGCAAAATCAAAGATCTTATTGATTACGACTTTGGGCCTCCTCTACACTCCATTATCATTCCTGGAAAGTTGCACTTTATGGAAGAAGAGGCCTTGAAGTACTTATGCGAGAACATCTCATAATTACTTCAAATCTTTAAGTCTCTTCAGTCTTTCCTGGATTTTTTCCAACTCCTCTCTAGTTAACTTAGTGGATTGTTTAATATGATCTAACTCCGTCTTTAACTGGACTACTTTTATGAATAATATAACGTTTAGTATAAGGCTAAATATGGCTATTATTATGGCTATTGTACTGTATGGTATCATTTTTTCCCTCTATTTTGAAGTTTTAAGTTTTTCTAACCTCTCGTTAATTTTTTCCAACTCTTCCTCAGTTAATCTCGTGGATTGTTTAAGTTGTTTCAACTCTTTTTTTAGTTGGATAGTAGTTATAAATAGTGTAAAATATACAAAAATACTAAAGATAGACAATACAGTAGCCATTATTTCGTAGAAATTCATTCTTTCTCCTTTCATATACTATCAAAATTACTTCAAATCTTTAAGTCTCTTCAGTCTTTCCTGGATTTTTTCCAACTCCTCTCTAGTTAACTTAGTGGATTGTTTAATATGATCTAACTCCGTCTTTAACTGGACTACTTTTATGAATAATATAACGTTTAATATAAGGCTAAATATGGCTATTATTATGGCTACTGTACCATACGTCATTTTCTACCTCCAAATATTCCTCTAATGAATTTTTTAATAAAGGATTCTTTTTCAACTTTTTTAGGTTTGTATTCTTTACCTATCAACTTTGCAGCGATCTCCATAATGGCCTGAGAAGCGGGAGAATCTGGATACCTTATTACAATAGGTACTCCAAATGCAGCACACTTCCTTACGTTGGGGTCTTCAGGAACTACACCTAGAACCGGAACTTCTAAAATTGTAGCAATAGCCTTTGAGCTTAGTTCTGAATCTTCTTTCATAGTTCTGTTTATTATAGCTCCTAATACATTTGTATCTAATCTCCTGGCAATAGCTATAACCTTGAGGGCGTCGGAGATAGAGGATATCTCCGGATTAACTACCAGTATTAGGTGTTCTGAAGCAGATATTGCAGTCAAAGCCTCTCTTCCAATTCCTGCAGGACAGTCTATAATTATAATTTCAGCCATGTCATGTAATTTCTTCAGTACTTCCTCTAATTTCTCTGGTCGTGCCTTCCTAAATGCATCTAGGGATATACCTGCAGGCACTACCTTTACCCCTGCAGGTCCTTCATATATAGCCTCCTCTATACTGGCCCTCCCTGCAAGAACATCGTTTAATGTTTTACCTTTTCCTTCAACTCCCAATACTAACTCTAAATTAGCCATAGCTATATCTGCATCTAACACTATAACATCTCTTCTGAACTTAGCTAAAGCTACGGCTAAATTTGCTGCAATAGTGGTTTTACCCGTACCTCCTTTACCTGATGCTATAGCAATGGATATAGCCATCTTTTCACCTGTTACCGTCTCAATAGAACGTCTTCCAATTTTTCAACTACCGCAATAATATCTTTATCCCTTACACCGATAGCTGCATTTATAACAATGTAATCGTAAGGATACTTGTGAAGATAGCAGGTAGCAAATTTGTCGGTGGATCTTACACCTCTTGGACCAGTGACCCGTAAGTTATAAAGTTTTCCTGCAATTTCAACAGGATCCGAATTAACAGTTACAGCTAAGGATATGGGATTGTTAATATTTAAAACTTTACTTTCTGTTTTTTCAACTAGATTGTTTAAGAGTTCTTCTAAAAGATCTCTACATCTCCTCTGTTCCTCCATCAACTCCAGATATCTTTTCATTCCTAGGGATAGGAGAGAGATAAGTATATTTACAATAGGAGTTGCACAGGCTCTACCTGGATAACTGAGAGATACCTCCCTTAAAAAATCCTTATCCTTTGAATATACAATACCTCCACCTATGGGTGTTAGTAGGTTCTTATCTGAAGAACTTACTACTGCATCTACACGATACTTGAATGCTTTCCTCAGTTTTTCTATATAGTATCTATTCTGGAGTGCATAAGCACCATTTACAATGTGAGGTATGTTGTATTCCTTACAGATTTTTCCTATTTCTACTATATCATCACTCTCCCTAGGTGGAAAGAATGTTAAAGTACTTAATATACAGGGATTGTTGCCCATATCTATCTCATGTACTATGGCATCTTCTATATCATCTACATCTACCTTGACGGCATCTCCGTAAAGTTTAGTCTCCACCAGCCTCATCCTAAACCCTACAAGATAGACCCCTTTTATTGGGCTCTTATGGGCAGCGTAGGGGTATATCACCACGTTGGAGTTATACATCCTCCTTACAGCATTCAGACAGAGAGATAGGGAGAGTCCTGTTGCCACTGGTAGCCCTATCCCATGGACCTTTAAACCAAGATTCCTTAGGAAACTTGTTAACATACTATTAGTCAAGTTGTACATTGCACTTGCACCGGGGGCTTTAGGTTGAGGATCTATGAGATTGCCACTTCTACCTATACCATGACAGAATCCAGAGACTAACTCTTCCTGGATCTTAGAAACACATCTACCCTCCCTCTCCCCAATCCTTATAACCTTTGGATCCTTGTCAGTATCCATAAGTGAGAAGAACTTTAAAAGTAATCTTATCTTATCTTCAGGTAACCCTTCTTTTGGAATTCTTCGATGACTTAGTATATCCTCGATGAACCTTAGGTTGTCCTTTAATATTAATAAACCTCTATTCTCCATATTCTTGGGGATCAGCCCACTTACATCCATCCTGAACATAGTTTCACTTTTTATTAAACTTTCTCCAATACTCCGATATAAAAGCCATATTTTGTTTTTTACCTTTATTTATTGTTGTTTATTTAGGTGTTTTGAAATTATTATTTTTTTATTCATGATTCTAAGATTATTAATTGTATTAATTAATTATAATTTAATAAAAAAAGAAATAGTAGGAATACTATAAACACACCTAGAGATATATATCTTAAAAATCATCAACAACTAAAAAGAAAATAAATAGAAAAGGGAGAGGGATGGATAGATTGGAAAACTGTATTCTAAAGGCATACCTTGAATCCTACAGGGGAGAAAGAAAAGGAGATAAATGGGAAGAGATAGAAACTATAAAGAATTATATTCTCAATGGGAAAAAGATAGTTGTTGCTACAAACAACTTAAATAAATTTAGGATAATCAGAGATATCTTAATAGAGAAGGTATATAAAGATAAGGATGTAGATATATCCAAGGTAGATATACCTACAGAGGTCTCAGATCTTACAAGGATGCCGGTATTAAGTAAGGGTTTGATGGCAGTAGATACTACAGATGCCCATATAGTTATTGCAAGGGGAAGATTGGGAGTGCCAGGTTCAGGTTCTATGCTTCTCATTATGGACGGCAAAGGTAGGATCTTAAGTGGTTCCCTGTCTCCTCCCTCTGTTATACATAAAAGAAGTATTGAAGATACTGTGAGAGAGGAGTTGTTGGAAGCTCTGAAGAGGATAGGTATATAGAGGGATATCTATGATGTGTGGTATAACTGAGACTGTGAAAACCTTGGAGTCAAAAACTAAGGTAGTAGATATAATATACTCTATTGTGGAGGAGAAGACAAGAGCTATAAAGTACTTCTTAGAGGGGGAAGAGTTTAGGGAGACCCTCATATTTGGAGCCTACCTCTGTGGAAATTATATGGCTTCTTCCCTTTTAAATGACTCTGAGAAGGTGATACTTGTAGATATATATCCCCATCTGAAGGATATTGTGCGAAACAATAAGGATATAACTTTTATGGACATAAACTCTTTCAATCTCGCCTTGAGAAATAAGAAGTTAAACCCTGACTTAGTTATCGACTTAACTGGGTTAGGGGGCTTGAGTCCAGAGGTCATTTCCAACTTCGATCCCGAAGTACTTATTGTAGAGAATCCAAAAGGAGTGTATGATAGGGAGATTTTCGAGGTAGATAACTCATTAGAGAGGTTAAAGGTAGGTAAGAAAAGGGGGTTGTTAAATACTTACAGGATCTCTAGGATCTCGAAAACTTCTGGAACTATGACATTAACTATAGACACTATACTAGACGCCTGCCATGAGATCAGGGAACTTGAAGGGATACTGTATGTAATACCAAATCTCAAATACTACGAGGGTATTCTGTTCCACGAGAAGAACGTCAAAAAGTTTATGGGAGAGATAAACACCCCTGCCATAACTGTAAGTTGCTTAGATGAGGATATATATCCAAAGATAGATGAGATACTCAGGAGAAATATGGAGAGGGTAAAATCCTTCGTAGAACCAATATACAGGTGATAAGATGGCTGATAAGATATGTGTTTTAGCATACTCTGGAGGTTTAGATACAAGTTGTTGTCTAAAGTTGTTAGAGGAGAAGTATGGCTATAAGGTAGTAACCTTGTGTGTAGATGTGGGACAACCTGAAGAAGAGATTGTGGAATCTGAGGAGAAGGCAAAAAGATACGGAGTATATAAACACTACACTATAGATGCCAAGGAAGAGTTTGTAAAAGAATACATATTTAGGGCAATAAAGGCAAATGCCATGTACGAAGGATATCCTCTATCTACAGCTCTAGCAAGGCCCTTAATTGCATTGAAGCTGGTCCAGCTGGCAGAGGAGTTAGGTGCAGAGGCAGTGGCTCACGGTTGTACAGGGAAAGGGAATGATCAGTTTAGATTTGAAAGTATCGTCAGGGCGATGGCACCACATCTAAGAATCATAGCTCCAATTAGGGACCTAAATCTTACAAGGAAGGAGGAGATAGAGTACGCCAAAAAACATGGTATAGATATTCCATCAGAGAGTAAAAAATACAGTATAGATGAAAACCTGTGGGGCAGAAGTATAGAGGGAGGTCCTTTGGAAGACCCATCATTTGAACCTCCTGAAGAGATATTTACATGGACGAGGAATCCAAAGGAATGTACTGAGGAAGAATACATAGAGATAGAGTTTGAAAAAGGTGTCCCTGTCGGTATAAATGGAAAGAAGATGGATCCTGTTGATCTTGTAAGGGAGTGTAACAGAATAGGTGGAAGGAACGGTATCGGTAGGATAGACATTATGGAAGATAGAATCTTAGGTTTAAAATCCAGGGAAAACTATGAATGTCCGGGGGCGGTGATGCTAATAACTGCACATAAGGCGTTGGAGCAGTTAGTACTCAGTAGGGAAGAGTTGAAGTTCAAGGATATAGTAGATGCCACCTACGGAGATCTTATATATAGAGGACTCTGGCATGAACCTCTAAGGGAAGCATTAGATGCATTCATAGAAAAAACCCAGGAAAGAGTTTGTGGAAAAGTTACCTTGAAGTTATACGGAGGTTCTATTAGGGTTATTGGAAGAGAGAGTCCATATGCACTGTACAATAAAGATCTCGTATCCTTTGAGGAGAAGGATATGGACCAGAGAGAGATCGTAGGCATGGTTAAATACTACGGACTACAGGCTATACTATACCATTCTGTTAAAAGGAGATTCCAGTAGATCTACCATACTTTTAGATATTCCAAACTTTACAATACTCTTAAGATACTCTTCCATCCATTCTTCTCTGAATCTTCTAAGTACGTAGGGGTCGTATATATATTCTACATCTGTCCTAGCTTCAACTAGAATAAGACCTTCAGGAGGAGCAGGAGGTACACCTTCCCTATGATCAATATGCAGGAGGTCATCTATCCAACTTATATCTTTCCTACCTCTACCTATCTCAGAGAGTACTGTTACTATCTTCCTTACCATATTCCAGAGAAAACTTTCGCCTATGACATCTATTATAATATAGTATCTATCCTCGGAGATCTTTATATCGAATATTCTCCTAATAGGACTTTTTTTCTTGGATCTGTCTCTTTTGGAAAGATTATGGAAGGAATGGGTCCCAATAAGTTTTTTAGATCCCTCGATCATCAGACCTACGTTGTAATTACCTTCCTTTGGAAGTATATACCTATAGTGTCTATATTTTACTTTAGGTATTCCTTCTATCTCTCTATATCCTAGTACCCAGATACCTTTATTCTTTAACTTTGAGTAAATGTAGGAAAGTTTAGGTTCTTTCTTTAGATAGACTACTACAAAATTTCCAAGTGCAGAGACACCTTTATCGGTTCTACCTCCGTAAAATACAATACCCCTTTTTTCTTCACTTATATAACCACACTCTTCTAATGCACTTAGTACGTGATCACATACAGTGTCTCTGTGAGGTTGAGATTGGAATCCCCTATGACGTCCATCGTAAGCTACCTTAAGGATATACATTCTTTCCATAGTATCACGAAATACAAAAATTATATGTTCTTTAAAGTTATAATAATTCATTAAGATTTTAATAAAAAAATAACTATCTTAAATATCATAAATTAAAAAATTATTAAAAATAATAATAACCATAAAATTATGTAACTACAGTTGTTACCCTGAAAGGTGTGAGATCGGTGAGAGTTCCATCAAAGTGACAGTTTAAAGAAATATAGTAAATATATATATGTTAAAAAACACTATTAGAGCTATAACGAGAATAAAATAATGAAAAATTCTTACTAGCAGGATAATTGAAAAACTCTATTTTTATTTTAAACCTTTTCCTTATTTTTTATCTTATTTTTTAATATAATCTGATACTTAATTATTGAGGTTTGTTAATAGCTGATGAATAATTAATAAATTTAATAAATAAGGTGAGAACATCTACTTCGAGGAGTGTTATAGGTATCTATGTGCCTATTCTGACTACCAGGAGTGTGAATTTGCTATATTTGGAGTGCCATACGACGGCACAACTACCTATAAACCTGGGGCAAGATTTGGACCAGACGAAGTTAGGAAAGCCTCCTGGGTGTTAGAAACCTACAGTCCACATCTAAGAAGAGATCTAGCAGATGTAAAAATCTCAGATTTAAACAACATTATAATAGAGGGGGATCAAAGGGAGATCCTAAATAGAATCTATAGAGCTACTCTTGAGATTATGAGGGATGGAAAGAAGGTGGTAATGATAGGGGGTGATCACTCTACTACGTATCCCCTCGTTAAATCTTCAAAAGAGGTCTATAAGGATATAGTGCTTATCCATTTTGATGCCCACTGCGATCTAAGGGAGGAGTATCTAGGAAATAAATACTCCCACGCCTCGGTTATAAGGAGATGTTATGAGATTACAAAAGATATATATCAATTTGGTATTAGAAGTGGAGATAAAGACGAATGGGAATTTGCCTGGAAGAATACAAATATATTCAGTAGGTTACCGAAGGAAGAGGATATTAAAGAGATAAAATCCTTAGATAAGTATATTTATATCACCATAGATATAGATGTATTAGATCCAGCCTACGCCCCCGGGACTGGCACTCCTGAACCTTGTGGATATTCTACTAAGGAGCTGATAAGTACCCTTTATCTTTTTAGGGATCTAAGGGATAAAATAGTAGGTTTCGATGTTGTAGAGGTGTCTCCACCCTGTGATGTAAATAGTATTACCTCTATCGCAGCTGCAAAGATAATAAGGGAACTTATACTTACCATTGGGAAGTGAAATCCTTATATATTATATATTTAATTACTGTTATTTTATTAATTTTTATTAGGATTTTTATTACTTTTGAGAGGAATTAAGGTTTATAAACCTTCCTTGCCAGTAGTGCAGCGAAGGATGCTGCACCAAAGCCGTTGTCTATATTCACCACTACCAGTCCTGGAACACAGGATGTTAGCATAGAGTAGAGAGCAGCCTTACCATCTTTTCCAACTCCATATCCCACTGACACAGGGACGCCGATTACAGGGATATCCACTAAACTTGCCACCACAGAAGGTAGGGTTCCTTCCATCCCTGCAACTACTACAATACAACATACATCTTCTTCGATCATCCTCTTTAAAGGCTCAAAGAGTCTGTGGATACCAGCTATACCTACGTCGTAGGAGTGTATAACTTTACAACCTAAGAACCCACCTGTAACTTTAACCTCTTCTGCTATTGGTATATCACTTGTACCTGCAGCTAAGAGACCTATTTTTCCATGGATTTTCTGTTTATAACCTCTCCTTTTAAGTACTATAGTGCAGGCCTTATGGTTTACAATAAATTCATAGTCCTGAATATTCAGATTTTTTGTAATATCTTCTTTTTCTCTTTCCAATTTTAGTATATGTTCTCTTCTAACCTTTGTTGCAAGTGCTATCCCCTTCTCTTCTGCAGATCTCTTCAACACCAAAATTACATCATCGAAGTCTTTATTTTTAGCATACACCACTTCTGGAATACCTGATCTCAACTCTCTGAAGATATCTAATTTAATTCTACCCTCTATCTCTTCAATCTGGTAGATCTTTAAAAGAGTTTCAGCCTCTTTAACTGAGATTCTCTTCTCTGATAGATCTTGTAGAATATTCTTTAGCTTTTTTTCCATATATATCTCCTTGAAATTGTATTCACTAACACTATTAAAAAAAATAATAATAAAAAAATAAAAAAAATAATAATAACCATAATATCTATTACAATCAGAAAATTTTTATGTTGAGTATTAATAATATTAATAATAAAATAATAAAGAAGGGACAACGTGAGGGTGGCTATAGTTACTTGGGAGTACCCCCCCATAATGGTAGGAGGATTATCAGTACATTGTAAAGGACTGGCTGAAGCTTTAGTTAAAATTGGACACAGTGTGGATGTTATTACAGTTGGTTACGATTTACCAGAGTATGAAAATATAAATGGTGTCAATGTCTACAGAGTTAGACCTATAAAACATCGACATTTTTTAACGTGGGTTCTCTTGATGGGAAGCGCCCTTGAGAAAAAATTAGGACTCTTAGGAATTGATAACTACGATGTTATTCACTGCCACGACTGGATGACCTATACAGTTGGTAGTAGTGTAAAACATCTACTAAATAAGCCTTACATTCAATCTATACATAGTACAGAGAGAGGTAGATGTGGTGGTATTTACTCCGAAGATTCCAAGGTTATAAACGAGTTGGAGTGGTGGAGTACCTATGAATCCCATGCGATAATAACTGTAAGCCATTCCATTAAGGAAGAGATTTGTTCTTTATTCCAGGTACCGTGGGATAAAGTAAATGTAATCTATAACGGTATCAATCCAGAAGAGTTTGATATCTACATGGATGAGAGGGAAAAAGAAAAGTTTAAGATGAGTATTGGGGTTAAACCTGATGAAAAAATGATACTTTTCGTTGGAAGGCTGGTTTATCAGAAAGGGGTGGAGTATCTCATAAGGGCAGTACCCAAGGTACTTGAAAAATATCCCAACTCTAAGGTAGTTATAGCAGGTTCTGGAGATATGAGGGGATATCTGGAGAATTTAGCTTTTCAGTTAGGGTGTAGAGATAAGATAATATTTCTAGGTTTTGTCAATGGGGATATGCTTAAAAAGCTTTATAAGTCTGCCGATGTAACAGTTATACCATCCGTGTATGAACCTTTTGGAATAGTGGCTTTGGAATCAATGGCTGCAGGAACTCCAGTTGTTGCAAGTGGAATTGGAGGATTGAAGGAGATAATCCAACACGAGTATAACGGTATAACAGTATATCCTCAGGATCCTAACTCTATTGCATGGGGGATAGATAGGGTTCTATCTGATGAAGGTCTTAGGGAATGGATAGTAAAGAATGCAAAAAGGAATGTGTATAGTAAATATAGTTGGGAAGCTGTTGCTAAGAGTACCGTAGATATCTACAACAAGGTGATGAAACTGATATAATAAAGATAAATTTTATATAACCATAAAAATTTTTATTGGATAATATGAAATAAAATATAATAATATAATAATATAAATATAAAATATAAAAACTGGAATTTTAGATATATAGGAATAATAGGATGAGTATAGATTTTACTGTTTATACAGGGTGTCCTCTATGACAAAACGAGACATGATTTTTATAAATCCCACTATTATAAGATCGTTGAATAAAAGTAAGTTGAGAAAGAAAATATTGTTCTTCTTATATAAAATATATCCCCAAGGGGTTTATCTATCTGAACTCTCGAGGTGGGTAAAATCAGATCCAAGTAACGTGTTAGGATGTCTGAAGGGAATGAGTACAAGGTATAACGGTCATTACTCCTTGATTGAGTTAGGTTTAGTAAAATGTATCGATGAAAACGGAATGAAGATCTATACCATTACCGAGTATGGAAGAAACGTCGTAGAGTATTTAAAGGATTACGATAAAATAAGTAAATGGTGAGGTTTATGAGTATCGATTACAACTACGATGTTCAGGGAATACTCGAAAGAAGTAACTACGAATACGAATATCAGACAGATAACATAAATAAACTTATTGAATCTATGGACTTTACAATTAAATATTTAAGCAGTGAACTCCTGGTAGCATTCTTTAGACAGGGGATGGACTTCGGAATATACGGGATAATTAGTAAGTATAAACCGAAAATAGAGGAAGTAAACACTCTCTTAGGATATCCGAACAGTGACTTCCTCAACAACTATATAAAAACAGCGATTAGCCTGGAGATAGTGTATCAAAATGACGACGGTACTTTGGAGTTAAATATGGACAAGGAGATAACTATAAGACATCCAGAGTATGATAAATTTATGGAAGATTATTCTATAAACTACGACTACATGACTAAACTTTCCAAGTATGCTCTTATAGGGTATAACCACCCTAAGATATGGCTAAACTTTATAAAGGATGCAGATATATGGGATATTATATTGAATACCTCTTATATGAAATCTTGTAGAAATGTAGTAGCCAAGTTCTTAAATTTAGACAACGGGGATCATGTGTTAGATGTAGGTTGCGGGTCTAGATCTCCTGAGTTTTATGCTTCCAAGATATCTCCAAGAGGATGGTATACAGGTATAGATATCTCAAAGAACCTATTAAAAATGGCTGAAATTAGAACCAAAAAGTGGAACTTTGGAAACATAGTATTGAAAAATATAGACTTCCATGATGCAATAATTAAAAACAAATACGATTACGTCATCTGTACATATACCTTAAAGTACGTTTCCTCGCCGAGGATATTCCTTAAAAAGATGATGGACGCCCTGTGTCCAGGAGGCAAGTTATTCATTGCAGAGGAATTCTTCACAGATTTAGCCAAAGATGTAAATGTGGAGCTATTTGAATTCTATAACAGATTGAACAAGTTTTTTAAAAGGTATCTATCGAAGAAAGAAATATTAGACTCCTTGGAAAAAATGGGATACGATTTTAGATATAAGGTTTTAGGCAGTGGTATGTTGGTTATTGAAAGAGTATAATTTATTTCTATACCTCAGAGCTCATACGGATCATCATAAATCAGTGTAAGTCTCTCATCATTGGTATATGCTATTTTTTATATCTTTTTATATCTAATAGATTTAAAGGCATCCTTGGGAGTTCTCCTCTCAATGCCAAGGTATTTAGCTACCAATAATCCATACCTTATATATTCTTCTTCAACTGGGATGTCTCCTACGAACAGTCCTGGGCATTTCTCTAAAAACCAACTGTCGTAGGTTAGCACCAACTGGCCATCTATCTCCTGGATGGAGTAGGGGCGTAATCTACAGATTAAGGGCCTTGCGGGATATATGGAACATTTGTTGTCTTTTAGAAATATACACTTCTTTTTAATCCGCCGCAATTCTCCTACAGTACCATTGAAGTGATCTACATATCTCTTTACAAACTCTTTAAAGGCAATTTTTAAATATCCACATATGTTACCAATATCTTTCTTAGTTACAGTAGGAGGATCGTAGCAACACCTTCCACATTTTCTACATATCCAGGCTATATTTTTAGTATCTATTTTAATATTTACCATAAAAAGACTTCCACAGCAATTTTTTATACAAGTACACGCCTCTTAAGTTCTTCATATCTCCTTAGATACTCTTCTCCTAACTTCTCAATATTGTAGTTACTCCTCTCTAAAAGTTTTCTTATATACAGATATAGATAGATTATTTCCTCGTCCTTCAATACTTCGTAGTATTCTAACAACTTTTTTATCACAGTACTTACAATATTCTCATCTGACAGTACATAATCACACATTAGAAGTAAAATATCTAGTGCATTCTTGATGAGGATCCACGGTTGTTTCTTTATATCCCCCGAGAATATAGTGCATACTATTATTAATGCATTATCCATATTTTGACATATTATGGAGTTAGGTGAAGTTATGGCATGAATTCCCATAATATCCTTATACTTAGATAGGATCTCTTCTTTTGTAATCTTTCCCTCTTCTAACATTTTACGGATGTCTACACAGAGTTTCTTACACTGTTCTACTCTGTATTTTATCGTCTTTTTTACTGCCCTTAAGATCTCTAATTTGAAATACAGTGGTATATTTTCAGATAACATATAGAGTAAATATCTTAGGGGTTTTTTATATTCTACTCCTTCTTTGTAGTATTCTATAATATTTCTCTCCAACCATCCCTCCTCTACAGATGCTAACTCCTCCAGTAATATCACCGCCCTCTTAAATAGTAGAAGATGTTTGTTGTCTGAACAAAGATTGTAGATAATCTTGAATAGATTTCTATTACTTAGCAACATATTCAACAGTTCTTCATTTTCGTAAATCTCATTTATTAGGTAATCCAGAATTTTAATTTTTACAATAATTTTATCCTCCTTCTCTAAAATATCCATCATTTTATTTAAGAGATCTTCCAAGTCGTAGTCGCCTGATATTATCAGTTTTCCTTCAGTTGGTAGATACTCTATCATAAGACAGACTTCTCTCCAGTCCATCTCCTTTAACTTTTTATTTTTGACTATCGGTTTCTCCTTTATATATTTCATTAACTCCAATTTTTCCTTAACGATAGATTTACATTCCTCATCATTTATCTCAGATAGAATTTTTAATGCTATTTCAGTATTTTCCCCGCAGACATGTTCATATATTGCTACCTCTTTGACTTTGTTCACTAGATCGTAACTTATGTAGAACCCCTCTTTAACCATTGCCAGCAGTCTTTTAAGCTTATAACTCCTAATAATGATTATAGGTTCATTTATATTGAAGAATAATCTTTTCTCTAAGTAGTAGGGGATGGTAGGATGTTTATCCCTGATATTGTTTATTATATTCCCTGCTTCTTTAAATCCCATATGTTTCAGTAAAATGAGCTCATATAACATGTAGAATATTTCCCTGTGAATCTCCATCTGAGATATCATATCCAAATATTCTCTTATGGCATTATATTTTTTATTTTTAATAAATTCTTTCAATTTCAATTTAATAGCTACTGCTATTGCCTTCCTTAACTCCTTAAATTTCCAGTATCTTTTAAATACCTCTTTTTTCTCTTCTTCAGAGATAGTATAATAGTCTTTAAAATATTTAAGTACAGGATATTTCTCAATTATGCCACTCTTCTCTAATATATCTAGATATGCCTCTCTCAGTATTATATGTCCATCATTTAGATATTTTGCTATCAACTCGTAAGCGATTTCTCCACATATAATTTCATTATCTAGTAAGTTAGGGGATTTTTCCAAAACTGTTTTCCAAAATAACATGTATTCTAACCTACATTGAGAAAACCTATCGTCAAATAGAACGAGAGTATCTATTATTAAGTCTTCTGGAAGGGAAATGCCTAATTGAACTATGGTCCTCAGTATCCAGATTCCTAAGTTTCTAACCATAAAGTAGTTATCGTGTGTCAGATATTTTACATCGTTTAAAACTTTGGTACAGTATTCAGGTTTTACATGGAGCAGATTACCTAAATATTTTCCAGAGTAGAACCTATCTAGCCAACCACATATCCATACTGATCTTTTTACAGATGTTGTTATATTTAGTATTAAGTGTCTAAAGTCGTCCATTCCTAAGGAAGACACTTCTTCTATTACACTTCTGTCGAAATAGGGAGAACTCTTAGTTGAAGGACACTCTCTGTTTAACTTTAACAATATACATACTCCGTTGTAATAGCACAGATAACCCTCACTCATAACCTTCTCCATATCAACCTTATCAATCACTTCCTCTACCTTCTTCAGAATATATTGGGAATTGCTCCATTTCACAAGATTGCACAGTGCCTCAAGGGAAAATCCTTTGAGGAGATAATTTCCCTTAACTAAACTATCTTCTATCACCTTAAAGAAATTGTCAATATCATTTTTACTTAAATTTTTATAAACTTTTTCTACAGTTATGATTTTTGAGAAGAGTAGTATTGCAGAGAGTTTGACGATAAAGTTGTCACTTTCTATATTGTTTAGAACTTCCTCCAGTAGTACCTTACCGAGGTTTTCATCTTCATTTAACAACTCCCTGAGAGGCTTGAAGTGGGTGTACATCAACAGTAAAATAATCTTTTTACGTGGTGTTTGAAGTTGTATCAAATCGTAGATTAAGTCTGTAACATCATCCTTTGTCAGGTGTTTTTTAAAGTACTTAGAGAGAATATACTCAACACTTCCTTTCTTAAATTGTAAACCCTCCTTCTTGTATACAGTCCATATATATACTCTGTAGACAGGTGCAAAGTTAGATACTAAATGCTCTTTTTTTATGTCTACTAATTCTTCCAATATCTCAAGGGCAAGTAACTGTATAAGTTTGTACCTATGTCCACAGGCAGTGGTTATTATCTCAGGTAATGTGTTTATGATATATTCAGGGTTTACAGTGGATATAAACCCTATACTGAATAGCGCATATAACACTTTTATAGGTTCTGAAGAGTACAACTTCAAAGACAGGGAGATTACATATTTTGATATCACGTGTATATCTAAGGATGATACAATTCTCCTAGCCATTTCTGAGAGTACAGCAATTGGAGAATTAGCCCAAATGTATAAGAGAACAAAAATATCTTCATTTATAATATTGTATTCCAACACTATTTTCTTTAAGGAGTGGGCGAGGTTTACTCTAATGAATCTATTTGTATCTAAGGCTAACTCGACGATATATGGAGTTAATTTTTCTATTAGTTCCTGATCATTAATATATCCCAATATCCTAGCAGCTTCAGATCTTTTCTTCCAGTCTTGTTTGTAATATTCAAGGAAAAGTTGTAAGAGATCTTTTTGAGACATTTGGTCATACATATAAATCCCTATATATAAATTTAAAATAATTAAAAAATTCAATATAGTAAGATAATATTTGTAACAAATATAAATCTTTTGTGTAGATACATAAGTACTCGTTATCATTGGAAATGATATATATTTTAAATTCCCTTGGTGATATATTGACAAAGATAATCGCTGTGAGTGGGAAGGGTGGAACTGGGAAAACCATGTTTTCCACGTTCCTTGTAAAAGCACTATCTAAAAGGAGTAAAAATCTACTTGTTATAGATGCAGATCCAGACTCTAACCTTCCAGAAACCCTTGGTGTAGAAGTTGAGAGAACCATAGGTGATATAAGGGAGGAGTTGAAGAAGTTGGCAGAAGGGAATAAGTTACCGCCAGGTATATCTAAACAGGAGTACCTTATGGGAAAGATATACGAGATAATAGTGGAGACTGACAACTACGACTTGTTAGTTATGGGAAGGCCGGAAGGTAGTGGGTGTTACTGTAGTATAAATAACTGGTTAAGACAGATAATAGATAACCTATCAACATCCTACGACTACGTAGTGATAGATACTGAGGCTGGACTGGAACACCTAAGTAGGAGGACGACTCAGAATGTAGATACTATGATAGTGGTGACTGATGCATCTAAGAGAGGGCTTGGAACTGCAAAGAGGATAAAAAAGTTGGCAGAAGAGTTAGATATCAAATTTAAAAATATCTATGTAGTAGCTAACAAGGTTAATGAGAAAACTTCAGAAATGGTAGAGAGATACGCCAGGGAACTTGGACTCAAGTTAATTGCAAAGCTACCCTACAGTGAAGAAATAGCCAAGTATGATCTTTTGGGGATACCTTTATTTAACATAGACGAGAATAACGAGGTGTATAGAGAAGTTGAAAAAATTGTAGATAGGTATATAATATCTTAAGTTCTTAAAAATATCTTAAAAAAAATAATATGTCAAAAGTTCAATAAGTAAGATTTAATGAAAATTCTGTTTTTATATTTGTATTTATTATTTTTATAATAATTAACTATTTTTATAAGATTTCTTAATAGGAACGGAGTTATAATTATTAACTAAAAAAAGAAAAAAGTTAGAGGTTATCTAATTAATCCTTTCCGTACTTCTCAAGAACCTTCAATGCATTGGGCAATATATCTGAAAGAGGTCCAAAGCACATACTGTCTGCTGTACCTGTTAGAGCCTTGGGGTTTAACTTTTCCTCCATCTTATCTATACCTTCTTTCCTCATCAACTCCAGTATCTGAGTGATAGCTTCATCTGCCATCATCTGGGCAAAGTCTGCAGGTGCCCCAAGTATCTTTGTAACAGCTTCTCTATATGCCAACAATACTGCGTATACTGTGGCAGTAACTGCTGAACCCATATCACACACTGGGCTTATGAGATTTGCAGGTAATCTGTAGGCACTACCCCTTGCAATCTTTGCTATGTTGTAAAGTTTCTCTAATGCCTCTTCAGATGCAAATCCTTCTGCCAAGAATACCTGTCCCTTCATCTCAGGTACTGCTCCTGGGTGATATGATGTAATATTTAGGTCTTCCCTTCCAGCATCCTTGAATATTTTAGCAAACTTTGGAGTTGGGATAGTACAGGCATGTGTTACTATAGCCCCTTCCTTTATTGCATCTACGAATTTTTCAATTATTCCTGGCTGACTCTTCCCCTTTGGTAACCAGGTTATTACAATATCTGCATCACTTACTGCTTCCCTATCATCCGAGGTTGTCTTTAACCCTACATCCTCCGGATGTACTAAATGGATACAGGCCTTTGGTGGTTTTGGAAGTTCCTTGGCCTTCTCCATTACAGCCTTTCTAATGGCAGGCATTATCTTTTCAGGATCTCCAGATAAATGTGCCTCTATAACTTCTTGTGGGTCAAATTCATCTATTATAACGAGGCCTGGATCTTCAGAGAAACATGGATCTGAGAGTATGACTTCATCTACCTCTGGGACAAGGTGCAACAATTCAGCTCCGTAGGTAACTGAAGAGTGAGTTAGTGCAATCTCAGGTTTATTCACTTTATTTGCCACTTCTACAGCTCTTGCAAAGTTTGTAATTCCTGAAGCGGCATGAGTTCTATAACACCCTGCTCCCAATATGGCAATCTTCATAATATCACCTTATTTTTTAACTATCAATATTCTTTATAGAAATTATATAAAAAATTATCGTTTTGGAATTATGGAGACATCTATTAATAAATTTAAAATATGGTATCTAAATATTTAATAACTTATCTATATTTTACTGATATATTTGAATATATAAATATAATATCTACAAAAAAAATGGAGCCAGGGGAGGGATTTGAACCCTCCTAAAGCGGATCTGCAGTCCGCCGCCTCGCCAGACTAGACTACCCTGGCACAATACTCAGTTAAGGATATCCTATATGGCAATAATTATATCTCCTATATAAACTTTTCGGTTATGATGGAACAAAATAAAATAATGGATATATCTAAATACCGTTAGGAAAGGTAGTTAGCAATCCTTCTAATTAGATAACTTCTGGCAAAACAGTAGTTACATTTAACTTTAAATAGTTTAATATCTTTTCCACTGTTAATGTTTCCTCCGTAGAAGTAGCCCTCTAAGGTGGGACAGGGATAAATGTTTCCGATTTCACTGACAAAAAGAAGATCTCCACTGTTTAGATAGCAGTATTTATTCTCAGGCCTTTTTCTTAAATTCTTTATATATATGGGAAGATCCTTCATCTTCTCTAAAACTTTTCTGAATTCTTCCTCTTCTGGCATCAGTGAGAAGTGTTCTCTCTTCTTAGGTTTCAACAGATCAAAACTTATACTCCTCACACCTATGGAGATGAGGTAATACACGAGATCCTGAAGGTGTGGGAGGTTTTTATTGGTCACTACAGTTGTAACTCCAAAGGGTACTTTGTTCTCCCTCAAGAGATACATACCTTTTAAGGTATCCAAGGTGGAAGGTCTCCCATTCCTGTATGGTCTTAAGATAGTATCTTTAGGATCTATAGTATCTAAACTTACCCCAACTTTTATATCCAACTCTTTAATCTTCTCTATAATTTCTTTATCCAGTAAAGTTCCGTTGGTTTGGACAGCGTAGGTTATATTTTTGTCCGGATATTGATCCTTACAGTAATCTACAATTCTTTCAATTAATTTGAAATTTAATAGAGGTTCCCCTCCCGTAAATTGGATCTTTAATTTATCATCCTTCTTTAGGATATAATCTATGGCATTTTTAGCAGTTTTGAATCTCATCTCTTTTTTACCTGTGTTATCTTTCCTATAGCAGTAGATACACTTTAAATTACAGTTGTTAGTTATCATCAGTATTAGAAACTTCATATTATCACAAATTTACGTTTATATCTCATCAAAAATCCTGATAAATTACATAATTATACCTCAGTTTCCCTCAAAAGTAGTTGATCAAAAATAAAAATAATATAATTATAATATCCCTAGATGTTTTCTTAATATGGAGATAAGATAAGAAAATTCTGTATATAGTATAAAGCATGTCCCAGAGTTTGTAGTTAGATAGACGTTAGGAATTCTTTTTTCCTTCACTCTTCGGAAGTAGAAGAAAGACGTATCTAGATAGAGGTTTTTATTTATTAAAAATCTTTTTATTTTATATTTATTCTATTCTTTTTTATTATTTATTATCTATAAAATGTTTTTTATATCGTTTTTAATGGGAACTCTGGAGATCTATAGTGATCCTCCTACTTCCCATTATAGTGTATCTAAGATCCTTTCCCTTGGCATTATCTACTAATAGCTGTGAGATTGGAGGAGTGGTGTATATACCTACTATAGATGTAGTTATTCTGGGATTTATCTCGAGAATATATATAGTATCTCCGTCCAATAAGATATCCACACCTACATACCCATTTAAACCTTCTATCTCCTCCAGAGCCTTCATCGACTCCTCTATTATCCTATCTTTTAGGGGATGAGATATATTGATCTCTCCTCCTATGTATCTCCCATCTCTATAATACTGTTTATTCAAGGATAGTGGATAGAATTTGTCTCCCACTATGAAACTTGTGGAATAAGGTTCCCCTTCTATGTATTCCTGAATTATGTGATTCTCAGGGATTATCAGTTGATTGGAACCACCGCAACCGTCTATTTTCTTTACTATGTATCTCTTTGGAGGTAAAGTTTTAGGAGTTTTAACAATATTTTTTATCTTCTCATAGGTTAGATATTTATTTCCACATATTTTCACACCTTCACTGTGGGAACCTAAATTTAAGATATCTTCTTCTTCGATCAATTTAGTCAGTCTGTAAAGCAATCCATCACACTCAGGTGCAATTACAAGGGCACTATCTATTTTTTCCCTATTTAACACTTCTTCTACTGTTCCCATTACGTTAGAATCTCTCTGGATGTACACTTTCAGATTATCCCTATCCCTGTAGTATTGTGTATGCCTCTCACCAACAACAGTGATGACAGTGAAGTTGTTATTTAGAAAATCTTCTAACAATCTGTCGAACATCAACTTACCCTCTTGCAGTATATGAAGATCTACATCTTCGTTACTTCCTACGGCGTATTCAAAGAGAAATATATTCATCGTTACCCCTTTCCCTTACTTTTATAAATTTTCCATAGTTTTGCTAAATCATATTTTACTATTTCAGTTAGTACAAGGGGTACTTTGAACTGTTTTTATTTTGATAGTTTTTCGAATATTTCTAAATAATAACGTATAGTTGTTTACATTAGATATTAAAAAAATACCTTCAATGAATTTAAGGGAGATATAACTTATTTTAAAATGCTCTAATAATAACCATTTGGGACTTTAGAGTATGTAAATAAATTCCAATAAAAATTTACAAGCAACTATAGATCCAATAGGCATTAGGAAACCTATTGCCGTATAAATATTTTTTCTATTTAACTTTAATCGGTATGTATACATACACTAAGCATATATTACCATACAATAATAAATTATAATAATAAATTTTAAAATTTTAATAATCATTATAACTTTAAAAAAATAGTTAATGTTATTATTCGATAATAGGTACAGGTAATCCTAACTCTTTTCTATGCTCTATCTCTTTTCATATTTTTCTCCTTCTTAGTTAGTGCTAGTTTTTTAAGTATACCTAATCCAAACTTACCTTCATCTATAGGTTTAGTTTCCAGATAACCTTCTTCTATCATTCTATTAATAAGCTCTTCTCCCTTTTCACTTCTTATGAGTACTGTACTCCAGCCATCTGGACTACCTACTGAACCTGTTGAAATATCTGCCAACTCTGCAGTATAGTCTGTACATACATGACAGGAAGTCTGTTCATAGGGATGGGTTTTTTTCAGTTTAACAGATTTCGTATCCCCCCATTTAGTGTATACCCAGAATTTACCCTTTCCAATATCCATCTTAACTACATCTTCCAACTTTACACCACAGAGTTCCTCCACTATAGTCTTCATCCCCATATATGGGAAGTTTTCCATACAGAATATGCCTAGAAGTAGTGCAACTTTATCTACCAGATGTCGAAACCCTACGGGATATTTAAGGGCCTTCCTTAAAGATATAATCTGACAAGGGGTGCCGACTACTCCGATCCTTTCACAACCGTACTCCCTTATAGCACTTTTTAATACACTGAGATTCGGACATACTGTGTATTTAGTACCTGCTGCCTTTAACACCTCCTCAGGTGTAGTAGCAACCTTTGGGACCGGTTTAAAGTTCTTTTCCTTATCTGCTACAATAACTCCATCTAAAATGCTATTCTCCAATCCATATATGAATACTGCAGATACTATACCTCCATCCTGGGATCTTTTGAGTATTCTACTATCTGTAGCTCTTGCTGATATTATACTTTTATAACTTCCGAGAGGTTCCATGGAATCACCTATAAAATATTATATTTAAATCCCTATTCTAGGACATTGGAAGGAACATGCTCCACACTTTATACATAGTTGAGAGGAGACCAATGGTCTCCCATCAACCATCTCTATGGCTCTTGTTGGACAGGAAGCTACACAGGTACCACATCCCATACACAGGGATTTGTTTATAACGTTAATTATAAGATCACATCCACAAGCCTCATGTTTCTTCTCCCCATATTTAGCAAAGGGTTTTAAATATTCAGTGTTTCCTTCTATAACTGCAGTGATAACATTTGTTATCAACTCTGGGGATGGAGGACATCCTGGTATAGCAAGATCACACTTTATTACCTCTGTCAGTGGAGAAAAAGAGCTTTGGACGGGCTTAGGCATCTGTCCCCCTTTACAGAATCTTGTAATACCTCCTACTGCTGCACATGCACCTAATGCAACTACTATCTTCCCCTTCTCTCTAACTTCCTTTACTATTTCCATGGCGTGGTGATCATCGAGACATACAGCACCTTCCACCAATATAACATCAGCATTAGGAATCTCCCTTACATCTATCAGTGTCTGACAGTATACAAGATCTACACTATTTAGGACGTCTAGAAGTTTCTCGTAGGTATCTGTTAAGGATATTAAACATCCACAGCAACTACTTAACTGCACATGTGCTACAGTTATTCTTTTATCTTCCATCATATCCCTCTCTGCTGTTGTTTCTTATCTCCTTTAGAATTATTTCCACAGCTTTATCAACCCCCTTCTCAACCTCTTTACTAAGTCCAATATATACATCAGGTTTTGGTATATACTTCCCCTGACAGCCTACCACAAGGATGTCTATGTTATACTTCTCACATACCTCTTTTAAGATACCTGCCAAGGGCCAATTGTGTATATCCAATCGAGAATGCTTAGGATCTGGTAGATCCTCCTTTTTCAATATCTTTATTTCTCCAGGTTTTAGATTGTAATCTATAATATCCACAACAATTATCTTTTTTGTCTTTGTAGTCTCATCTATAAGGGAGAGTACCTGTTGTGGTGCCCCCGTACCAGCATCTACAAGGGCTACTCTTTTCTTCTCCTCCTCAGTTAATAGATCTTTAAGTTTCTCGATGACATGAAAACCGAAACCGTCGTCTCCAAATAGGATATTCCCACAACCTAAAACCATTATATCCTTAAAGTAAGATGGATTTAACTCCTCCATGTTATTACCTTTATCTTGACTCTCGGGTCCAGAGATGGTTCCCCTCGAGTCTTAAATCTTCCTTATCTCTATTATCTCCTTGCTTTCATCATCTTTAACAATTACATGGGTTGCACATGATGCTCATATATCGTAAGCACGCATTATAACTTCTGCGTATTGGTGAGGATAGCCCTCAATAGCCTTCTCAACTACGGGGAAGTTCCAGGTTGATGCAGCTATAATTTTATAAGATTTAATCCTCCCATCTTTTCCAACTTCTGCAAAGTGGGTATTTGTAGCCCTAGGTGCCTCATGTACTCCTATTCCAAAGCCATCTCTGTACTCAGGTGTTGTTCTAGTCTTTCCATTTATATTTAACTCATCGAGTATCTCGATGGCTCTATATACTGCTCCTAAATTTTCTTTGGCCCTTGCAATGTTTATATCCATTACACTTCCTCCAGATTTAAAGTTCCCAAATTTAACTAACCTAGCTCTTGGTCCCCCTTCAGCAGGAACTCCTTCGTAGAGAGGTATCATTACCGAAGTACTCTCTGCGATCTTGATATCTTTATAGTATCTGTGGGGAGGTATCTCTACAACACTATCCCAGTTTATAGCATATTTATCTCCGTAGGTGGTATGTGATGCTATGTAAGGGTAGTCGTGGGATCCTAAATCTGGAATACCAACTTCTTCCAAGTATCTTTCTATTAATTCTACATATATCTCGTACATCATATGGGCATCCTTTTCATACTGTTTCAACGCATAGTATAACTTTGCCTTAGCTCTTTCAGAGATGTTTGTCCTCATACCACCTATCACAATATTTGGAGGATGAATACCTTCGCCTCCTACAATATCCACTATCAACTGTCCAACCTTTCTCATCCTCTGGATAAGTTTTATAGTATCAATCTTTAGATCTTCTTCATCAGGTTTTATAAAGTCCTCAAGGGTTAGTAAGTGGTGTAGTAGATGGGAATGCATTCTATTTCCTAATCCTACTAACTCCCTTAACAGAAGTCCATCCTCTGGTACTTCACAACCGATAGCGTCTTCAATTGCACTACATGAGGCTATACCATGGGTAGTTTGGCATATACCACATATTCTCATGACTGCAATTGGGGCAAATTCAGCAGGTCTCCCTACTAACATCGTTTCAAAACCCCTAACTGGAGTAGTATTTATGTAGTAGGCCCTACTCACTATACCTTTTTCATCAACTTCAAGTATCAACTTAGCATGTCCTTCATGCCTGGTAGATGGTGCAATATTAACAACCTCTGTCAAGGTATCACCTCTCCGTAAAAAGATCAGATAGAATCCTGATTTCAATTATAGTTATGACGATATAATAAATTGATATTTTCAAATGTCTAAATAGGGGTTTTTAACATTTTAAATCTTAAAAATATCTAAAAAAATAATAAAAACAAAAAATTAAAAATAATAAATCTATAATCTAGCCCTATTACCCTACGGTAGTGAAGTGGATTTAGACAGTAAGGACATTTAATCACATAATCAGTTTAAAACTTCACGAATGGACAGGCTCATGTTAACGATAGGAATTAGCCTTTCAAGATCCCAAAGGCACTCCGGAAAAAAGTAATATGTAATACAGGGCGTATTTACTCTCTTTTTATTTTTTACAGTATCTTTTTTCATAATTTAAATGTGTGAAAGTATGTTTAGGCTAAAACTAAGGGACGAATTGGGGATTATTAAGAGAAACGGCTTATACAGATTTCTAAGAAAAAAAGATAGAAACATTTTAGACTTCTCCTCAAATGACTATCTCTGTCTTTCAAAACATCCTGAGGTAATAGAGGCTGTAAAGGAGGGGCTGAAATACGGTTTAGGTTCTACAGGATCCAGATTAACTTCTGGAAATATAAACCATGAGATTTTAGAAGAGAGATTGGCAGACTTCAAGGAGACAGAAAGAGCCTTAGTATACCCTACTGGATACTCTACAAACGTGGGAGTTATAAGTTCCCTCTGTAAAAAAGGGGATTTGATTCTAAGTGATAGGTTAAACCATGCCTCTATAATAGATGGGTGTAGGTTAAGTAGAGCAGATGTAGAGGTATACGAACACTGTAATATAGAGAGTTTAGTAGATATCTTGGAGAAGAAAGGAAGAAGATACAACAATATATTCATTGTTACTGATGGAGTGTTCTCCATGGATGGAGATATTGCACCACTAAGGGATATAAAGAAGGTTGCTGAGGAGTACAACGGTGTAGTAATAGTAGATGACGCTCATGGTACGGGGGTATTAGGTGGAGGTAGGGGCACCTTGAAACATTTCAACATAAAACCTTCAGATAACATCATCCAGATAGGCACCCTCTCCAAGGCCTTTGGAGGGTTGGGGGGCTTTGTATGTGGAATAGAAGAAGTAGTAGAGTATCTGATAAATACTTCCAGGAGTTTCATATATTCAACTGCACTGCCTCCTCCAGTAGTCTCTGGAGTTCTTAGGAGTTTAGAGTTGATAGAGGAAGGATATTTAACTAAGATGTTACAGGAGAATATAAGGAGTACAAATAGGATATTTAAGAGATATAACCTTATTAAGGAGGACAATTTAACGCCTATATACCCCATAATATTGGGGAAGAGGACTATGGAAATCTCAGAGTATCTAATTAAAAATGGAATATTTGCTCCAGGAATCAGATATCCTTCTGTACCTAAAGGACTTGAGAGGATAAGAGTAAGTATAAATGTGGAACATAGGGAGGAGGATTTTGAAAGGTTATGTAATCTCTTAAATAAATTTGGACAAACTAATAACTCCATTTCGACATAGTATAGTTATGATACAATATAATAAAAATAAAACTTAGTCTCCAGTCTCCATTAAAAATAGTGATTAAAAATTTTATGAAATCTATTATAATATACAAATAAAAACAAAATAAAACCATTAAACATTCCAAAATATATCTATAAACACCGGATACAAAGATATTAAGGAATCCCTGCTGTAATATCAACAGTTGTATGAGAATATTCAGAATATTATTTTCTTAATCTCCTCCCTTTAAAATCTTGTATTTGGGTTTATTATTTTTTTATTTTTTTAAAACCTTTTCTTATTTTTTGTAATTATTATAATCCTTAACATTTTTATCATTATTATTAAACCAAGAACATAATTTTTAAAGTATAAAAATAATAACTAAGAAAAAAATAGAAAAAGATAGGAAGAGATTTAACAGGAATTTCACGTACTTTTCCACTATATCATATAATCTGGGAATAAGAACTTATTTTGCTTTTTTTATTTTTATATTTATTGTCTTATTTTTTCTTTAATTATCTTTTTATTATTTTTTATTGGAGATCTCCTTATAGTACTTCTCCAATGGAGGGACTACTTGTTTCTTCCTGGACATAACACCTTCTAAGTATATGCTCTTCCCTTCCAAATTTACATTGAAGGCTCTCTCAAATGCCTCCTTATTACCTACAACTAACACTTCACTACCTTCTTTCATTATATCAGTTATAAGGAACAGGATTAGATCGTAACCCTCTTTAAGTTTCTCTTCGAGGATCCTATATATCTTCTCCTTCTTCTCCTGAATCTCCCCAATATCTATCACTTCAACCTGCCCAATACCTACCTTTCTACCGTTGAAGTTGAACTCCTTGTAATCCAATTTAACGATCTCTTCGGGAGCCATCTTACCTACTGTAGATTTTGCCTTAAGTAACTCCATACCGTAGGTTTGTATGTCCTCTATTCCAGAAATCTCTGCAAGTTTTTTCCCTATCTTCCTATCTATATCCGTGGTAGTTGGAGATTTAAAGAGAACTGTATCTGAGAGGATTGCAGAGAGTAGTAGCCCTGCTAAATCAGGTTTTAACTCCTTATTCTTTCCTCCTATAATATCCAACGTATTTTTAAAGTAGAGTTCTCCTATTAATGTAGCAGTAGATCCCACAGGTTTTGCAAGATATATGATAGGTTCCGATGTCGTTATACCTATTTTGTGATGATCCAGAATACCTACAAGTTTCCCCTTCTCTAAATCTTCTAAGGTTTGGGATTTCTCACTGTGATCCACCAAGAATATTTCTTTACCTTCTGCAGATCTTATTAATTCAGGTTCCATAACTCCAAATCTCTTCAATACAAACTGGGTTTCTGGATTTACACCTCCTAACCTTGCAGGAACTCCATCTAAGAAGTACGCTAAAACTATGGCAGAGCATATACTGTCAGTGTCTGGATTCTTATGTCCTACCACGTATAACATCGTATCCCTCGGTTTTTATTATTATGTTTAATTATAATTAAAACATTCTCTATATAAAATTATATAAAATTATAAAAACCTTCTACTTATTTAATAATGCCATTCCAGCTAGAGAGGGCTCTCCTCCCCTAAATATTCAAAAGTATAATAAATTAATTATTAAAAATTAGAATAAAAAATAATAAAAAAGATCAACAGAAATCTTACTCTACTTCTCTAGTACTCTGATATAAAGGTCAATTTGGTTTTTATCTCTTTTATTCTTTAGGTATTTTAAGAAAATCTTTTTATTTTTATTGGAGATCCTAGAGAACAGGAGATAATTGCAAAGAATACTTCTATTTTCCAATGATCAGAAGTATGCATTTTTTATATTTTTCTTTTCTAATTATTTTTTTACCTCAGTATTATTTTTATAATAATTTTTATGAGACGTTGTCTAATTATAGCTTTATTTCCCATCTCCCAACAACTTAACATAGAAACCAACCTTCCTCCAGAGATCATGTTTGAGTATATTTCTCGTATCTATTACTATCTTATTTCTCATCAGATCATATATTTCTCTAATCTCCTCTTCTTTGAAATTTTTAAAATCCTCATGATCTGTTATCACCAAGATAACATCTCCTTTAGTGACACATTCCTTTAAACTCTCCAGAGGATACTCAAAGGTTTTTACATAGGGATCGTATATGGAAACAGAGACGCCCTTAGAGGTGAGACATTCTATTATATTCTTTCCAGGACTTTCTCTTGTATCTTCCACATTTCCCTTGTAGGCAACTCCGAATATAGCAACCTTTGGGTTCTCTATCTCTCTCCTCTTAAGTTCCTTAAACACAAGATCACAGACGTAGTAAGGCATACTGTTATTTAACTCCCGTGCACACCTTATAAGTTTTGCATTCTTAGATATTTCCACTATGAACCAGGGATCTACACTTATACAGTGTCCACCTACGCCAGGCCCGGGATTCAGTATATTCACCCTTGGATGTTTATTGGCGAGATCTATGGCTTCCCATACATTTACATTTATCTCTTCACATATTTTCGCGAATTCATTTGCCAAGGCTATATTTACATCTCTGTATGTATTCTCCATAAGTTTTACCATCTCTGCAGTGGTGGAGTCAGTTAAATATATATTTCCATCTACGAAGGATGAGTATATCTCCCTGGCCAACTCTGCAGACTCTTTATTTACTCCTCCAATAATCCTGTCATTCTCTACAAGTTCCTTCAATATCTTACCGGGCAGCACTCTCTCAGGACAGTAAGCCATGTATATTTTTCTTCCATCGTTGAGATACCTGTATATTCTTTCCGTAGTTTTTGGAGGTACTGTACTCTCTATAATTATTAAATTCCTATCACGTAGATACGGTTTTATACTTTCTATAGCACTATAGATGTAAGAAAGATTACACTTTGGAGAGTTATTTTCCCACTTTACAGGTGTAGGTACACATACTATATATGCATCTGCGTTTTCAGGTGTAGTTTTTACCTTTAAATTTCCAGAGTTTATGGCACCACTTACGAGAGTTTTCAACCCAGGTTCCTTTATATTTAAATTTCCGTTTTTTATCCTCCTTATCCGTTCCCTGTCGACATCCACACCTACTACGTAGTATCCATGGTTTGCAAGCATAGAAGCAGTTGGTAATCCAATATATCCTAACCCAATTACACATATTTTTTTTATTCTCCTATTGTCCTTATTCTCCATTTAACCACCAAAAGCATGGATTCTTACTTCCACATAATAAATATTTAGTCACCGTATTCCATACTATTTAAAAAGTTTCTTATATAGTGGTTCTGCCCAGGAGGCCTCGAGGATCGCACTTAGGAGTATTGTTATAAATGTTGCCACAAGTATAGATCCTGCAATCTCCTGAGGTGGAATGTATTTAACAATAGTTGCAGGTATAGAAGAAGAGTGAGTTTTTATTATACCATAAACTGTAGCAGATAATGCTGCAGGTACTACACCTCTTGGACCTTCTAAGGCAAAGTATATTTTTTCCTTAAGGGAATTTGCAGGGGGAATAGAAGTTGCAATAAATACACCTAAGGGCCTAGCCATGAATATAGACCCCAGTGCACAGAGTAATCCAACTACCCAGTATTTTTCAAGTATAACTAAACTGATACTTGCCCCTAAGAATATGAAGATAAGTATTCTGAATATTGTAGACAACTCCTCACAAAATCTCACCATACTCTCTATATATCTAGTTTTATGGTGATATTTAGTAAGGGTGTTTCCCAAGTAAAGTCCCATAATAGCCACAGCCATAAAACCACTTATTTGATATCCTGTGAGAGTTGGGAATATCTTATCTCCAAAGTACCACAGGAAAAAGGCCAATCCAATTAACAGAGGAATTATATATTCTTTAAAATCACACTTTAAAAACAACATTTCGAAGATCTTTCCCCCTAAGATCCCTAAGATTATACCTCCGAGAGCGAGAGATAGGAAACTGATTACAGGATTCAAGGATGTACCTAATCCCATAGTGGTAAGTACTATAGTTGTGACCACTATACCTAGAGGATCGTTGAATACACTCTCTGCTTCTAAAGTTATAGCCAGTTTTGGATCTATATCTGACTTGGAGAATATAGGCATGAGGGTAGCAGGATCTGTGGCGCAAGTTATAGCCCCATAGAGATACCCCACTGGACTGAGGAAGGGTATCTTCAAGATGATGTTGTAAATAATACCAGAGATCAACATTGTAATAATGAGGGTAATGGTATCTAACTTTAACACTGTGTTTAGAACTCTCTTTAACACTATCCATCTCATCTCAAATGCTCCTGCTAGAAGGATTATTATTAGACCTAAGTTGGCAACGTATTCGAAGATATTCTGAGCATAACTTGGATATATAATATTTAAGAATGGCCCTACTATCAGTCCAAATATTAAAAATAAAGGTATATCTGGTATTCCTAATTTCTCTCCTACTTTTGCAATAAATGCACCTGAAATTAAGAGCAGGGCAAGATATCCGATGCTAACAGCTAACTCCATGGAATCACCGTTATGGTTTTGAGTAACTATTTATTATCTATAGAAGTGGAGTTTATATTAATACATTATATTAGTTGAACTAGACTCCGTATCTATAAAATTACTACATTATATAAAATAATAATGGTAATAATAAACCTAAAAATTTAAAAATCGACTTAGTGAAACTATAAAGAGAAATTTATTTATCTTTTAGAAGACTTATAAGTACTTGAATAAGGAAGAAATTCCAATATTAATAGAATTTTCTATTTTAATTATTATTTTTTGTTAAAAATAACAGAAATGTTTTCATTCTATTTTTAATAGATTCAATATCACTGTAATGGATTAAGATTATACCACATGCTTTATTTAGATCAACTAAATTATAGAAAAGTATATATATAACTTAAAGTAAGAATTAAGGAATAGGAATTCCTATTCCTCTTTAATATTATAGAAAAGTATATATATAACTAAATAAGAATTAGGAATAGGAATTCCCATTCCTCCTTAATCTTTTTTAGAGTTTAACTTAGGTGATAATATGAAAAAAATAGAGGCTATAATAAGACCGGAGAAATTGGAAATTGTCAAAAATGCCTTAGCAGAGAAAGGGTACATCGGTTTAACAGTTAGCGACGTGAGAGGAAGAGGATTGCAGGGAGGTATTACCGAAAGATATAAAGGAAGGGAATATATCGTAGATATGCTATCTAAGGTAAAACTTGAAATCGTTGTTAAGGATTCCGATGTTGAAGATGTTATTAAGGTTATTTGTGAAAATGCCAAAACTGGAAAACATGGTGATGGTAAGATATTCGTTATACCTGTAGAATCGGTTGTAAGGGTTAGAACTGGAGAGAGAGACGATAAGGCACTGTAATATATAATAGATGAGGTGGTGATATGACCGGTACCAACATTCTAGAGGTAATTCCCCAGTTAGACGTATTTTTCTTAGTTGTTATGGGAGTATTGGTATTTTTAATGCAGTTAGGGTTTGCAATGCTAGAAGGGGGACAGGTTAGGAGTAAAAACGTAAATAACGTTATGATGAAAAACATGGTTGATTGGTTAGTTGGATGTGTTTCATGGTTGTTCATAGGTTATATTATATCTCAATCTTTAAATCCAGATGATTTTATAGCCTGGTGGGGAAAGATATTCAGTACAGTGCCATTTTTAAAGGATAACGGTCTCGAACTGGCAGAATGGTTCTTCGGTTTAGTGTTTGCAGCTACGGCAGCTACTATAGTTTCAGGAGGTGTTGCCGAGAGAATAAAATTTAGTGCCTACATACTACTATCTATATTAATTACAGCCTTCCTTTATCCACTGTTCGTATATCTAGGTCCATGGGGGGCAAGTGTAATACCATGGCATGACTATGCCGGAAGTTTAATAGTCCATGGTTTAGGAGGATTCTTAGCCTTAGGTGCTATTGCAGCGTTGGGGCCTAGAAAGGGTAGGTTTAAAGATGGAAAACCTGTACCTATCTTAGGACATAACATACCTATGGCAGTCTTTGGAGCCTTTGCCTTAGCTATAGGGTGGTATGGATTCAACGTAGGTAGCGCCATAGCTTTAAAAGATATAAGTGGATTGGTATGTGCCACTACTACAATGGCCATGGCTGGAGGAGGTATAGGGGCTCTCTTGGTATCAAAGAAGGATGTACTGTTTACAGCCAACGGTTTAGTTGCTGGTTTAGTGGCAATCTGTGCTGGAACAGATATAGTCAGTCCAGTTGGTGGGTTGATAATAGGTCTCATTGCAGGTGCCCAGGTACCTCTTGTGTATAAACTCTTGGAAAACTTTAAGTTAGATGATGTATGTGGTGTTGTAGCGGTCCACGGGACTGCGGGAGCTATTGGGGCGATATTGACAGGAATCTTTGGAATGACGGTCTTTGGAGGTACAGGACAAGACATCAATATAATAAACCAGATAATTGCAGTTGTATTCTGTATTCTATATGGTACAATCTTAGGATATATAATGGCCAGGATAGTTGGAGTTATAACTGGAGGTCTCAGAGTATCTGAAGAAGAAGAGATGGGTCTCGATTTAGCAGAACACAAACTACCAGCCTATCCAGAGGAAGATAAGATGTAGATTTATTTACGATTATTTTTTCATTAATCATATTTTACAATATAATATATTCTTTTAAAGTACTTTTGATGGAAACTATAGTTTTAATTATAAATATAATACGATCTATTCTTATTTAATATAAAAATCAATAAACAGATAAATAACCTTCCTGGCTGCTCCTGAACAACTGGAAGGAAATTCCTAACAAGAAATCATTTTCTCCTAACTAAAGGTATCCTATGTTACAATAAAATAGGGAGATAATAGGTAATGGTTCCTTCTTTTTAAAGTAAAAAAATTCTAATTACGCACTGGAAAGATGGGATTTCCCTGTAGGTTTTTTGGACGATATTGGATACATCCTATGGAGGTGGTATTTAACAGAATTTTATTTTATTCTTTTCAATGTTAGAAGTTCCTACTACTTAGCTCTTCTATAATAACAATTTACTATTTTTATCGAGATTTTCATAGTGTTATTTATTATATAATAATAATTTTGTTTATTATTGTTATCTCTTTCCATGGTTATTTTGGGAAACTAAAGGTAAAATATAAATACAACAATCATTTATTATTGTGAGTTTTTATACTATCTAAAACTTTTTTATAAATAAGAGATTAAAGATAATTTAAAGGGGATATTTTTAATTTATTTTTAGGTGATACAATTATGGAAAAAGAGAAGATGAATTTACAGGGGAAAAATATCACTGTCGATACCTGTGTAATTATAGATGGGAGGATATCTGAACTTATAAAAAATGGAGTTATAAAAGACTGTAAGATCATAATCCCAGAGGCTGTAGTAGCAGAGTTGGAGGCCCAGGCAAACAAAGGCCGAGAGATAGGATTCCTGGGTATAGAGGAACTTACTAGACTTGTGGAGATATCTAAAGATCACAACATAGAAGTAGAGTATTACGGTGAGAGACCCTCCATAGATGCAATACAACTTGCCAAAACTGGAGAGATAGACGCCATGATCAGAAAGGTTGCAAAGGAGACTAACTCTGTACTGCTTACAAGTGATAAAATACAGTACAGTCTAGCCAAAGCTCAAGGTATAGAAGCGTACTATTTAGAAATCGAAGAGGAGAAGGTAGAGTTGGAAATACTTAAGTACTTTGATGAAAACACCATGTCCGTACATCTCAAGGAGAACTGTCAGCCCTACGCAAAAAAGGGAAGACCAGGAGATGTAAAGTTAGTCCCTATATCCGATGAGAAACTGTCCAAAGAGTATATAGAATATCTCATAGACAACATATTAAAATACACAGAGCAGAACAACGGATTAATCGAGATACAGAAGAGAGGTGCTACGGTAATACAGTTGGGTAATATAAGGATATCTATAACGAGGCCTCCATTCTCAGAGGCAATCGAGATTACAGCAGTGAGACCTATCGCCAAAGTGTCTCTTGAGGATTACAAACTATCAGATAAACTATTGGAGAGGTTGAAGGACAAATCCAGAGGAATATTTGTCTCTGGAAGTCCAGGGAGTGGAAAATCTACATTTGTCTCTGCACTGGCAAAGTTCTACTGTGAGAACAACATGATAGTAAAGACTATGGAGAATCCAAGGGATCTCCAGGTAGATGAGTTAATTACCCAGTATGCACCCCTTGAAGGCAGTATGGAGAATACCTGTGATGTTTTACTACTAGTAAGACCTGATTATACCATATACGATGAGGTTAGAAAAACCAAGGACTTTGAGATATTTGCAGATATGAGAATGGCTGGAGTGGGAATGGTAGGAGTTGTCCATGCCTCAAAACCTATAGATGCTATTCAACGTCTCATAGGTAGAGTAGATTTAGGTATAATACCTCAGATAGTGGACACTGTTATATTTCTAGAAGACGGTAAGATCAAGAAAGTATATGAAATCACATTTACCGTCAAAGTGCCTCATGGGATGAAGGAGGCGGATTTAGCCAGGCCAGTTATAGAGGTAAGGGACTTCGAGACAGGGAAGACAGAGTACGAGATATACACTTATGGGGAAGAAGTTATAGTTATGCCAATTAAGGATGAAGATTCCAAGCCCCCAGTATATAAGTATGCAGAAGATGAGATAAAGAAAGTTTTAGGAGAGTATCTACCTAGGAAGATCAAGAAAAGTATGGAGGTTAGTGTAAAAGATGAACACACCATAGATCTCATAGTCCCTGAGAAGTATCTACCTGTGGTTATAGGAAAGGGAGGAAAGGAGATTGCAAAGTTGGAAGATAACTTAGGACTTAAAATAAACGTTGAGAAAAAGGAAGATAGGAAAAAAAATAAGGAGTACCTAACTTATGAGTATATAAACGACTACGAGACTACGAGATTGGTTGAGACTGAGAGACATGTTATAGTGGATGTTGGTGAGGATATGGTAGGAAGTAATATCAAGATCTACATAGATGGTGAGTTCCTATGCCATGCGACAGTGGGATCTGATGGAGTGGTGAGGATAAACAAGAAGAGTAAAATAGGTAAGGAACTTTTAGATGCGATGAAGAAGAACAAGGACATTTATGTAGATATTAGTTGATACTGTAAAAAAATTATATAAAAATATAATAATTATCTATATAAAAGTAAAAAAAATAAAATATAAATCAAAAAACAGGAAAAAGATGCAGAAAACTCTTGAGAAAAGATCTGACAGAAATCCTGCTAATTCTCGAACACTCGATTGTGATCCAGAGGATAAAGGTATACTTTGCTTTTTTACCTGTTATATTTCTATTTAAGGTATTGACAGAGTTTAAAATTTTCTATTTTTAATTTTGTAATTTCTAATTTTAATTCATTCCCTGTTTATAATTATTATTTTTTAACAGTTATTGTTCAAAAAGTCTTTTATAAACCAATATAATACGATAAAAATATAATATTATTAAAAAGAAAGTATAAACAGATGGTCTCTCAAGGATATTATTATCTTCTTACCTTATATCACAGTAAATAACTACTACTTTATATGGAATTAAGGTGATTAAAATATTTATAACATAACTCTTCATTATTATTCATTAAAACTACAGGTGAATAGCTATGAATAAAGAGATAGAGATAGTACTAAACGGTGAAGATGAACTCTATAAATACTTGGAAGATATAGAAGAAGGGGACTACTTCGAGGCTTACTTCGGCAGATACCATGTAGAAGGCATCATAGTTTTAAAGGATGAAACTTTCTTCAAGTTAGATACAAAGAGGGAGTTTCTGGGAATTGTAGATTTTGAACTTACCAAGGTACTCCCTGATTTGATAGAGGTTGCATATACAAAATCTGATGGTATAAGGAGGGTTTTAAAGTTAATCGAGTAAAGGTGGATAGATGTTCATGGGTGCAATCAGTAGAGATGGATTGGATATTGCCAGGAGATCCAGGGAGATAGTTAGGGAAAAGATAAGGAAGGTACTAGGAAAAGATATAGATAAGTACTCAGAGTGGGAGATGAAGATAATCGAGAGGGTAGTCCATGCCACTGCAGATGTAGAGTATGCAAAACTGATAAGATTCAAAAACCATCCTATCGAGAAAGGAATAGAAGGTGTAAAGAGTAACTGTCCAATGGTAGTGGATGTAGAGATGGTTAAGGTAGGTATAAGATACAACAATATAGTTTCATTTATAAATGATAAAAAAGTATATGAGATTGCCAAGGAGGAGGGAATTACAAGGGCTGCTGCTGCTATGAGAATTGCAAAATCTTACATCCATGGGGGTATCGTTATAGTTGGTAATGCCCCCACTGCACTCTTCGAGGTTGTTAGGTTGATAGAAGAGGAGGAAGTGGAGCCGAGACTTGTAATAGGAGTTCCAGTAGGATTTGTTAAGGCAAGTGAATCTAAGAAGTTGCTACATAGTATAGATGTTCCTTTTATAACTACTGAAGGACCTAAAGGAGGTACTCCAGTTGCAGTGTCTATAGCTAACGGTATAGTGGAGTTAAGTAGAGGGAAGATGGTTTAACAGTGATACCATGTTAAAGGAGTACGTTATAAAAACTAGTAAGAGAGAAGAGTTTATAGATATTACAGAGCATGTGATTCAATCTGTAAAAGAATCTAAAGTAAGGAATGGGATTGTTGTAGTATATACGCCTCATACCACTGCAGCCCTGACGATAAACGAAAATGCAGATCCATCAGTTAAGGAAGATATCTTGGGATTTCTAAGGAGGATGATACCTAAGGATGGTCCTTATACCCATCTTGAGGGCAATTCGGATGCCCATATAAAAAGTTCTCTCTTGGGAGTTTCCTTAAATCTCATAGTATCCAATGGAAAGTTACTCCTTGGAACCTGGCAGGGGATATTCTTCTGTGAATTTGATGGGCCCAGGACTAGGAAGTTCTACGTTAAGGTTGTAGGAGAGTAGTTATGATAAAAAAGTTGGATGTTTTGATATGGAGGGGAAATCCAGAGATTACAGAGGATTACGTATGTATTGAAAGGGATTATGATATATACATAAAGGATAAGAAGATAGCAGAGGAAATTTCTGCATCTCCTGAGTATTTGAGAGAGTTGGGAGTAGGATATACTGTTTCCCAAGGATATTTAAAGAAAAAGGATGTTAAAGACGCCTATGTAGAAGATAACAAAATAGTTGTAGATGGCCAGGTAGATAAAGAAAATAGCAACAGCAGGGTTGTAAAAGAGATAATGTTGTCTCTAACTACTATTCTGAAGGTTATAAAGGACATGTTAAGAGATAAAAAGGTATGGGAGTTAACTGGAGGCACTCACTGGGCATCCATATATACTTTAGATGGGAAGAAAATTATCTCCATCGAGGACATAGGGAGACACAACGCAGTGGATAAGGTAATAGGCTACTGTGTACTAAGAGAGATAGATCTAGAGGATAAGATCCTCGTATCTAGCGGTAGACAACCTTACATGATGGTAAATAAAGGGGTGAATGCAGGAATACCTGTGATTATATCAAAGTCTCCTCCTATGAATAGAGGGGTAGAACTTGCAAGGAGAAGTAATTTAATCCTCATAGGATTTGCCAGAGGGGATAGATTTACGGTGTACAGCGGTTATGACAGAATAGTCTTTAAGGAGTAGACTCTATTTTGTTTAGTATTATCTTTATATCTGTTTTCCTCGTTATATTTTCCTCCTTTTTCAGTAGTTCCTTTAATTTCCTTTTTAAATCTTCAATATTCCTTGAATTCTCTAAAAGTTCTTTAAAAAATTCTATATCTTCAATATAAGGAGCTATATCTACTAGTAGAGCTTCTTTTGTTTTTTCATCCATAGTACCTCCTACCTTTGAATCGTTAAAGTTTAATTTAAAATCATTAAATATAATATTAATTATATTTTTAATTTTATTAATTATATTATATAAAATAAAAGAAAAAAATCCTGTTAAATCTTTCCCTCCAGTCAAACTCTATTATCTTATCTCAGTATTAGGAAACTTCTAGTTTTTATCATTTTATTATTATTTTTAATATAGGAATTTGGTTATTACTTTTATTATTTTTATGTTGTTGTTATAAATATAGACATAGTTTAGGATTATCTTAGTTCCCATTAAAAAAGATAAAAAAAATAATAAATAATAGAAGAAGTCGTTGGAACCTATACAACGGTGGTATCATGGATATACTCATTAGGGATCTAGATTACGCTGTAGATATCAATTTAAACGTCTATAAGAATATAGATATACTTATCAGGAGAGACGAAGATAGTAAAAAGATATCAATAGATAGAGGTAGAAATCTCCTGGAAAAATCTAACTTAGATAAAAAAGATCTGAAGATAATAGATGGGGATAAGAAATGTGCACTACCTGGGTTGAGCAACAACCACACCCATATACCTATGACACTCCTGAGGGGAATAGCAGATGATATGATACTGCAGGAGTGGTTGAGGGAAAAGATATGGCCTAACGAGGGGAGACTTACAGGAGAAGATGTGTATTATGGGGCACTACTTGGATGTTTAGAGATGTTGAGATTTGGTATAACTTCGTTTAACGACATGTACTTTTTTCCCGAGGAGATAGTTAGAGCTACCAAGGAAGTAGGTATAAAGGGGACTGTAGGTTTTCCCATAATAGACTTTGGTACACCTCAATGTAAGGACTTGGATAAACTCCTAAATAACTGTGAAAAATTTATAAAGGAGTATATTGCAGAGGAGAAGATTAACCCAGTTGTAGCACCCCATGCCCCTTACACATGTTCAAAAGATACGTATGTCCAGTGTAGAGAGATATCCCAGGAGTACAACGTCCTTCTACACACCCATCTATCTGAGACAAGGTATGAAGTTGTGGAGATGGAGAACAAGATAGGGATGAGACCTGTAGAGTACTTAGAGAGTATAGGGATTTTAGGGGATAACCTTATAACTGCTCACTGCGTATGGATTACAAAGGAGGAAGTAAAGATACTTGCAAAGCACAGGGTAAAGGTAGTTCACTGTCCAGGAAGCAATATGAAACTTGCCAGTGGGGGAGTTATGCCCCTTGTGGAAATGTTAAGGGAAGGAGTATCCTTATCCCTTGGAACAGATGGACCTGCCAGCAACAACAACTTAGACATACTTGAAGAGATGAAAATAGCAGCACTACTTCACAAGGCACACAGGTGGGATCCTACAGTAGGAGATGTAGATACCGTCTTACGTATGGCCTTCAACAGTGAGTCCATAGGATTTGAAAATAGGGATATAGTACTCTTGGATCTCAATAGCCCTCATCTAAGACCTGTTCATAATATAAAGTCTAATATAGTATATTCTGCAAATGGAAATGACGTAGATACTGTAATTGTAGAAGGAGAGGTATTACTGGAGAACAAAAAATTCTCTAAGATAGATGATAAATATCTAAGGAATATCTACCATAAGGTAAATAGTATTATAAAAAAATTTAATTAATCCTGTTGGAACTACTAGTTAATTATTTTTAATTTATTATTTTTTACCAGATGTCAATGAAGGTCTATGGATAGTGTTGAAGGTACAGAAAGGTATAACTCTTCCATCTGGAATGACGTAGTGGATACAACATCTTTCACATCTCTTTACATCGAAGTTATAGGGATCCATAAAGTGCATACAACTGATCATAAGAACGTTATGATGTAGTTTTGCAAGTGAACTGTAATTACCTCTCAGTATATTCACTATAAAGTTGGCAAAATTTTTTACATTAATGGTTTTAGGTGCCTTCTCTCTATCTATCAGTTTCAATACGTTCATACTTAGATCTAAAACAGATCTAATTTTACCTCTCTTTTTATCTTTCAACTCTTCATTTTTTTCATTTATAATTTCTAAAAAGCCTTCAACATCAAAGAATCTTGTGATAGGTATCATTTTTCCATCTTCAACAAAAATGTAAGTAGATACCCCACAATGTTGATGGGCTCCCAGGATTGGTTTTTTTTCACCTGATAGATTTTCAACAAATAAAGATATTGGGGCGACGGATGGTACCGGATAGAAGTCATCCTTCACGATCTCTCCGTTAGTCTGCTCTTCAACTAACTTTATAAAGTCGGGGATTGTTATCCTACCTTCTAACCTCTTCTCTTCATCTATTCTTCCAGTAAAGGAAACTGGCTGGAAGTTAACACCTCTAACAATGTCAAAATTTTCAACTGTGTATTTTATTATGTCTCCAACTTCTCCATCGTTAACGCCCCTTACCAAGGTTGGGACGAGAACTACACTGTTGAAACCTACCTTCCTACAGTTCTCGATTACTTTCATCTTAATAGGTAAGAGATTCTTTCCCCTGGCTATTAAGTAAGGTTTCTCTGATATCCCATCAAATTGGAGGTATATTGTAGATAAACCAGCCTCTTTAAGTCCCTTGAGATAATCTTTATCCCTCAACCTTATACCATTAGTAGCCAACTGAACATGCAAAAATCCCATTTCTCTGGCTAACTTTATAATATCGAAGAGATCCTTCCTCAATGTAGGTTCTCCTCCTGCAAACTGTATGGCTGGAGTTGGTGGAATTTCACTTCTTAAGATTTCCATCATTTTTCTTACTTCCTCGAAGGTTGGTTCATAAACTATCCCAGTTTTACCTGCATTTGCAAAACATATGGGACAGTTCAGGTTACACCTGTTGGTTAAATCGATATTTGCAAGTACAGTTGCAGTTTTATGGTTGGGGCAGAGCCCACAGTCGTAAGGACAGCCTTTCTCTATCTTGCTTTGGGTTATCTCAATATTACCGATATACTGGTATTTGTTAAACTTCCTGTATAATTCAGCATCACTCCAGTAGATATCTCTAAATTCCCCATGTTCAGGACATGTTTTTTCCATAAATACTTTTCCTTCTTCTTCGTAGAGGGTGGCAGGGATCCTTTTAAAGCATCTTGGACATATGGATAGTGTTGTACCTATAATCTTTCTCATTATATCTCCCCTAAGGGGTTGTAAAATAAGTTCTTAATAATATAATAATCATAATATAAATAAAATAATAATATAAATAAAACTATTGATAAAAAGATACAGAGTAATAAGACTCTTCTACATTTAATCTCTTTTTGAAATATCTATAGACACCTAAAAGATAGTCTTTGTTCGAAACTATAAAAAGAGTAAAAAAATAAAAGTAAAAAATTAATTAATCATACAATTTTTTAATCTTTCTTCTCAAGATATTTCTTTAATTCTCTCTTTATCTCCTCTACAGTTGGTACCTTCCCTTCAAATACTACAACATTATCAAAAACTACTCCTGGAGTGAGCATTATCCATTCAGATATTTTATCTATATCTTCAACTTTTAGGATCTCTGCATCTATACCCAGCTCCTCTACAGCTTTCTTAACATTTTCATAGGTCTTCTTACACTTGGGACATCCTGTTCCCAATACTCTAATTATCACATTATCACCTCATTTTTCTTACTTACTATCTATCTATTTACCACTCAAAATTTTTATAGTTTTTTTATTGTAATATGATACCAGTGATATATCCTGCAAATGTGGAGAGTATTACTACAAGGGCTAAGTAGGTAATAGCTTTTTTACTTCCAAATACCCTGGAGATTGTAAGTACAGTAGGGATACTTAAACTTGGTCCTGCTAAGAGTAGAGCCATAGCAGGCCCAACACCCATCCCTAAATCCATCAAAGCTTTTACAATAGGCACCTCGGTTAGTGTTGCGAAGTACATAAGGGCACCTAATAAAGACGTGATGAAGTTCGAAAATATGGAGTTTCCACCTACGTATTCACTGATGTACTGAGGTGGGAGGAATGCGCTTATTAGACCTGCTATAGCTACACCTATTATAAGGAGAGGAAATATCATCTTAATTAGGACATAACTCTCGGAGAGCCAGGATTTTATCTCTTCAGGTTTGTACCATCTCTTTACAACTATAATCAAGACTACAATGAGGATAGCTGTAATAACATGTTTAGTGAGTATTTCACCATAGATAGGTATGTTCAAGAAAGGTGCAAACTTTGGAGAAGCTGTTATTGTGAGGAGTATCAACAACTGTATGAGGAAGAATATTAGAGTTTGATACCAAGGCTTAGAGGTGATACTTCTTACACTTCTCCTTATACCTTTACTCTCCACTCTCTTTCTGTCCTCCCTTCCAAAGAATAGTTCCATAGCTAGTCCTATAATTATAGAGAAGGTTATAGCATACAAAGCCCTTAGGAATCCAATATCCCATCCAAAAACAGCTGCCGAGTAGAAGATTGCAAGAATGTTGATGGCAGGTCCTGAGAATAGTAAGGTGGTAACAGGTCCTATACTTCCTCCCCTCTTGTAGAGACTGGTAACCAGTGGTAGTATAGTACAGGAACACACTGCAAGGATACATCCACTTACAGCGGCAACGAGGTAGGATATTCTTTTAGGCGTATCTGGGCCGAAGTACTTCAGTATGAACTCTTTATTTATCATGGTACTAATACCTCCTGCCATAAGGAAGGCAAATGTTAACGCTATTAATCTATTGACACTTAGATAGTCTAATACTGTTTTCATCATAATATTCAAGGTATAGGTAAGTAATCCCGAGATATACATTGAACCACCTCTAAGTTATATAACATTAAATCCGAAAATTCTTATATTTATTACTTTCGATTAATTGATACATTGAAATTTATTTTAAAAATATTTAAATATATGGATAAAAAGACTGTAAAAAAATATTATTGTTTTATATGTTGGAAATTATTAACTTTGTCAGTATCTTACTTAGATAGGCAACTTTCTTTGGTTTTAGTATTATCGAAGAGTGTTTATTCCCCTTGTGAAATCCTATAAGTACAGATGCGCTTCTCTTTTCATCGGCAGGGAGGATGGCTATGGATATTCTATTTCCATTACCTGCAAAACATGTACCAACATCTTTTATCTTCCTTAGCATTACACCATCTTTTTTAAAATTCTTGGTTATATTTTCTGCAGATATAGCCCCGTATTCTAGTAAAGTTGTGAGTAGAGAAGCACTTTCAAGATCCATCTCTATTGATTCTATCTCTTTATCGTTTTCATCTACCATCTTCAATTTGACACTACCTTCACTATACTCTGGAATTATTGCTATCCCACGGTTACTAACCACCCTCATCCCTTCACCCTCTAAATTTTTAAAAAAACGTTATAAAATAAAGATACCTATTTCTACTTTATTTTAATATATATACATTACGTATAATTAACGAAGAAGATATACAGTAATCTCTTAACACTAACTCCAGGTGAAAACGTTGATACCGGCCTATCTAAGGAAAGAAATACTTGTTATAGGATGTGGAAATGTCCTATTTGGAGATGATGGGTTTGGATATGAGGTAATTAAGAGATTGGAGGAGATGGATCTTCCAGACAACGTAGGAGTTATAGATGCAGGGGCTGGGAGTGCCTACTATATAATATCTCTGTTGGATGAAGAATCTTCAGTTAAGAAGTTAATAGTTGTCGATATCATCGATTTCAACTTACCTCCAGGGACTTTGAAAAAGTTGAGAGTCGAAGATCTTCCAAGGATTGAGAAGTACAACTTTGACGCCCATGACGTGCCCTTAGCGCCCTATCTTATAGATGTCTATAAGAGAGGAATAGAGGTGGTGATAATAGGTTGCCAGGGGAAGGAGATATCCTGTCCAGATATAAAGATAGGGCTCTCTAAGGAGGTTGAAAGATCTATTGAAAAGGCTGTTGAGATGGTTTTAGAGGAAATTAAAAGAGAGAAATAGTTACCTCAAAATTTCCCAGGCCTGTTCCCTTGCAACCTCTCTTCTTTCATTTAGATCTTTTAAGAACTCCGTCAACTTCTCATAACATAATTTTTTACACCTTCCACAGGTTAGATCTCCAGATCTACACCTCTCGTATATCTCTCTAAGTTCCCTATCATCATCTACTAGATGGTATAGATAGAGTTCATATACAACACACTTTTCAGGCACACCTCCGTACTTTCTATGATCCTCCAAGGTTTCCCTACCTCCAGTTTTACAGGACATTACTTTCTTTCTAAGCTCTTCAGAGGGTTTATCACTTAGAAATATAGCAGTTTCCTCCTTAGAGGAGCTCATCTTACCTCCAGTTAATCCTGTCATAAACCTGTGGTATGTGGAAGATGGATGTATAAAGTTGTATTCTTTACACCTTCCAGCAATATCCCTCGTCAACCTTATATGGGGATCTTGATCTATTCCCACAGGAACCAAGACTGGCATTCTTTCTTCCAGTTGAGGATGGAGTATATCTGCAACTTGAATTATAGGGGCGAAGATATGTCCTATATTTGTCTCTCCACTAAAACCATATATAGCTTTCATCTCACTGAGATTTACCCTCTTTGCCAACTTCAGCGCTAGATCCTTAACTACACTATTCTGAGATTGTAGGTAGATACGGGTATTCTTCAAGGTGAGACCTAGAGCTATATAATTAGTAATATACTCTTCAACTGCCAACTTCTTAATCCTTTCAAAATCTATTCCCCGAGCCCAGTAGGCCTCTAGATCTGCTATTGGGATGTATATCTCTGCATTGTAATTTTGATAGTATATAAGTTGATCTACCACCATCTTATGTCCAAAGTGCATCCTCCCAGAAGGCATCATACCACTAACCACTGCAAACCTCTTACCCCCTCTTATACACTCTACTATATTCTCAAAGTCCCTATGGCCAAATATTACTCCCCTTCTCATTAGACGATGGGGGGTCTCCAGTTTATTTAGTATGTCTTTAAACGGTTTTATTCCAAATTTTTCCATCGTCTCTTTATAATCTATATCTTCTGAAACCTCCCAGGGCGTTATCAACCTCTCACCCTTTTGATAGTATAGCAAAAAGTTCGATTGAATTCAATATTAATATTAATTAATTATTATTAAAATTATTAATATTAAAATTATAGAGTTAAAATGAATTTAATCATTAAAGGGTCCATCTACACATTATTTCGTATAATTTCCAAATCATACTATCTTCTTCCAGATGGTGCCCTTTGGTGTATCCTCCAGTTGGATACCTACCTTTTTTAACATCTCTCTAATCTCATCTGCCAATGAGTAATTCTTCTCCCTTCTTAACTTATTACGTATATTCACCACCATATCAACGAGACGTTTAAATTCTTCATCTTCGCCCTGAGAACTCTCATAATACTTGTTGAATATACCAAATATCTCACCAACTACCTTGAAAAAATCCTTTGCAAGGAGCAACGTGCTTCTAGTAGGTCTGTTAGATACTGTTATATACCTGTTAATACAACTAGAGACTTCAAACACACATTTAAGGGCCTCCGGGGTATTGAAGTCTTCATCCATAGCACTGTAGAACTTAGCCCAGAAGTTAGTTAAAGTATCGTAAACCTCCCTATCGTCCTTCTCAAGTCTGTATTTCACTTCAGCATCTCTAAGCATGGCTTCTATATTTTCCAAAGTGTTGTAAAGTCTCTCTAAGGCATTCGCTGTATCTCTTAATTCTTCCTCACTGTACTCCAGTGGAGATCTGTAATGTCTCTGAAGTAGGAATAACCTTACAACTTCAGGTTCGTACCTTCTGAGGATCTCCTTAAGAGTTACATAGTTTTCCAAACTTTTACTCATCTTCTCATCATTCACAGTTACAAAACCTGTATGTATCCAGTATTTAACCCAGGGACTTTTACCTGTATATGCCTCACTTTGGGCTATTTCGTTTTCATGATGTGGAAATATGAGATCACTACCTCCTCCGTGGATATCGAAACACTCTCCAAGGTACTTAATAGCCATAGTAGAGCATTCTATATGCCATCCAGGTCTCCCTCTTCCCCAGGGACTGTCCCAGGATGGTTCACCAGGTTTTACAAACTTCCACAGTGCAAAATCTGCAGGATCTCTTTTATTGAGATCTTTAACCCTGTGTACCTTTTTTTCATCTAACTTTACATTACTTAATTTTCCATAATTTTTAAACTTCCTAACATGAAAGTAGATTCCATCTTTAGATATATAGGCGTATCCCTTTTTTATTAACACATCTATAAACTGGATTATATCGTCTATATGTTCAGAAACTTTGGGATAGACATTTGCACCTTTGACTCTCAACTTCTCCATGTCTTCAAAGAAGGATTTAATATATCTGTTGGTAAGATCTTCTATAGATACCCCTTCCTTCTTACTACGGTCTATGATCTTGTCGTCTATATCTGTGAAGTTCATAACAAACTTTACGATGTAGTTTCTATGTTCTAAATATCTCCTTATGAGATCAAACACTATGTAGGTTCTACCATGTCCGAGATGAGCATCATCGTAGACTGTAGGACCACAGACATACATCTTAACTACAAGTTTCTCAAGAGGTTTAAACTCCTCTTTCTTCTTTGTTAGTGTGTTGTAGATCTTCATAAGTATCACATAACTTTTAGAGTTGTAGCAGATATAGTAAGAAGTAAGAAGCCTACCACCTTTTTAAAGTTTAGATCATCTTAATCATCTATTTAGATAATTTAAAATTTTTATAATCTTTATACTCAATCACGTAACATTAATTTCAAAACTTGTAATATTCTTAATCTCCAAATAAAAGTAATAGTTAAAATATAAAATAAAATATAAAAATAATTAAAAAAGATAAGAAAACGTTAAAAGGAGAAAAGTAGTTAACGAAATTTTTTCTTCTCTTCTAGTGTTAAGGATCATGTAAATAAAGAGTGTTTAATTATTGTTATTATCTTCTTTGGAGTGATCCTGAGAACTGAAAAACCCTGAAGGAGACAAAGTTTATATCTACAAAACTCTGGAGATAGTAATAAGATAAAAAATGAGGAGATAGATTTTAAAAATAATAAATATCTACTCATAATTGATATAATATTTCCCACTTCTAAAATTTAGAGGAAAAGAAGACCTCCTAATATCTCCTAGTTTCGTTATTATTAATATATTATTAATATTCTGTTATATTTTTTTAGGAATCTATTATTTCCATTATAACAATTTTAATTACACTTTTTTATATAATAAAAAACATTAACCTATCAACTCCCTAATGCACTCTACACACTCCTTTATAGCTCTATTAAGTATCTCCTCTCCGAGTTTTCTATCTATTTTTACTCCATACTTCTCAACGATCTTTGCATCTCTATCTATCAACTTATTATTCTCCCTTGCCTCCTTCAATCCTACCATACCTATTTCAGGATATTTACTGGGATGGTGATCTTCTATTTTATCCTCCCTTGCAATACCTATAACACTTCCAACGGATACCTCTTCAGTTCCAGCGTGAATAAATGTGATATTCTTCATTACTATTTTTAGATTAAACTCCTTCTCTAAATCGCCCAAATACTTAGAGATAAGAATATTACCTCCATGACAGTTTACTATCAACACCTTTTTAATACCTAACTTCCTACTCCAGGAGAGTATATATCTTAAGTAATCTACTATTTCTTCAGGTTTGTTGTGTATCCCGTGTTTTACATATGAGTACTCTGTTGAAGGCAACACTATCCCTAAGAATTTGGCACCTGTTATCAAGGAAACCATCAAGGATATATAGGATGCTATCTTTACATCTGTATCTATGGGAAGTGCAGAGCCGTGATTCTCCAAGAAGGAACCTAAGGCGATAACGCCTACCTCATGAACCTTCTTATCTATTATATTTCCTGCTTCCCATCTCAGTTCCAATATATCCCTCATCTTCAATGATTATCAGTGCATCTCCTACGTATCCACCTTTGCCCTCTTCTTTTACAAAGAGAGGGTTTATATCTATCTCTCTTATCTCTGGATACAACTCCATAATTAAACCAAGTCTCATCATAGTATCTACTACAAAGTCTATATCTCTCTTTGGACGTCCCCTTATCCCCTCTAATACCTTGTAAGATTTCAACTCCCTTAAAGTATCCAAGGCATACTCCCTTGTAATGGGATGGATTGCAAAGGAGACGTCCTTCATCACCTCTACAAACACTCCTCCTAACCCTACCATGATCACTGGGCCGAATACCTTATCCCTTTTCCCCCCTACGATAAGTTCCATCCCTTCGATGTATTCTTCTATAAGTACACCATCTATTTCGCCTTTAATTCCCCTCTCCTTTAGATAATTCTCTCCTCTTTCCATAATCCTGTGAAAAGTCTCCCCAACATCCTCTGGTTTTACTACAACACAACCGATATCAGATTTATGAGGTATGTATCTAGAACATATCTTCATCACAACATCTCCCAAGATACTACCGTAGTATTCAGCTTCTTCCAGGGTTTTTACTAAATACCCTTTAGGCACCTCTATACCATGGAGTTTTAAGAATCTCTTTGAGTTGTACTCGTTAGGATTGCTTAGGAGTTCTTTTATAGTATCCAAATTCTCTTCCTTAACCTCCATCAGCTGGGATCTTATATCTTCCAAGTATCTACAATCATCTTCCTGTACCTTCATAATACTGTACTTATAAGAACGGGAGAGTACTTCTACACCATTCTCTGGAGATATATAGGCAGGAACTCCATTTTTCCTTAAATAACTCTTTGAACCTTTTATAGATACTCCTCCAACGAAGGAGGCAACTATCACCTTTGACAATTTTCTCCTCTCTATCTCTTCCTTTATATCTACCACAACTTCAGCAACCTCTAAAGGTTTTGTCATCTCCTGAGGTGTCAGTATTACAAGTATTCCATTTATATTTTTATCTTCTATAAGGGTTTCTAAGGCGTGTCGGTACCTGTCGGTATCTGCATCCCCTATGAGATCCAGTGGATTGGATATAGATGATGTAGGTGGAAGATACTTCCTCAACTTTTCCACTGTTGAAGGTTCAAAATCAGGGAGCGTTAAATCATACTTCCTACAACTGTCTGCAGCCATCACACCAAAGCCCCCTGCATTTGTAACAATTCCCAACCCACTCCCCTCCATAAGAGGTTGGGTAGAAAATAGATGCATCAGATCTACCAACTCCTCGAAGGTTTCCACTGTAAGAACTTTTCCCTTTTTAAATACTGCACTGTATATCTGCATATCTCCTGCTAAACTTCCAGTATGGGAGGAGATAGCCTTCACTCCTTCTTCAGATCTACCTCCCTTAAGTGTTATTATCGGTTTAACCTTTGCCAACTTCCTTGCACTGTCTATAAATTTTTTATCTTTGATACTCTCTATATAGAGTACAACTACCTTTGTGGTGTTGTCCTGTATAAGATACTCCAGTATATCACTTTCCTGTACATCTACTTTATTTCCTAAACTTACAATCTTAGAAAATCCTAGATTTAAGAGAGGAGCTATATCTAACACAGCAGTTATCAGAGCCCCACTCTGGGATATAAATGTAATGTTGCCTTCTTTAAAGTACTCCTTACTGAAGGATGCATTTAACCTGTTGTACATGTTTATTATACCGAGACAGTTTGGACCGATTATTCTTATGTTGTATCTCCTACCTATGGTCCTTATTTCATCCTCTAAATGGTAGTTGCCCACTTCTGAGAAACCTGCTGAAATAACAACTGCTCCCTTTACACTCTTTTCTCCACACTCCTCCAACACTGTAGGCACATACTCTGCAGGTACAGCTATAACTGCCAAGTCTATACTTTCCTCTGGAATATCTAATATAGATCTGTAGCATTTGAAACCTAACACTTTACTGTACTTTGGATTTACAGGATACACCTTGTTATCAGGGCTGTATTCCACAAAAGCTTTTAAATTCTTCATTATTGAATAACCTACCTTTCCCTCGATATTGGAAGCACCAATTACTGCAACAGATTTTGGATTGAAGATAGCATCTAACATAACCTATCCCTATTTATATAATATGAATTAGCAATCAGAAATAATATCAATAATATCTTACATAACTTAATAATTAAATCTAACTTCTGTAAATAATTAATAAAAATATAAATATAATAAAAATAATAGCCATATTTAACATTAAAATAAATATTATAAAATATAATTTTAAAAAAGTTATCCAATATACCTTAAATCTTCGTCCCTCTGTCTTTTATCTTTCTCTCCAATCATAAGGTGCTCCCGTTCTAACTGTTTCTCGAATCTTCTGATTTTCTCTAAGAAGGCCTCCATCTCTTTAGCTCTCTTCTCTAATTCCTTCATATCTATCTCAATATTGAGAACCTTAGAGAGTACTCCCAACACTTTCCCTGCAGATTTTGGATCTATGAGATAGCCGGGAGTCTCTCCCATGAGACATGCTCCTTCAATTCCCATCAACTTTGAGAATGTTAACATCAAACCTGCAGCACCTACTATACCTCCACCATCTACCCTAAAGAGTGCTCCATGAGCCTTTATTTTCTCTGCAAGTTCCTTTGAGGTGGCAGCAACGTAGACAAGAGGGTCTTCCTTTATACGTCCTATACCAAATCCACCGAGGGTATAAGTTATTCTTGCACCGTATTTGATTCCAATCTCTACCAATCTCTTGGAGAGTTGATACTGCCCTATTGGAGATAGAGCCTGGGTATTTCCAGTGACCACCACCATAGGAATAGGCTCCCTTATAATGTAGATCTCGTTATTCATAGACTCCATAGTACCATCATCATTTACCAACACTTGAGGAGGAAAGTCATCACAGTAGATCTCCATAATCTTCTCTCCCTGAAACTCCTGTATAAGATGCTCCGCTGCTATCCTACCAACATGTCCTATTCCAGGAAGTCCTTCTATAAGTACTGCATCTTTTAGGGGTTCAACTTTTTTTATTACCTTTTCTATAATTTCGACCATAACCACACCCTAATTTTTTAATTATTATTTTTATTATTATTTTTGTTTTATATATTTTAGTTCCATTAAATAAAAAGAATATAACATTGTTATAATAAAAATCCCAATAAAAACAATTAGTAAAAAATGAGATAATAAATCCTATATCCCAGGATCTTTCCTGAACACTGAGATAAAGAGGAAAATTCTGTTATTATATTATCCTATTCATTCTTATTATTTATTGTTGATAATTTTTAAATTATCACTTAGATGGTAACTATTTATAATACTTTATCCCTATCTCTACTGTCGTATAACTTAAACAATTTGGCACATTTCTTCATATCTTTATCACTGATCTTTACCTCATCATGACTCTTTTTAAGTATGAGTGGATAACCTCTCATAGATATATCCCTTAGATTTATAAAAAAATTCTCGTCTAACTTTTTAAAGGATGTGATATTTAGAACTCCTCCCCTCCTATCCAACCTTACAAACTGATAGTACAACTCATTGATATCAAAATTGAATCTCTTTAAGTAATGTATATTGTAGTAGATGTCGTTATCCACCTCTTTTTTATCTGCCAGATTAACAGGTTTAGAATAACCAGTACCTTCTATTATTGAAAAGATCCCCATATCAGGAAGAGTCTTAAAGATAGAAGTTCCATCGTTGTATTTTTTAGAGTATATGCTCATTTTAGAGGTTTTTGATATTCCTACAAATTTATCCCCGTAGTTTTTAATAATCTCCCTTAGTAGTACTATATACTCAACCTGTTCCAGTATAACCCTAAGATTATTATCTTCAATATTCCTGACAGTATCTGTAAGAGGTGTTAATTTATTATTACTAAGATCTTCGTAGATTTCATTTTTTATATCTTTTTTATAATTTTTATAATACTCTACTATCTCCTCATAACTCTTTATAATTTCTCCGTTAATCCTACCTCCGTATATATGGGTCTGTATAATTAGAGAATAGAGGGAACCGTCAAATAGGTAGCAATCTATATCCTTGTTTTCAAAGTTCCAGAGTGCAGTTTTCAACTCCATGTTGATCATGTATAGTTTAAGCCTATACTCCATATACTTGTAGGGAATAACAATACCTGGTTCCCAGGAAGAGATGGAATCCTCTAATTTCTCCCCTACTCTGTTAGTATAGGAGACAGATCCCACCACGTAGAAACAGAAATCGGTATAATCTATCCTGTTGAAACTACCATCTCCTCCAGCAAATGTATATTCACATCCATTACCTTCGAAGTTACAACTTATCCAACTGTTGTTGTTATAAACTATCCGTTTATTATAGTCGATCCCCCTCTTTATCCTCTTTATCAACTTGGAGATCTCCTCCTTTTTACTAAGAATATAATAATACTTCAAAGGAGACACCTCATTAATTATTAAAAATCTAAATACATCCTTAAATATCAATCTTTTAATATTCTTATATATAGTTTTTATAGTAGTAGTATATAAACCCATCTTTAAAAATTAAAGCGTGATACTATGAAAGATGTGGAAAACAATGAGATGGATGTTATAAAGATAGCTGCAAGGGAGATGTTGAAAGGTTCAAAGATGCTGGGAGAACATTGTAAAGTTTGTGGTTTTCCCCTATTCGAAGATACCAGAGGAAATAAATACTGTGTATACTGCGAGGTAGTGAAGAAAAAGGAGGAGAAAGAGAGAAACAATATAACAGATATTAATAAAGAAGATAAGAAGGATACAGTGCCTCCCTACAGTAAAGATACTGGCATAAAAATATTAGAGAGAAAAATAGACTACTTATTTAAAAAGTTAGATGAAGAATACGATATCGCCAGAATAATGGAGATTACCGACGCCATCAAAGCTCTTCTAAAGTTAAAGTCTAAATTAGAATAGAGGCAATACACTTCCCACTGGAGGTGCAAAGGTGGGGACCTTGAGGGATTTCCATATAGTCATAGCCAGAGATAATGATTGATACTTCTCCCCATGCACCACAAATACCTTATTTGGAGTGGGTATCTTTTTCAGGTATCTTATAAGGGAGTTGTAATCTCCATGTGCGGAGAACTCTATCTTAACCACCTCTCCTCTAACAGGTATCTCGTTTTTGAAGGGTTTGATTACCTTTGCTCCTTCTTCCAATGCTCTTCCTAAGGTATCCTCAGCCTGATATCCTGTTAGGATAATCTTGTTGGTAGGATATTTGAGAAGTTTTAAATACTGGAGTACTGGACCTCCCTGGAGCATCCCTGAGGTGGATATTATAATACAGGGATCCTCATTGAAGACACTGCTATCAGCTTTCTTTACATATCCAAAGGGATTCTGTCCACATTCTAAAATCCTTTTCATCTTTGGATTCAGCCAGTGAGAGTAACTTAGATAGACTCCAGTGGTATGGATAATAGAACCATCTACATATACAGGTACTTCCTCCAAGGCTCCACTGTTCATATAGTGATATATTACACACATTATTTCCTGGGCTCTTCCAACTGCAAATACAGGTATTATTACCTTACCCTTTTTCTCGATAGTACTTGAGATCTCCTCTATAAGTTGTCTCTCTAATGTCTTCCTAGCAGGTTTTATATCTAAAGGTGAACCGTAAGTGGATTCTATTATAAGAGTATCTATCTCTTCTATATCTGTATCTGCAGGTTTCAACGTTCTAGTTTCCCTCTCGTTTATATCTCCAGTGTAGAGCACCTTCTTCCCATCTATATCTAAGTATATAGAAGAACTCCCAAGGATATGGCCAGCATCATACATTTCCATGGTGATATCTTCAGTTATTTTCTTCTTCTCCCTGTAATTTACAGTTTCTATAACATCCAGGGCTCTTTTTATCTCCTTTTCACCGTAAATTTTCGAGAGTTTTGAAACATCCTTCCAGAGTATATACATGAGATCTGCAGAAGGTGTTGTACAGTATATTTTCTTGAAGTTGAAACAGGGTATAGCTCCACAGTGATCTAAGTGAGCATGAGATACCAGTACAGCATCTATATCCTTCGGATCTATATTTGGTACAGTGTTTTTGTTAGGATCCATACCACAATCTAGAAGTATTCTGGATTTTTTTGTATCTATCTCTATACAAGACATACCTATTTGATGACATCCTCCGTGAAACCTAACTACCGGCATGATCTCCACGTTTTGATTTTGTAAAAATATATATAGTAGTTTTTAATAACTATTTAAAGTGAAGTAGTTTACAGGTTTATGGATAATTATAGATGTTCCAAGAACCATTTAAGTTGGAAGTTGGCAGTAGTGTCTATTTTTCTCTTTTTTATTATTTTAAAAAATTTATTTTGATCTCCCTCAATATTAAGATAATAAATAATAAAAAACTATTATAAAGATAAAAAATTAAAATTACCCTTTAAAGGAGATACCCCTTTATAATATGTCTTATTCTTTTACCAATTTTAATCTTATCTGTCTCCAAAATTAATCCTAAATTAACCACTTCTTCCTCTATTATCTTTCTCCTCTCCTTAGGTTTATGGGGCATCATAAGTCCAATGATTCCTCCTTCTCTCAAATACTTTATACCTTCTCTGAGGATCCTTAAAGAAAATTCTTCTCCATATTTTCCCCCACCAATTAACTCTACATTCCTGGCGTAGGCTCCTCCAAAACTCCTCTTAGATGGTACAGAATGTGGTGGGTAGAAAGGGGGATAAGATACGATTATATCGAACTTTTTACCTTCAATTTTGGTTATCCCTTCAATGACCTTGCCCTTAGAGTCTATTATTTTTATCCTATCCTCTAAGCTGTTTCTAATAACGTTATTCTTGGCCAACTCTATATACTCTTCTACAACTTCTGTGGCGTAGACATTGCACCTATAGTACTTTGCAATCATGATGGCAAGAATACCTGAACCTGTTCCTATCTCCAGTACATCGTCTATACTCCTTTTGTTTTCTTCTTTAAAACTCTCACATAGGTTTTTTATAAAGAGGTATCTACTGATAGGTGCTGGTATTAGAGCATCTCTGTGGAAATCCATATCTATGTTAAATACATATTTCAGTACAGTTTTGTTGTAGAGGTAGAGAGATTCTTTACTCTTAAAATCTATTCTTATTTTTCCGTTTTTGTAGTAGGTGTATTTTTTTAATTCCGGGTTTAGCTTTACAGCATCCTCTATTTTTAGTCCTAACTCCATAAGAATCCCAGAGTTTTTAATTATTGTAGTTTGGTATATAATATTTATTACAAAAAAACTATAAAGAGTTAAAATATATTATGGGAGTTGTAGCAGTAAAAAGGCATAACATTAGTATAAATATATTCAGAGAAGACTCTAAAAACATAAATGATCTGATTTACATATAACTTCAATAAAAAATAATAATAAAAAAAATAATTTTAATAAAAAATATATCTGAATTAATATATCAGGTGATATCTTGCAGTTTGTCCATATCGCAGATAATCACCTTGGATATAGGCAGTACAACTTAGATGAAAGAGAAAAAGACATATACAGAGCATTTGGGGAGTGTATAGATAAGATAATAGAGATAAAGCCAGACTTTGTTGTGCACAGTGGAGATCTCTTTGAGAATTCGGAGCCTTCAGTTAACGCTCTCTATACAGCAATAGAAGGTTTCAAGAAATTGATAGAGAGTGGAATACCTATCTATATAATACATGGAAACCACGAAATACCTAGGAGGACTTTTAAGAAATCTCCCTTTACAGTACTCAAGAAAATCTTAGGTGATCATTTTAAGACGTTCTTTAAAAAGAAGTACCATATATTTAAAAAAGAAGGTAGGGAAGTGTTTATAGGAGGTAGTGATTATACTCCGAGAAATAGAGTAGATACTCTTCATGAGATCTACAAGATGATAGAAGTAGCCTCTAAAGACTACAGGGATAGAATACTTCTCTTCCACCAGGACCTGTACTCTTACTCAGCTTTTCCAACCTACGAGATACAGTTAGAAGATCTCCCCCGGGGATTTAAATATTACGCTGGAGGACATATACACCGGAGGATATTAAAATGTGTAGGAGAAGGAATCCTCGCCTACAGTGGTTCTACAGAGATATGTAGATACGACGAATATGAAGATTATGAAAAAAATAGAAAAGGGTTCTATTTAGTAGATATTAGTAGAAAAGACTTTGATATAAGGGACGTAGAAAGAATAGATATAAAATGCAGAGATTTTGTAGTGGATAAATGTATAATAGATGAGGAATCCTTTAAAAGATTCCTTGAAAATTTAGAATCTAAATATGAACCTGTGGTTATCTGCTCCGTTCTTAGAGATCTATCTGAGAGGTTGGAGAGAGCACTGGAAAGTAAGAAAATCCTCTATAAGAAGATAACGTACTTAGATGGAATTACTGAGGAAGAAATATTAAATATTGCTAATACAGATGTTGATGAAGTGTTTAAGGAGTTCTTGAAGAGTAGAAATTACGACGTAAATTTTGTATATGGGATTTACAATGAAGTGATAAAAGGAGGGAATCTGTATAGATATTTAGAGGATTACCTTAGAGGCTTTTAGGTGACAACTGACGTTAACTCCTATGTTCCCTCCCCCTTTAGAGATAAGTGGATACTCCATAAGATCTTCTGCAACTATAGCATCTATACCTTTCTCTTCCCTAAGTGTTTTAAACTCTCTTAGATAATTCTCTGTTTCATCATCATATCTTGCAGAAAGGTGGGTGAGTATAAGTTTCTCCACTTTTCCAATACATCCAATGTTTATAGCATCTTCTATCGTGGAGTGCATGGTTTCAATGGCATGGTCTTCTTTAGTACTGTCAAAGGTAGCTTCGTGAATCAGTATTCTACAATCCAAGGACCTTATAAATTCCCCAAAGCCCTTAACTGGTAAGGTATCTCCACTGTAGGCTATAGATATTCCTCTCTTTGGAGGAAGTAGAACGTCCTCAGGATATACCTTTTTACCATCCTTGGATATCACTGGGTAACCTTCTTTCAATCTTCTCAGATCTGGGCCCATCATTACTCCTAACTCCATTGCTCTCTTTATATCTAACTGTGGTTTTTTCTTCTCCTTAAATATGTAACCTAATGTAGGCACTGAGTGCTTCATAGGATAGGAATATATCTGATACTTCTCCCCATCTAAAACACACTGGGGACTATCAGTGGAAATTTCGTGTATATATATATCGAAGGTTGTATGGAAACCTAATTTCATCACACTCCTTATTACCTCCTCAGTTTCTGGAGGACCGTAGATATGGATAGGGATTTTCCTCTTGTTCAACCCCATGGATTGTAGAAGACCTGAAATACCTAGTATATGATCTCCATGGAGGTGTGAAATAAATATATGCTTTATCTTCATAGGAGAGATGTCTGTATGGACTATCTGCCTCTGGGTACCTTCTCCACAGTCAAAGAGGAGCACATCTCCGTTGTATTTAAGTGCTATTGAAGGCTGGTTTCTCTTCTTTGTAGGTATGGAAGAACCTGTTCCTAAGAATACTATTTTCATAATATCCTCCTTATTTATTATTTTTTAACATGTTCTCCGATATACTCCTCCAAGTTCATATTGTCTATATCACCTATCCATCTTCTAACCTGGTCATACCACTCTTCCATAGTTTTCAATAATTTACACTTCATCTCATTGAAGGAGATTGCCTCGTATCTGTAGAAATAACCCCCCTTTCTAAGATTCACCTGCTTCCTCTTCACAAGACCTGCCTTTATTAGATTCTGTACAGATCTCTGGATTGTACTTCTGTCTCTATTTAACAACTCTGCAATTTCGCTCACTTTGGAAGGTCCCTTTTTCAAGAGGGTAAAATATACAGCAACATCTAAAGGTTTTATATTAAATATACAACACATTATATTTTCCAAGGTTAAGGGTGAGATAGGTGATTTAAATAGGGGTTTATTCATTGAATCACCACAATAATATTTTTGTAATGTTATAGTATAAATACATTAAGTATTAACTTTTGTTCCTAAAATAGGAATAAAATATCTATTTTTTAAATAACATAGAAGTATTATATAACAGGTTAAAGTGTAATGTATATGGTAGCAACTTCTTTACCTTAGGTGGATTTATTCATCGTCTGGTTAAATTTTTTAATATGTTTTTATATTTTTATTATTAGTGGACTAATGTTAATAATAACAACTTTAATTAACAATAATTTTTTTAAGATTTAACTAGATTTTTGATATATATAAAAAATACTACGGTGATTTTTATGGATGGAGAAACTACTATGAAGTGTGGTTTAGAGATACACGTCCAAGTGGAAACTAGGTCTAAATTGTTCTGTAGATGTCCAACTAATTACAACGAGGTACCTCCAAATACTAACGTATGTCCTGTATGTATGGGACTCCCTGGAGCAAGACCTATGCCCCCCAATAAAAAGGCTATAGATATAGCCATCATGGTAGCAAAGATGTTGAACTGTGAGATAGTACTTGATAAAGATATCTACTTCCAGAGGAAACACTACGATTACCCAGATCTACCAAGTGGTTATCAGAGAACAACTGTCCCCATCGGTGTAAATGGAAGATTCTTAAATGTTGGGATAGCGGAGGTGCACCTGGAAGAGGATCCTGGGCAGTACAAACCTGATTTAGGTCTTGTAGATTTCAACAGAAGTGGTATCCCGCTGATTGAGATTGTCACAGAACCAGATATAAGATCTCCCGAAGAAGCTAGGGAGTTTCTAAAACAGTTGATGAGGTTGTTTAGATACATTGGACATCTCAGGGGAGAAGGTACCATGAGGGCAGATGTAAATATCTCCGTTAATTACAGAGGCATTCAGGGAAATAGGGTTGAGGTAAAGAACATCAACTCTATCAAAGGAGTTTACAAGGTTCTAAAGTATGAGTTTATAAGACAGAAGAATATTCTGAAGAGGGGAGGCGAGGTTAAGAGGGAGACTAGGGCATTTATGGAATCCCAGATGATCACACGGGCAATGAGAACAAAGGAAACTGCAGAGGACTACAGGTATATACCAGATCCTGACATCCAACCTATTGTAATAGATGAGAGATGGATTAAAGAAGTAGAATCCCAGATGCCAGAGACTCCTCTTGAGAAGGAGAAAAGGTTTATAAGGGAGTATGGGATAAAGGAAGAGGATGCTAAGGTTTTAGTCTCTGATTTAGCCCTTGCCGAAGTCTTTGAGAAGGTTGTTCGGGATCTAGGAGTGAATGAGAAACATGTAAACCTTGCAGTAACCTGGATAAGGAACGAGTTAAAAAGGGTTTTGGCGTATAACAAGATAGACTTCCTGGAGAGTAACCTAAAACCTGAACATTTAACGGAACTTATAAGACTGATCACTGATAACATTATAAGTCAGAAGATCGGTAAAAAGATTATCGAAATAATGGTAGAACATAGGGGAAAGAAGTCCCCAAGGGAAATTGTAGAGGAGATGGGACTAACTGTAATCACTGAAGACGATGTCCTTGTAAAGGCCTGTGAGGAAGCTATCAAAAACAATCCCAAAGCTGTTAAGGATTACTTAGATGGAAATAAAGTAGCCCTACACTTCCTGATGGGCCAGGTAATGAAGTTAACGAAGGGAAGGGCAGAACCTAAGAAGGTTGTTAAGATATTGAAGGAGAAGTTAGATACTATGGTGTAAAATTCTTTTATTTTTAAATAAATTTTTTATTATCCTAACTAAGTCTATCAATTCCAAAAGTTCGAGGTGATGTATCTCTCTCAATTGTTATCTACTTACTATAAATTTTGAATATTTTAAGATATTCCTATTAAAAATTTTATTTCCAATCATAAGATTTTAAGATATTTACTATATTTACTCAAAATGGTGAAATGTTGAAAGAGATGTACAATCCTACAGAGGTTGTGATTATACTGTGGTTTATATCCTTTATAACTATGATCGGAATAGGCCTAATAGCTCCACTGATGTCAAAGTATGCCCAACTACTTGGGGCATCAAATTTTGAAATTGGTATTATTTTTGGTTCATTCGCACTTGCAAGGACCCTTGCACAGATACCTGTAGGGTATTTCTCAGATAAATATGGTAAGAAGATATTTCTGTTAATAGGTACTTTTTTTTATGGTTTTTTCACTATACTCTATCCTTTTGCAAATTCTGTGATACATCTGATAGTGTTAAGAATACTTAACGGGATATCTTCTTCACTTATAAACCCTGTGGCTGGAGCCTATGTTGCCACAGTAGCACCTAAGGAAAAACTTGGTAAGTATATGGGACTATTCAACTCTGCACTACCTTTAGGCTTCTCCCTGGGACCTTTGGTAGGGGGTGTAATTGCAAAGTGGTATGGTATAGAAGCACCCTTCTACTTTTGTGGTGCTTTAAGTTTTTTATCCTTCTTAATATGTCTCTTTAAATTGAAGAATATAAAGATAAACAAGGATGGAAGTATTACATATGTCTCGAAACTTATAGTAAAATACGAGACACCTGTTAAAAGAAGGTTCTTTTTTATGAAGTTTTTAAAGGATAGATACTTTTTCTCTGCATATATTATAAACTTAATATATTATGTTGTAAATACAGGTATTATTGCCTACCTGGCAGTATATGCTAGTAATTATATAGGATTAGATGAAATTGGGGCCTTAATAGCCGCTACAAATTTAACTATGGGTGCCTTCCAAAAGAAATTTGGGGAGATATACGATAGAGATAGTAAATATGAAACTCTATTGGTGTGTGGAGGACTGCTCCTAAGTGCAGTTGGATTTTACTTACTTTCCATATTTCCCATGTGTTTAACAACTCTCCCTCCTATTCTTAAAATGTTTTCAGCTTTGGAATTGGTTGCCATAGGTGGAGCCATGTTCCTTCCCGCTGTAAATTCCCAGGCCATGAAGAGAGTAGGTGTGGAGGAAAAGGGAGCAGCCATGGGAGTATTTACCACAAGTTTAAATATTGGAATGTTCCTGGGTGCCGTAGTATTGGGATATCTTGCAGATGTCTTTGGACTATCTAATATGTACAAAATATCTTCTCTTATATTAATTGTTGTAAGTATATGTAACTATTTGTTGAATAGAAAAAAAGGGAAATTATGCAGGTTATAAAAGAGATGATTCCAGTTGTGGAAAGGTTAAAGAGAGAAGGATATATAAGAAATGAAAAAGTTATCCAGGCCCTTTTGAAAGTTCCAAGGGAAGAATTCCTACCAGAAGAGTTGAAGGAGTATGCTTATATAGATACACCTCTAAGTATAGGGTATGGCCAGACCATATCTGCAATACATATGGTAGGTATGATGTGTGAAGCCCTAGATCTAAAGGAAGGGCAGAAAGTTTTAGAGGTAGGTACAGGTTCAGGATATCATGCTGCCGTTGTGGCTGAAATTGTTGGAAAAGATGGTGTAGTAGTGACTATAGAGAGGATACCTGAATTGGCTGAAAGGGCTAAGAAAGTACTTAAGAGGTTGGGTTATGACAACGTTATAGTTGTATGTGGAGATGGTACCTTGGGATACCCACCTCTCGCTCCCTACGACAGGATATACATTACAGCTGCAGGTCCAAAGGTACCTAAACCATTAATAGATCAGTTGAAAGATGGTGGAAAGATAGTAGCTCCCGTAGGTAGGAAAATTCAGGAGTTGATACTCTTGGAAAAAAGAGAATGCAAAGTATTTGAGAAAAGGTTGTGTGAGGTTGCATTTGTCCCTCTTATTGGAGAAGAAGGATGGAGAGAGTAGTTAAAAATTATCATTATCCTATATACCAGGAAAATAAGTAGAATTTTTCTAAGAGTTTCTGTTATCTACTATTTTATTTATCAATCTTTTTAACTATTTTTATTTCTGATCATTTTAATTATCATTCTACATTACATTTAAATATAAATAGATAATTAAGTATCATGTCTTTTTATCCTAGATGGGGATTCCTATCTACAGATATATACAACTGTCCCTTAGGTTTATTATTTACATAGTCTCCTGCAAACATGTGGTAAACTCCTTCTATCTTAGTTCCCTCATCTTTCTTCTTTATCTTTATAACGGGATTTTCAACTATACCTTTGTATTTAAAGGAAGGTAGTATTTCAGAGACCTTACCATTTACAACAATAGCCCCTTTTATCATCTCTGCGCCTAACCTACCAGGGACATCCCCATCTATTACTATAAGCCCTCCCTTTGCATGGATGCCCGCAAAGTACCCTACATTTCCCTTGATATGTATTTTACCACCAGTCATGTATTCTCCTATCTCATGGCCGGCGTTTCCTTCTATCACTATAGTACCTCCAGACATTCCCCAGTATCCTCCTCTATAGGCAGAACCTACGTAATTCCCCGCATTTCCTTTTATTACTAACTCTCCTCCTTTCATTCCCCTACCAGCCCAGTTATCTGCATTTCCATTTACAACTATCCTACCTCCCTTCATCTCTGCGCCTACATGCATACCAACATCTCCCTCTATTACTATCTCCCCGGTGGTCATTCCTTCTCCAACCCTCTTTAACTTAATGGAGGAGTTCTTTATTGTCATCTTTGGTGTATCACTTTCTCTTATCTCAACATCGAATAACTCCCCTACCTTTACAGTTGTCCTTCCCTGTGGTATCTTTATATTTTTGATTTCCTCCACATCCATATTATCTATCTTTTCAGGAAGTAGTGCATCTAACTCCACTGGAACTGTTATATCTTCTTTAAGTGTAAGTATAATTTCCATTCTCTCACCTAATTTTTATTATTAAATAATAAAATTATTAAAATAATAAAAATTTTGAATTTTTAAAATAATTAAGTGATCTCAGAGCTGTCTATCTGGATAACCTTCCAACTGTTAGCTAAATGATCAGAAACTTTGTAGTTTTCTATCTGAACAGTGTAGTTTTTCTTAAATACTTCCTCTAAGTCCTTCATCATCTCCTTCTCTAAGGTTTCATCTATCTTCACATCTACATATATGGTATCTCCAAATATCTCCTTAACTATGTTTCCATCTTTAACAACTATCTCTCCTCTCTTGAATGTGTATTTAGTGTATCTAAATGCTCTCTCGATAATCTTTGGATCTTTCTCTTCAGGTGCTATTTCGTAAATGGCGATATCAGCTATAGCTCCAACTCCCAGGTGCCCTCTCTCTGGACTAAGTCCTAACACTTTTGCCTGATTTGCCCTAGTTATCTGAGCAATCTCGTACATGGTGTATTCCTTATCGTTGTCTCCAACTGATGATCTTGTCCTTGCCCATTTATGGACCTTTTCATTTAACCAGTAGTCCCTATACTTCTTACTCATCAACCAGGCTATTATCCTTGGGAACCTAGTAAATGGTCCCCCATTTGGATGATCTGTGGCAAGTATTACTTTACTAGGATCTGTATTGAGGAATATTTCTAAACCAATTGCCCACTGTACAGAATATACCGGTCCCTTTGGAGAGTAGTAAAATGGCACAACTCCAGAACCTGTCTCCAATTCAACGTCACAGTTTGCCCACTTGTTACCTGTTGACATGTGAAGATCGTACTCCATAGGCCCATCTGCAGTCATAGTTGTTGTCTCATCTAAAGTAATCTGTCCTACGTCTATCATCACATGATCTACCTTATTAACGTACTCTGCAATCTCAACTCCCTTACTTACGAAGTCCTTCCAGGATGTTCCACCGTAGGAGTGGAATTGGACATGGGTATTGTAGTACACGGTCTCTCTATTCCCATATTTTGGTTTAGGTTCCATATTCTTAACACAGCCCATGGTTTCTATTGTTGTTCTCCAGTTTCCAGGGTGTCCTAAGTCATTTGGATGGACATGGATGGAGTGAGGTAGTCCCAACATTTCATTTACTTTACACAGTCCTCTTACTATCTCCCTTCCAGTTATACCGAAATAAGGGGCAGGATCATCAAGACCATGGACGTTTTTTCCCCATCCCCAGGCTTCAGTTCCAGCTGGGTTTACTATCTTTATGGCAAACCCCTTTACATTCCTCAAAACCCAAGCTACGTAGGCAGCACATAGTTCATATTCTTTCTCCTTAAGATACTTCATAACTATCCAGTTATTACCAAATAGTGTTAACGCTCCTTTGTCTATCTGGGGAGTATCTACAAATTCATCATGGACATGTTTTGCCTTCAGTGGAGGCATTGCAGCTTCTATTACAGTAGTATATCCCATCTCACAGTATTGGTAACCTGTTTTATAGGTTGAAGGGATGGAAAACCCAGTACCTGGTTTCAACCCTTTTTTGTAATAAATATCTCTATAACTGTCCTCTGGCCTCATCAATCTTCCAGTATTTACCTTAGGTCCTGCAATGTGAGTATGGGAGTCTATACCTCCAGGCATTACTACACATCCACTGGCGTCTATTTCTTTAGCATCCTTAGATACAGATTCTACAATTACGCCGTCCTTTATACAGATGTCCATCTTTTCTCCGTCTATCCTATTTAAGGGATCAAATACAATCCCATTCTTTATGATGTATTCCATCTAGATCACCTCAAAGTTAATCCCTTTCTATGTACTTCTTTCTCATCAGTTCACTCATAGAGAGAACCTTCTCCCCCTCAGCCTTTACTATCTCAACAGGTACATCCTTAAAAGATGGCATTCCAGTACTGTCAGTTTTAGGTGAGCTTACACTATTTGCCCAAGGACCCATAGGTATAAAGACCATACCTTCAGGCATATGCTCACTTGCTTCCTTTGCGTAGACTACAACGTCTCCATACTCTGATATTACCTTTACAGTATCTCCATCTTTTAGGCCTAACTTTTCCATATCCTCTTTATTTATATAGCAAACTGCTGCTGCCTTTCTGTACATCTCGAGGTTTTTCCCTGCTTCTATGGCCTCCCCCTGCCAGATAGTTCTTCCCGTATTCAATATAAACTTCATCGTATCACCTTTACTCTACTATAAGTTTTATAGCATCTACAGGACAGGCTTCCACACATGCTCCACATCCTTTACATAGATCGCCGTTGATAATGGTAACAACTCCATTTATAATCCTCATTACAACTTTACTGTCGTCTTCTGGACCTTTTCCTCCAAATACGTTGGGATCTCTGGCATTTACAGGACATGCTATAACACAGTTTCCACATCCGTGGCATTTCTCCGGATACACCTCTAACTTATACATAAGATCACCTATGACTTTTTAATTTAACAACTTATCAAATGCCTTCTTCCATGCAAGTATCTTGGTATCTGTCATATTTCCCTTTGTTCTCTTAACTTCCAATGCACCTGCAGGACATGCCTTGGTACAAGCACCACAGAGGATACATACATCCTGATTTACAACCAACTTCGGAACCTTCTCCCCCTGTTCCTTTGGTTCTGGGAATGCCAATGCATTACATGGACATATAGCGACACATGCTCCACAACCACTACAAAGTTCCTCTTTTATAATCAACTTCCCTTCAAATGGCTTCTCCACCTTTATAGCATCTACTGGACATACCTTTTCACACCAACTACAGGCAACACAGAAGTCTTTATCTACAACAACTTTTCCTTTTATCTCTTTATGTATCTCAGGTGTCTTTATCCTCTTTACAAGGGGACACTTATAACATATCACTTCTATAGCTCCATGGGGACAGGCTTTTTCACACACCTTACAGTATACACAGACTTCTGTATCTATTACTATATCCTTATAGGGGTTCAAAGTTAGTGGGGTTTCCTCGTTAGGTATCAATTTTATAGCATCTGCTGGACAATAATCTGCACATATTCCACAGAATACACAGAGATCTTTGTTGATGGATATCTCCCCTAAAACCAGGGTTTTTCTCTCAGGAACTTCTCTTTCAACATGGATGGTAGCTTGGGGACATACCACTTCACACTGCTTACATAGGACACATACATCCTGATTTATAGTGATATCCCTTTTAATCTTTGGAAACTGTGGAAGTTTCTTTATGGAAGTACCGTTTATCTCCAAGTCCATAGCGTTAAAAGGACATACAGCTGCACACATGCCACAGAGTACACACTTTGAACTATCCACATCTAACTTTGGAGCATCCACTACACCTTTAAAGATAGCACCTAAGGGACCCATCTCTATAGCCCCAACTGGACAGATATCTTCACAGATACCACAGCCAACACAGTAGTCATCACTCCAGTAGAGCACTCTCTTTTCAACAGATCCTTCCCTTATTATCTTAAAATCTTTGCCTAATTTTTCCTTTTTTACTTCAATAAACTTTTTCTTTACCAATGTCATTTTATTCCCCCAATTTGTTGTTATTTAGAAATACTAATTTCAAGGCATCTGTTGGACATAGAGATATACATCTCCCACATACTCTACATCTGTTGCTATTAACAACAACTGTACCACTACTGTCCCTCTCTATAGCTTTGTAGGGACATTCTAAACATTCTCCACAGAAGATACACTTATCCTTTTCTACCTCTACCCTGGTGTTGTATAACACCTTGATTATCCTCGATGTGATTTCTTTATCATTACTGAGGGAGTTTATAATCATTACTGCATACTGAGGAGGTAATTTTAAGATCTCTTCAGACACTTTCAAGACCCTTTTTGATGGATGCCTTCCCTGTAGATAGTGGGAGATCTCAGCTCTATTTGTATTTAGATATTCTGCTATTTCCTTCTGTAATTTCCCCTCCCTTCTAAGTTTCATTGCCACTATGGCCTTGATTCCTGATAGGATATGCTCTGGCATGGATGTCACTAACATCGATCCAGTGTTAGTATAACTAACATTCTTTATTAATATTTTATATATTTTTTTAACTATAGTTGATAGTAAATTTTATATATTTGAGTTAGCTATATTAACATCCTATATATCTATGTATTTAAATATATAGATATAAGTGTACACTACTAATAATGTTCTTAATTTAATCCCCTACAACCTTCATGATTATTCATTATAAATCCTTTAGATAACCACTTATCTTACCCAAAAAAAAGACCCCTTTATTGTATTAACATCTAACTCTTCTACCCTAATTTAATGCACTATATTAAACAACGCTGATATTACGATCAATATACTAAATATATAGGCCAGTATTTTTATTTTATTGTCCATTCTGTAGGGCCTTTTTAGATCCTTTGAGAATTCATCAATTTCTTTAATTTTTTCATCATCTTTAAAGGTTACAATATCTAATTTTACATTCATAATATCACCCTCTTCACCTTTTTTACCATATGATTTTAATCTTTAACTATAAAGTGGAAAAAACTGATATATATGCCTTTTTGCTCATTAAAAATAATGATAAATCTTTTTTGTAATTAAAAATAATGATAAAATTGTTATCAATAAAAATAATAGGAGGATAATCTACTTCCTATTAAAGTAATAATTAAAAATATAGTAAAAAAGTAAAAAAATATATTATAAAAATCTCAACGACTATAAACAATATCTTTACCTCGTAATGTTTTCTGAACATTAAGATAAAAAATTATTTTTATTACACTTTTTATTATTATAATATATTTTATTGTTTTTTGATGGGAATTAGAATATAGTAGATAAGATCATACTCTATTTCTCCAGTGCTTAAACATTAAAAAAATTTAGGATAGAATATGTGAGAATAAGTGGTTCCCTTTTATTATTCAGATTTGTTTATTGACCTTCACATCCAGCACTATAACGTACTCCCTTGGTGCGTAGGATTTCACTACCCTTCTCCCCAGTATCTCGTAATCACATTTAGACTCAAATACCTTCTCTGCATCTTTAAAATCTTTACCTATTGTATAGTAGTGAATAACACCCCCATCCTCCACAATATCCAACGCCTTATCTACAAATTTGTAGGAATACTTCGGGAGATTCATGATTACTCTGTTTCCAGACACCTCTACATTCCTTACATCGTCCAGTATAGGCACAATCTTATCTTTAACCTTGTTTAACTCTATATTTCTCTTAAGTAATTCTATGGCATAGGGATTTATATCTATAGCATACACTTTCTTAGCTTTCCTACAGGCTATGGAAAAGGGCCCAACACCACAGAACATATCCACTACAATATCTTTGGAAGATACCATTTCCCTTATTCTCTTTCTCTCCCAACTTAAACGAGGGGAGAAATACACCTTTTCCACATCTACCCACAATCTATAACCATTCTCCTTGTAGAGTGTAAGGGTGTTATACACTCCAGCTAACAACTCCAACTTACGGATTCTGTAGTCCCCTTCAATACCTCCCTTTTTCCTGAAGACAGTTTTAACAGAAGGTATAAGTTTTAAAGCATTTTTTCCAATCTCCTTTCTAGTCTCTATATCTATCTTTTCAGAAATCTGAAGTATAACTATACTCCCTATCACATCGTATGAGAGTGATACCAATCCTTCTTCTATCTCTTCTTTGAAGTTTTTAAGAAGATAATCTCTAAAACTCATTTTCTTTTTACCACATCTTCTCCTTTGAAACTCCTCCTCCAACTCTAAAAACTCTATATTACTAAACAAGGATCTTAACTCCCCTTCCAATATAGGTTCTAACCTTCTAATAAGAGGTATGTATAAAAAATCCCCCTTTTTCTTTATCTTGTACTCTCTATTCAGTAGCCCTCTATCTAAGAGATATTTTCTTACCCTTTCCCCTTCCTTCCTATATACCTTACAGCAGTACATAAGATCCCATATTTTTGATTATATGATCATAATAACAGTATTAATTAATAATTAATAATAGAGCTATTAATATATATAATAAATAATTACTCTAAAACAAGGGTGAAATAATGAGCTGGTTCTGGCTAATAATAGGACTAATTGTTCTATATATAATTATAAAATCTGTAGTTATAATAAACCAGTATGAATCCGGATTAGTATTTAGACTAGGAAAAGTATCTAGATTACTACATCCTGGAGTAAATATAATAATACCTTTTATAGAGTACCCTGCAAAGGTAGATATGAGAACCAAGGTTATAGATATACCACCTCAGGAGATGATTACAAAGGATAATGCAACAGTTTCAGTAGATGCAATTGTCTACTACAGGGTTATAGATGTAAAGAGAGCACTTTTAGAAGTTCAAGATTATGAATACGCCATAATAAATCTAGCCCAGACAACACTTAGGGCTATCATAGGTAGTTTGGAATTAGATGAAGTACTTAATAGGAGAGAATTTATAAATTCGAAATTGTTGGAGACTTTAGATAGAGATACAGATGCCTGGGGTGTCAGGGTTGAGAAGGTAGAACTTAGGGAGATAGACCCTCCAGAAGATATAAAAAATGCTATGACTCAGCAGATGAAGGCTGAGAGGTTAAAGAGGGCAGCAATCCTCGAGGCAGAAGGAGAGAAACAGAGTAAGATATTAAAGGCAGAAGGGGTTGCCGAGAGTCTAAGGATAGAAGCCGAAGGACAGGCAAAGGCTATAAAAATAGTTGCAGAGGCTGCACAGCAGTACTTTAAAAATGAGGCTCAACTCTACAAGGCTCTCGAAGTAGCCAGTATAGTTCTAAAAGATAATAGTAAGTTTGTCATATCTGAAAATGTGTTGGATCTTGTCAAGAATCTACTGAAGAGTAAGGAGAAGAGTAAATAGAGTTAGATCCTGGTAAAAGATAAAAAGTTATGAATTATAAAATAATAATAAAAATAAAATAATAGTATAAACTATAAGTATATAAGTATATAGATAAATACAGGTCAAAACAAAAAATAAATCCCTATCCTAAACGTATAACGAGATCTCTGATAATCCTTCTTTTTAAGAGTTTTTTATCTCTTTTTTATTTACTAATCTTTTGCTGTTTTTTACTTTTATTATTATATATTATTATAATAACAAAGATAACAAAAAACTCTAAAGGAAAAAACTATCAATAAAAATAAAACCTTACGGGAACAATTACAAAAATGGATGGACATGATAAAAATAGTTTATATCACTGAAAAGGGAAAAAACATAGCTAGAAAAATAGAAGATATCCTAAAATACTACAGATATTCCTCCTCTACCTGTCACTTAAAGGATCTCCAGATAGAGGGGGTAGAAAAGGGATTTATCTTTATAATGGCAGTGGGTATTGTGATAAGAAAGTGTATAGATAAGATAAAGAATGACAAAACAAGAGATCCTTTTGTAATAGTTGTAGATGAAAATGGGGAGTATATCATCCCACTACTATCCAACCATCTCGGTGGAGGTAACTACTTTTCCAGGTTATTAGAAGGGGAGTTAGGAGGAAAGGCTGTGCTAACTACGGCAACTGATACAAACAACAAAGTTGGTATAGATGAGCTCTCCAGAATGTACTTCTTGGAAACTCCTAAAAAGAAAGATATACTTAGGATAAACAGAAAAGTGTTAGAGGAGAAGGTAGACCTCTATCTACCAAGAAATTGGAAAGTGATTGATAGAAGGATAGAGAACACCTACAACGTACACTATCACAACAGGGATTACATAGTAGTGGATGATATAATACTACCTAAAAAGTACGTTGTAGTAGGTTTAGGATGTAGAAAGGGGATTGAAACCTGGAAGGTATATTGGACTGTTAAAAAGGCACTCTATATAAGAAATATACCTCCCTGGAGAGTGGATGGATTCGCAACTATAGATATAAAAGAAAGGGAAAATGGAATTTTGGAAAGTGTAAGGAAGTTTAAGGGAAAACTTTATACCTTCACAAAGAAGGAGATAATGAAAATATATAAGATAAGGAATGATCTAGAAAAATCTCCTTTTGTATTTAAAAGTTTAGGGGTCTACGGAGTATCTGAACCAGTCTCTATTTTGGGAGTATCTAAATTAAGAGGAGAAAATATCGATCCTCGAGATGTGGTTCTTATACTTAAAAAGTTTAAAAATAATGGAGTTACAGTTTCTATAGGTGCAGGTTAATGTTGATATAGCACTTCTAAAATATTTTTTAACCCCTCTTTGCTATCTACTACCTGGGCCCTAACCTCCCTTAATATCCTCTGGATGGTAAATTTTTTATTTCTCTCATACCTATGGGCGATCCTTAGGAGGGGACAGGTGTATCTCTGTTTTATTTCTATACCTATACTCTCTAATATCTCTCTACATTGGTTCTTCGTTAGGGAAAGGAAGGATGGCATGTTTATTCTTATTATATCATCATCCTCTTTTACGATAGATAGATAACCAGTTGATAACATATCTCCATATACTACATACCTAATGTCTTCCACTCTGGCGTAGTTTAAAATACACTTTTCTATCCTTTTGTGACACCTACCACAAGGATGATACCTTCCCTCCAATGCACCTAACTTTATATCCTCAAGATCTACCTCTATAAATCTATGAGTTATTCCCAACTTCTCTACCAAATATGATATTTTGTCCTTATCTTTTTTCTCCATTATGATCGGTGAATAGATAGTAACACCTACTACATGAAAGACCTTCTTCGAGATTAAAGCAGATGCAGTACTATCTACCCCTCCACTGAACGCCACGACAGTTCTCTCTTTTTCACCGTTATCCTCTTCAAGTATATACTTTAGAAATTTTTTAAAATCCCTACTAAGTGATAGGAGTAATTTTAACTTATTGTAAATTTGAGGCTCCAACACTCCACTACTGTAGAAGTTCTCTAAGTTTTTCATTGAAATTTTTAATCTGATATCCCTTACCTCTGGATACATATATATCATCATTAGTAATATTGAGATAAAATAAAAAATTTCGAATAGTTTCCCGATCAGAGTGGGAATTTAAAAATAATAAAATTTAATAAAATAATAAATCCCCGACTTCTATGAAGTAGTAATTATAAAGAATAAGTATAATAATATTAAGTTTATAATGATAAACAAGCTATGAAAAAATTAACATAAAATAATAAACATTAAAGATCTCTGCTGTAACGTCAAACAGTTATTAAAAATATTCAGAGAAGATTACCTCTCCTCAATTCTCAGGAGTAAATATATACTCTATTTATCCTTATAAAATTTTATATTTGAAGTTAGGGTCTTTTATTTTTTCAAACAACTTTTTTATTATTTTTATATTATTTTTATCCTGAATTATTTTTATAATAACAATTAATTTTATAATTTGTAACTTTTTTGATGGGAGTGGGTATTTTTTATTTATAATTGCTCCAATATAATTATTGACAGGGGATTTCTCTCTTTTCTTTTGTTATAATTGTTATCGATTTTTAAAAATTATCCACTTTCCAATTCCTCTTTCAACTCGAGGGCCTTTTTTATCCATCCGTCTTCGAATGGTCTCTCAGATGCTATCATAACTATACTTTTTCCGTAGAATGTCTTCCTAATCCTCATACCTTCTGGAAATACTCTATTCATAAAGTCTAAAACCTTAGATATGAACTCCTCCTTTGCATCATATATAACCATATCCGGATCTATGGGAGTGTCTGTAACAATTTCAAACCTTGAAGGCTGATCTAAGATATTTAATCTCTCTAACAACTGGGGAGCGTATGTTTCATCCTCTATCTTCAACCTTGTGATTGTTCTGTCTCCCTCCCTTTTACTTTCCTCCACAGTTGCAACATCTCTAAGTTTTACAGGTTTGGAGGTAGATCTTGGAAGGACTCCAATAATAAAGTAAGGATCTTTTTCTCTACATATCATGACTACCTTAATCAGAGATTTACCAATAACCACATCCATCAAAGCACTTTGAATAATCCTATGGTATATCTCCCGCCCTGCTTTATCCTCACAGTCTATATGTATCTTGGCCATATTTCTTCCTCAGAAGTTTCTCTAAGATTTTAAAATTTTTACTAGTATCTTTTATTGATGAAGGTTATTTAAAACTTTTTATCACTGAAATACCCACTCACCGAAAAAGATATATATTAGTAAAAAATACTTCTCATGATGCACATCAGAAAATATTATACTAAACTATTTTTATGGAGGCTAAGAGTGTGAAGGTGACCTCCCATAGGTTGGTACCTAAACATGAAATTATGTCTGAAGAAGAGGTGCAGAACTTATTGAAAAAGTATAACATTAAAATACAACAGTTACCTAAGATATTTGACACCGATCCAGTTGTTGAAGAGATAGGAGCAAAACCAGGGGATGTTATTAAAATAACGAGGGAGAGCCCTACAGCTGGGAAGAGTGTATATTACAGGTTGGTTATTAAAAAGACTGTGTAATTTTTTATTATTTTTATGTTTATAATGATCGTTATACTAAAATTATTATCGATATGGGGAGAACTATGGAAACCCAGGTAATAGTAGATTCCTTTTTTAAAGAGAACAACTTAGTAAAGCATCAGATAGAATCTTTCAACAGATTTTTAGATTACAAACTACAGAAGATAATAGATGAGGTAGGATATATAGAGACTGAAATTAAAGGTGGGTATAAGGTAAAACTTGGGAAGATCAGGGTAGAGAAGCCAATAAATAAGGAAGCAGATGGTTCCATTAGAAAGATAACTCCTATGGAGGCTAGAATAAGAAACCTGTCATACTCAGCTCCAGTATACCTAGAGATGACACCTATTATCGGGGAAGGGGAGGAAGAGGAAGTTGCCGGTGAAACTGTAGAGGTATATATAGGGGAACTACCTATAATGCTTGGATCTAAAGCCTGCTATCTCCACAAGAAAAGTAGAAAGGAGTTAATAGAGATGGGAGAGGATCCAGAAGATCCTTTTGGCTATTTTATAATAAACGGTTCAGAAAGAGTATTAGTAGCCCAGGAGGATCTTGTTCAAAACAGAATACTATGTGAGAAGACTGAAAGGAACAACAAGATGGTTTATGTTGCCAAGGTATTTTCAACTAGACATGGGTTCAGGGCTCTATGTACCGTTGAGAAACATGAAGATGGTAAGTTAAATGTAACCTTCCCAGGACTCCCTGGAAGTATTCCTCTCATTATACTTATGAAGGCACTTGGAGCAGAGAGTGATAGCGATATTATAAATATGATCTCTGATGATCAAAGGGTAGTTATGCAGTTGATCGCCAATATACTGGAGATCAGAGAAGAACACAACATAGTTACCCAGCAGGATGCTTTGGAGTACATTGGAAAGAAGGTGGCACCTGGGCAGCCAAAAGATTACAGACTTAAGAGGGCGGAAACTGTACTCTGCAACTACCTACTACCACATATGGGCGTTAGAAAAGAAGATTTTATTAGAAAATGTGCCTTCTTGGGGAGGATGGCTAGAAACGCCATAGAGCTATACCTAGATCTCAGGGTTGAGGATGACAAGGATCACTATGGAAACAAGAGATTGAAACTTGCGGGAGAGTTGATGGAGGATCTATTTAGATACTCCTTCAACCAGTTAGTTAAGGATATAAGATATCAGTTGGAGAGGCAAGTTCTTAGAAAGAGGTCTCCATCTATACAGTCTGCAGTAAGGAGTGATGTTTTGACTGAGAGAATAAGGCATGCAATGGCTACAGGAAACTGGGTAGGAGGTAGAACTGGAGTAAGTCAATTGTTAGATAGGACAAGTTATCTCTCTACTCTCTCCCAGTTGAGAAGGGTAGTATCTCCACTATCTAGATCCCAGCCACACTTCGAGGCAAGAGATCTCCATGCTACTCAGTGGGGTAAGATATGTCCCTCTGAAACACCTGAGGGTCCAAACTGTGGTCTCGTCAAGAACCTTGCGATAATGTGTAAGGTTACCACAGATGAGACGGATGGAGAGAAAAAGATACTGGAAGTTTTAAAAGATATATCTATAAACCCTGTTAGGGATTTTCTAACCCCTCCTAACACCTAAAGGGTTGTGAAGTATAAAATACCTTAAAGGTGAAATCCTTGAAAAAGGAGGTAAATCTCTATATCAACGGGAAGTTAATAGGTACTGTAGATAATCCAGAAGAGGTTGTAAAGTACCTGAGGGAGAAGAGAAGAAAGGGGGAGTTATCACCATATACTTCAATATCCTACAACGAGGAGAGTAACGACATCCACATATCCACAGATGGAGGTAGGATTATAAGGCCTCTAATCGTTGTGGAGAATGGGAAACCTAAATTAACTAAAGAACACATTGAGAAGTTAAAGAGAGGGGAAATAACATTTTCAGATCTAGTTAAGGAGGGGATTATAGAGTACTTAGATGCTGAAGAGGAGGAAAATGCCTATATTGCAGTGTATGAAGAGGAGCTAACTGAAGAACATACCCATTTAGAGATAGATCCAATGTCTATATTGGGAGTAGGTGCAGGTGTGGCACCATATCCTGAGCACAACTCTGCACCGAGAATTACCATGGCTGCCGCCATGGCAAAGCAATCTATAGGTTTTCCAATGTCAAATATCAGACAGAGGATGGATACTAAGAGCCATCTCCTTCACTATCCACAGATACCAATTGTAAAGACGAAACACCAAGATATCTTAGGATTCGATAAAAGACCTGCTGGACAGAATTTCGTCGTAGCCATTATGAGTTATGAAGGATACAACATGGAGGATGCATTTATATTGAACAAAGCATCCATCGACAGAGGTTTAGGTAGAAGTACTTTCTTTAGATGCTACGAAGGTTACGAAAAGAGATATCCAGGAGGGCAGATGGATAGATTTGAAATACCTGAGAAAGGAGTTAGGGGGTACAGATCGGATGAGGCATATAAGATCCTTGAAGAAGATGGTATAGCAAGGGTTGAGGCAGAAGTGGACTCTGGAGATGTGATAATTGGAAAAACATCTCCACCAAGATTCTTAGAGGAGCAGGATATATCTCTTAGGACGAAATCCCAGAGGAGAGATACTTCCGTTACAGTGAGACACGAAGAGAGGGGAATAGTAGATACTGTAATACTTACAGAGACTAAAGAGGGTAATAGACTAGTAAAGGTGAAAGTTAGGGATCTTAGAATACCTGAGTTGGGAGATAAGTTCGCCTCCAGACATGGGCAGAAAGGGGTTGTTGGACTGATAGTTCCCCAGGAAGACATGCCATTTACGGAAAGTGGGATAGTTCCAGATCTGATAATAAACCCCCATGCCATACCATCTAGGATGACCATAGGACAACTGCTAGAGATGATAGGTGGAAAGGTCGGAGCCTTGGAGTGTAGGAGAATAGATGGTACTATATTCAGTGGGGAGAAAGAGTGGGATCTAAGGAAAACCCTTGAGATGTACGGTTTTAAACACCATGGAAAAGAAGTTATGTACAGTGGAAGGACGGGTAAGAAGTTGGAATGTGAGATATTCATTGGAATAGCTTACTATCAGAAACTGCACCATCTTGTTGCAGGTAAGATCCATGCAAGAAGTAGAGGACCAATTCAGGTACTTACAAGACAGCCTACAGAAGGTAGGGCTAGGGAAGGTGGTTTAAGATTCGGAGAGATGGAAAGAGATGTGCTCATAGGACATGGTGCTGCCCTACTTCTTAAGGAGAGATTATTTGACGAATCCGATCCATACGAGTGTTATATCTGTTCAAACTGTGGAGAGATTGCAATATACGACCATAGGAAAGGTATTAAGTACTGCCAAGTATGTGGAGAAATGGAAGATGCCCAAAGTAACAAAAAGATACCAAAGGTTAAAATGCCCTATGCATTTAAATTGCTCCTGGATGAACTTAAGAGTATGGGTATAAATCCAAAGTTGAAGATTAGGGATAGAATATAATATATCTTCTAAAAATACAAAAAATACAAAAATGTTGGATCTACCTTTGAGGACACTACTACTTCAGTATAAATAAAACACCTTTGATAGTTAAGATAGGTGAAGTCCTATGGATAAATACGATATTCCAAAAGAGATTGGGGAGATTGTATTTGGACTCCTCTCCCCTGATTATATTAGGAAGATATCTGTAGCGAGAATTGTAACGGCAGATACCTATGACGATGACGGTTATCCTATAGAAGGAGGGTTGATGGATACTAGATTGGGAGTTATAGATCCTGGGTTAATATGTAAAACATGTGGAGGTAGAATAGGAAACTGTCCAGGACACTTTGGGCATATTGAACTTGCAAAACCTGTAATACATATAGGATTTGCAAAGGAAATATACAAGATCCTTAAAGCTGTATGTCCCCACTGTGGGAGAGTAACACTCTCCGAGGTAAAGAGGGAGGAGTACTTGAAGAAGATGAAAAAGTTGGAGGAAGATGGAGGGGATAAATGGAGCCTGGTAGACGAGATATTTAAAGATGCTACAGGGAAGGAGGTATGTCCTTACTGTGGGGAGACAAAGTACAGTATAAGATATTCTAAACCTACAACTTACTATAGGATAGATGGTAAATCAGAGAAACAAATGACCCCTTCAGAGGTTAGAGAGATATTGGAGAAGATACCAGATGAAGATTGCCTATTGTTAGGAATAAATCCAAAGACTACAAGGCCAGAATGGATGGTTTTAACTGTATTACCAGTACCTCCAGTTACGGTGAGACCATCTATTACACTTGAAAGTGGGGAAAGGAGTGAGGACGATCTAACTCATAAATTAGTTGATATAATAAGGATAAATCAGAGGTTAGAAGAGAATATTGAAGGAGGAGCTCCAAATTTAATTATTGAGGATCTTTGGGATCTTCTACAATACCATGTAAACACCTACTTTGACAACGAGGCTCCTGGTATACCTCCAGCCAAACATAGAAGTGGGAGGCCCCTTAGAACCATAGCTCAGAGGTTGAAAGGGAAAGAGGGAAGATTTAGACACAACCTTGCAGGTAAGAGGGTAAATTTCTCTGCAAGGACTGTTATATCTCCAGATCCAAGACTGAGTATAAACGAGGTAGGTGTACCTGTAGAGATAGCGATGGAACTGACGGTACCTGAGAAGGTAACAAAACACAATATAGAGAGGATAAAAAGACTTATAAAGAATGGTTCAAGAAAACACCCTGGAGTGAATTATATAATAAAGAAGATAAGATTGGCAGATGGAAGGGAAGAAGAGGTAAAGATAAAGATAAACGAGAAGAACAAGGATCTATGGGCAGAGAAAGTCGAAGAAGGAACGATAGTTGAAAGACATTTAATGGATGGAGATATAGTACTGTATAACAGACAGCCATCCCTTCACAGGATGTCTATAATGGCTCATAAGGTTAAAGTACTGCCTTACAGAACCTTCAGGCATAACCTCTGTGTATGTCCACCATACAATGCAGATTTCGATGGAGACGAGATGAACCTCCATGTCCCCCAGAACGAAGAAGCAAGAGCAGAAGCTGAAATTTTAATGTTAGTAGAAAAACATATCATCTCTCCAAGGTTTGGAGGGCCTATTATAGGAGCTATCCATGACTACATCTCTGGAGCATACATCTTAACAAGTTCCTACTTCACAAAGGATGAAGCTGCCCTTATATTGAGGGCTGCAGGTATAAAGGAAGATTTAGGAGAGCCTGACATGGTTAAAGATGGTGTAGGTCTCTACAGTGGAAAGAGACTTTTCAGTAAGGTGCTACCAAAGGGACTCAATCTGAAGTACAAGGCAAAGATCTGTAAAAAATGTGATGAATGTAAGGAGGAGTGTCCATACGATGCTAAGGTAATTATAAAGAACGGAGAGCTTATAAAAGGAGTGATAGATAAAAATGGATACGGTGCAGAGGCAGGTGTTCTCTTAAACACCATAGTAAAAGAGTATGGATCTGAGGTTGCAAGGGACTTCTTAGATAGATCCACAAAAATGGCTATTGAAACCCTTATGATAAAAGGGTTTACCACTGGTATAGACGACGAGGACATACCAGAAGAAGCTAGAAAGGAGATAGAGAAAATACTAGATAAGGCTGAAGAGGAGGTAGAGAATATTATCAGGGCATACGAAGAGGGCACCCTTGAACCTCTACCTGGAAGGAACTTAGAGGAATCCAGGGAAACCTACATTATGCAGGTATTGGGTAGGGCAAGGGATGAAGCAGGTAAGGTTGCAGAGAGGTATCTAAGTGAGAACAACCACGCTGCACTGATGGCTAGAACTGGTGCCAGAGGTTCTCTCTTAAACATCACTATGATGGCTGCCTGTGTAGGTCAGCAGTCTGTAAGAGGGGGAAGAATATTCAGAGGATACAGGGGGAGAACACTTCCACACTTTAAGAAAGGTAGTCTATCTGCAAGATCCCATGGATTCGTTAGAAGCTGCTACAAGAGGGGTTTATCTCCAACCGAGTTCTTCTTCCACGCTATGGGGGGTAGGGAAGGTTTAGTTGATCAGGCAGTTAGAACTGCCCAGTCAGGATATATGCAGAGGAGACTTATAAACGCTTTACAGGATTTAAAGGTAGAATACGACGGTACAGTTAGGGACGCGAAGGGGCGTATAGTTCAGTTCTCCTATGGAGAAGATGGTGTAGATCCTTCCAAGGCAGATCATGGAAAGGCTGTGGATTTAGACAAGATATTTACCAAGGTACTGTCTAGGAGAGAAGGGATGACATAAGGTACTGTTAACTCCAAGTTTTCATTAAAAAGTGGTGATTAAAAGATAAAATAATTAATCAATATAATATAAATTATAATTATAAATTAAAAAATTAAATTTAGAATTTGGAACTATTAAATATACTCTCTCTACAAAAGAGGATTGTTCTTCCCACTTTAGATTCTATTATTTTTATTTTTTTATTTTGGAAGATAACAATCTTTCTAATTACTTCTTTTTTTCCTATACTCCTCAACATACCTGTTGACCATACTTAATAACCTATTCCATCCAAAATTTTTCTTCAGGGAACCTACTACGAAGGTATCTAACCACTGTCTCCATGGAGGCGAATATCCAAACAACTTTACTATCTTATTCAACTGTTCATCCCAATTTTTTCTCTTTATCTTGTCCATCTTGTTTATAAGGACTATAGGATTTAATTTCAACTCCTTTAAAAATTGGAACATCTCAATATCTATAGGTATTTCATTTCTACTATCCCATCTCTCTACTATCTCGGAAAAGGCCTTTCCATCTATCACCAAAATTGAGCAGGCTATCTTCTCACAGTTATCTTCTATATACCACACTATCTTATCCTTTATAGACTCCTGAACCTTTCTATCTACACCACTCATAAATCCAAATCCTGGAAAATCCACTAAGATATAGTTTTTCATGGGATACTTGTTTATTTTTAAGGTAACTCCTGGTCTTTTTCCAACTTTAACATTTTTGTTGTTTGTAATCAACCTAACTAAGGTAGATTTTCCCACGTTAGACCTCCCAGTAACTATAACCTCCGGCTTATCTATCTTTTCTTCTTTGATAAATTTTTTAAATTTTTTAATATCTTTTAACTCCCTCATATTTTTCCCTTTTTTAAAATCCACCATGCTTTTATAGTACTTTTTAGTTTTAATATAAATTAAACAATGATATTATAACAATACCATCGAAGGTCTTATATAATGTAATAATAAAGATACTTAAAACTCGTAATACCTAATAAAAATTCATAAAATTGCCATATTTCCCTGAACTATATACTGGATATTGAAAAACAGGCTAGATTTATGTTAGTCTTTCCTCTGGAGTTCTTTCCTTTTTTATTATTTCTTTATTTTTTTACATTAATCATTATGTTATAAAGTCCCTATATATAGCTCCTAATATAAAGGATATCAGTATAAGAGTTGTAACCATCTTAATCTTCTTAGCACATCTATACGCCTCCTCCTTTGTAGGGTTCTTTAAGAGTTTCACAATAGAGTAAAGAAGTAGTATGTCACAAAATAGCACTCCTGCAAGGTAGAGAAAACTGAAAATACCTAACAAGTAGGGTAAAGGACTGAGGATTACCGCCAAAATCAACAACCCAAGTGCAAGGTAGAGGGATCTCTTCCCATACTTTATTGGAAAGGATAGAACACCACTCCTTCTATCTCCCTCCATGTCTTCAAAGTCCTTCACTATCTCCCTTCCCCAGGTTGTTAACATGGCACAGAGAAACAATATGAAGGTGATAAAAATGTTATCAACTGAAGCACCACCGAAGAGAAACACAGAGCCTGTAAGATACGCAACTAAGGGATTACCTATAATTTTGTTCCTTTTAAACCTCTTAGCATAAAGGTATAGAATAGTAGTATTTACCAAGGCTATGATAAAACATTTCCAATTGAAAACTGAGAGAAGTATTCCAGATATAGCCAATATCCAGGCAAATAATTTTGCACTTTTGAGAGATATCTTCCCCGATGGTAGAGGACGATAAGGTTTGTTTATCTTGTCTATATCTATGTCATATATATCGTTTATAACATTTCCAAAACCACAGATGAAAAAAACAACAAGAGATGCCAAAAGTATTCTATCCCACAGGTGGATGTTAAAATTAGAGGCAATTAACCCAGCGATAGCTGTTCCAAAAGATGCGATTAAACAGTTTTTCACTCTTATAAGATCCATATAATCCCTGATGTCCATAATTATCCCACATATATTATTTACAACCCTCAGTTCTTATTAAAGTAGTGATTAAAAATTGAAAATAAGGATTACAATATTATAAATTAATAAAAATGAATAAAACCATTAAATATCTCAAAACTTACTGTGATACCAACTGTTGTATGGAAATATTCAGAATATTATTTTTCCAATTTCCTTTAAAATCTTATTTGAGTTTATTATTTTTTATTTTAAAAACCTTTTCTTATTTTTTGTAATTATTATAATTATTTTTGATAAAAACTAGGGTTTGTAATCCTAATTAACCAGGTGTATAACATTTTACACTCCATAATCTAAAAATAACGATTTTATAGAAGTTAAAAAAATAAAAAAATATAAAGAATTACTATTAAATCTATCTTTTCTTTTTTCCACTAAAGATTTATAATGAAGATTTTATCTTTTTCTCCATTGCTCAGAGTATCTGGGAGTTTATCCTCAAAACTGTAGAAATAATAAGATCTTAGGTAGTTTTTAGAAGTTCTTGATCTTTTCGGTTTTATAGTAATTTTTCTTCTTGGTATATATCTAAATCTTTGCTTCTGTTATCCCTCCAGAGGAGAGAATGGCACCAAGTATTTATATCAATACAAAAATTTTTTATTAAATTAGCAACAACTATGGAAATCTCAAATAAAATTATAATAATATACTATAATCTTAATAATGCCTAAATTAAAAAGTAAAAATAAGCCCTTATTCTCCGGACTACATCAGTACTAAAAAGCAGTACAGAATTTCTGTTAATCCTCCTTCTTAGAAGTTTTTGCTTCTTTTCTGTATTGTTATTATTTTTAATACTTCTTACACTGAGCAAGAGTCTCGATAAACCTGTCTATATGCTCCTTTGTAATGTGGGGCATTACTACAACTCTCAGGGCATCTACACATCTACAGGTTGAAAGATACCATCCCATCTTCCTGAGTATTAGAGATGTACCTACAGGATCTTCATCCCTTATCGCCACTATATTCAAAACAGGATCTATTGCCTTCTCAAAACTATACTCTTTCATTCTCTTCACCAGGTAGTAGGTATTCTCCATACACTGGGATACTATTTTCCTATACCCTTCATATCCTAAGAGTTTCATTATGCCCCAGGTTGTAGCTACCCCAATACCACTCCTCGTCCCTATAAGTGTAGCCTGATAACTTTCTGTTAGATAAGGTGTCTCCACATCTAGGTATCTCTTAAAGGAAGAGTCTCTAAATACTATACCTCCTGCAGGTATTGGTGCAAGGCCCATCTTATGGGGATCTACTGTAATGGAGATGACATTATCCACTGAGAAGTCAAAATGGTAGTTGTATCCCTCCAACCTATATCTATCTTCTAAGAAAGGTATGACGAAACCTCCAAATGCTGCATCTACATGGATATATATGTTGTGCTCCTTGGCCACCTTGGAAATCTCTGGAATATTATCTATAGTACCAAGTTCAGTGGAACCTGCTATAGCTACTATACCATCTATGCCCTTCTCTACGTTGTCTTCTATATAGTCCTTTATATACTTCACATCCATGGTGTATTTCTTATCGAGAGGTACCACAATATAGTTTAGATCCATCATTTCCCTAGCCTTCTCAAAGGAGAAATGTGCAGTCTCAGGTATGAAGATATTTACCTCTTTCCTTCCTTTCTCTCTCGACATCTTTTTTACAACCCTCATAGCAGTTATATTAGCCTCTGTACCTCCTGATATGATATAACCGAAGGGATTTTTGTTGTGGAGCATCTCCCCTATCATCTTGATAACTTCTTCTTCCAAATTTTTAGTCCCTGGGAATAAACCTGGATCTCCCAAGTTTGTCTCAAGGAACATCTCAACAATCTTTTTAGATATGGGATGAGGCTTAGTACACATAGATCCCAATATCCTTCCATCCACATATTTTAAGTCCATTTCTCTGTATTTTTTTAATTTTTCTAAGATTTCCCTTTCTTTTTCCATATTTTCCCTTCGATCTTCTTTTAACAATGTTATTATTATAAAATTCTTAGTTCATAAAAAGTAATAAAAATAAGAATAAATAAAAAAGTAGATCTTCAAAACGTTAAACTCTATAAAAATAAAAATTAATATTTTTCTCTAACAACTCCAGATAGTAGAAGAATAGAAAAATCTCTTTAGAAATTCTCCTCAAATTGTATCATAATATTTAATATCTTCTCGTCATCAAAGGGTTTCCCCATTATCTGTAATCCCACAGGTATTCCGTTTATATCTCCACATCTAACTACACCTGCACACATACCACAGAGGTTTGCTGGCACAGTTAAGATATCGTAGGCGTACATCTCCATCGGAGTAAGTTTCTCCCCCAGTTTGTGGGGAAGTTTAGGCACTGTAGGAGATACTATGGCATCTACATTCTTGAAGAGTTTCAACATCTCCTTCTTCATTATCTTCCTAGCCTGTAGTGCTCTCTTGTAATACTTCCCACTGAACTCTTTTTCACTTATATGCTTCCCTATCATTATCCTCCTTAATACTTCTTCCCCACACACTTCCTCTATTGGATATCCATACCTTCTACCGTCGTACCTCCTTGTTGCAGAGAAGAATTCCACGTAGTTTATAAGATAGTATGTAGGAAGGGCAAGATCTCTATATTTATAATTTAACTCTACCACCTTCCAGTTGAGATCTCTGAAAACCTCAATTCCCATCTCAATTCTCTTTCTTATCTTCTCATCACTAACCTCCATAAACTCCTTAACAATTCCTATCCTATAGTTTTTCATTTCCTCCCCGTTCCATACCTTAAACTCTGGAGTATCTACAGTTGTACTATCTGAAATATCTTTACCTTTAATTATATTAGTCAATAATAGAGCATCTCTAGCGTTCTTTGTCAATGGCCCTATCTGATCGAAACTCATGGCTAGATCACACAATCCCTGCCTACTTACAACTCCATAAGACGGTTTAAATCCAACTATTCCACAGTGGGAGGCAGGATTTCTTATACTTCCTCCTGTATCGCTCCCCAATGCCATATCACAGAGGTCAGCTGATACTGCAGCTGCACTCCCAGAGCTACTTCCTCCAGGTATCCTACCCTCAGCCTTGGGGTTATTTGTAGGACCATAGTAGGAAGTCTCCCCACTACTTCCACAGGCGAACTCATCCATATTTGTCATACCGATTATTAAACCTCCCTGGGATTTTATCTTTTTAATTACAGTGGCATCGTAGGGGCTTATATAATTCTCAAGTGTCTTCGAGGCACAGGATACTAAATATCCCCTGATGTTTATATTGGATTTTACTGCAATAATTTTACCATATAATGGTTTCTTCTTTAACTTCTCATTTTTTTCTAAATTTTCTGCCTCCTTAAGTACCTTTTCTCTATTTACATGTATGTATGCATTTATATCAGATTTTTCTATCTTTTCGAGATACTCCTGAACTTTCTCTACAATATGGCCCATTGTATTCACCTTAATAACTTAAAAAATAGATTATTAAAGGTAAATTATCCTGAATCTTTTTTCACTAAATCCTAATTTTATTTTAGTATATAAATCTTAATTAAATAAAAAAAGATTGATCTTTATTAATGATTGAATTTTACACTCTTACTAAGAAACACTCTTTTCAAGGAAAGAGAAGATGAGGAATTTTTTAAAAGTTTTTTAATTTTACATTATTTATAATTGAAAAAATAGGGTTATACTAATCCCCATAATCTTCTGAATATTTCTTATTTAACTTATTTCTATTTACAACACTTGTAATATAGGCGTTTAAACCACCTGCAAGTGCAACTATCTTCTTATTGTCGTAGAATACCTTCTCCCTGAAGAGTTTCTCAAGGTCCATAGTCTCTATAGCGTACTTAGTTATCTTCTCCTTCAGATATTTCTTATGGTCCTCTATGTAATGAGTGGATATATTTCCTTTTCTGAAATCCTCCTCCTCCATCACAGCCCTGTGGAAAGGTATATTTGTGTTTACACCTAATATTATATACTCCTTAAGTGCCCTTTTCATCCTTGCAATTGCCTCCTCTCTATCTCTACCATAGGCTATCAACTTTGCTATCATAGAGTCGTAGTAAGGTGGTATCTCTGCACCACTACAGACACCACTATCTATCCTAACTCCAGGTCCTCCTGGAGATCTGTAGTACTTTATCTTCCCTGGAGATGGTACAAACTCCCTTAATGGATCCTCTGCATTTATTCTACATTCTATTGCATGTCCTCTTATCTCTATATCTTCCTGTCTGAAGGAGAGTTTTTCTCCATATGCTATCTTTATCTGTTCCTTTACTATGTCTATACCTGTAACTATCTCAGTTATTGGGTGTTCCACCTGGATCCTTGTATTCATTTCTAAGAAATAGAACTCTCCATTATAGTATAGAAACTCCACAGTACCTGCATTACAATAATCTATAGCTTTTGCAGCCCTTACTGCAGCCTCCCCCATCTTTTTTCTCAACTCCTCAGTCATAATAGGTGAAGGTGCCTCTTCAATTAACTTCTGGTGTCTCCTCTGTATAGAGCACTCCCTCTCTCCAAGATATACCACATTCCCATACTTATCTGCCAGTATCTGTATCTCTATATGTCTTGGTTTTTCTAGATATTTCTCTAGGAATATAGTAGGATCTCCAAAGGCACTCTTTGCTATGGATTGTGTAGATTCTATAGTCTCTATCAACTCCTCCTCGTTATGAGCCACTGCCATTCCTATACCTCCCCCTCCAGCGGAGGCCTTAACCACTACAGGATAACCTATCTCCTCTGCAATAGCCACTGCATCCTTTATATCTTCAATAGGCCCATCTGTACCAGGGAGTACAGGTACTCCAGCCTTCTTCATAATCTTTTTTGCGTTTATCTTACTACCCATGGCCTCAATGGCTTTGACAGGAGGGCCTATAAATACTATATCATTTTCCTCACAGGCTCTGGTAAATTCTGGATTTTCAGCGAGGAAACCATAACCTGGATGTATAGCCTCGGCACCACTTTTCTTCGCAACCTTTATTATCCTCTCTATATTTAGATAACTCTTAGATGCCTGTGGAGGTCCTATACAGTAACTCTCATCTGCTAAGGATGTAAATAAGGCATGCTCATCTGCCTGGGAATATACAGCAACAGTTTTTATACCTAACTCCTGACATGCTCTTATAACCCTAACAGCAATCTCCCCCCTGTTAGCTATAAGTATTTTCTTGAACATAGTATCACTTTATGAAAAGATAAATAATAATTATTTTATATTATTTTATTATCATAAGGATATCTCCCACATTCACAGTCTGTCCTTCATGGACAAGAATCTTCTCAACCTTTCCATCTACAGGACTTTCAACTGGGTTCTCCATCTTCATAGCCTCAAGTATAAGTATAACATCCCCTTTCTTTACAGTATCTCCTTCTTTTACCTTTATCTTGGTAATCATACCCCTGAGAGGAGAAGTTACTGCTCCCTCTGTCTCTACAGTGATCTCTTCCCTTCTCTTGTTCATCTCAGTTCCATACCTAGGCTTTATTTTAACTTCGTATGCTTCACCGTTTACTTCAATAATATACTCAGTTGGTATCTCCAAGAATTTAGATACCTCTTTCTCCTCTGGAATCGGTTCTGGTTTCAACTCCCCTCTGAGGAACTTAAGGGCGACATGTGGATAGAGAGCGTAGGTTAGTATATCCTCCTCCTTTGATACTATCCCTTTCTCCTCAGCCTCTTTCTTAAACTTCTCGTACTCAGGTTCTAAGAGATCTGCAGGTCTACATGTAATAGGTTTTTCACCTTCCTCTAACGCCCTCTTCATAAGTTCCTTACTTATTGGAGCAGGTGGCCTTCCATAAAGTCCCTTTATATAGTTTATTACCTCGTTTGTAATGATCTTATACCTCTCCCCCGTAAGTACGTTCATAACAGCCTGAGTACCTACTATTTGGGATGTCGGCGTTACTAAAGGTGGATAACCTAGATCTGCCCTTACCCTTGGAATCTCCTCCAATACCTCCTGTAGTTTATCTAAGGCCCCCTGCTCCTTCAACTGGGACACGAGATTTGAGAGCATCCCTCCAGGTATTTGATACACAAGTATCCTTGTATCTATTCTCTCTGCTATTGGATCTATGAGATACTTGTACTTCTCCCTAACCTTGTCGAAGTACTCCCTAATTTCGTTTAAAAGTTCTAGATCTAACTTTGTATCGTAGGGAGTGCCCTTAAGTGCAGCAACTACACTCTCCACAGGTGGATGAGAAGCACCCATTGCTAGGGGAGATATGGCACAATCTACCACATCTACCCCTGCTTCAATTGCTGTCATGAAGGTAAATGGAGCTATACCACTGGTACAGTGGCTATGAAGATGTATAGGTAGGGAAACTTCTTCCTTCAACCTCTTGATAAGTTCTTTAGCATCGTAGGGTAGAAGTAGTCCTGCCATGTCCTTTATACCTATAGAATCACAGCCCAGTTCCTCAAGTTTCTTGGCGAGTTCTACAAACTGATCTATGGTATGTACTGGACTTACAGTATAACATATATCTCCCTGTACATGGGCGCCTAACCTCTTTGCAACTTTTATGGAGAACTCCATATTTCTAATATCGTTTAAGGCGTCAAATATCCTGAATATCTCAATACCGTTTTCATAAGCCTTCTCTATAAACTTCTCTACAATGTCATCTGGATAGTGCCTGTATCCTACGAGATTCTGCCCTCTCAACAACATTTTAAGAGGTGTATTCTGCACTCTCTTCCTTATTATTCTAAGTCTCTCCCAGGGATCTTCATTTAAATATCTTATACAGGCATCAAAGGTAGCTCCACCCCATACCTCTAAGGAATAGAATCCCACTTCATCCATCTTCTCCAAAATAGGTATCATATCTTCAGTTCTCAACCTTGTGGCCATAAGGGATTGATGTCCATCCCTCAGTGTAACATCTGTTATCTTCACCATACTTTCCACCTTAAAAAAAATAGTTGTCAAAACCATATCTACAAAAAATTGATAAAAATAGCCATATGGTATGTTTATATAAAGTATTATTTATATCTTTTTACTTCACATAAAAATTAGTAAAGCCACTTTACAATACTAATATTAAGAATAATTATCGAAAAAATTTAGGAGTAATCCAAAATCAAAATAAATCTTTAAAAAAATAAATAAGGTATAAACAGATATATATCCACCTTTGGACATTGGTAGAAAGGGCGATCCTGAATATCCCCTATAACTGTTTATATTACGAATAAATTTCTAATCTTTATCTCGTATATCATTAAATATATGGAAATTACTATAATTGAAGAGATTAAGGGTTTTTTAAGATCTCTCATTCTCTTTCAAGTGAAGTTGTTGTCAAGTCTGTTTATGTCTGATTACAAGATAGGATCTTATTTTTTACTTCCAATACTCAGAAACGTTTAGAGAGTGGATTTTTCATCTGTTCATTCCTTTTAGATCGTTTAACAACTTTAGAAAATTTTCTAATTTTTATTTTATTGAATTCAGGTATTGTTATTTATTGTATAAAAGTTTTGTTCAAGATTTAAATTATTATTTAAATTATTTACAACTTGTCATTGTACTTTCCTTAACGAGGGTTTTTACTGATATTTTAAAAAAACTAAAGTATTATTATTTATAGTATTATTATTTAGTATTATTTTATAACTCTATAACACTTTTAACTTTAAAAGTATAAAAATACACCACTACCTATAAAATCTCAAATACTTTATGGAGAGATAGTATGGATATCAAGAAGGTAATAATGCCTATAGTGGGTCTTGTACTCTGGGAACTTTTAGCTATATGGTTGAACAACCCTGTAATACTCCCTCCAGTGGAGAACGTGATTAAAATTTTAATAAATCCTCAGACAACCCTCCTTGGAACTGGTACTTTAGTTGAGAATACTTTAGTAAGTATAAAGAGGGTACTTTCAGGGTTTATTGTGGCAGGTATTGTTGGAGTACCTTTGGGAATACTTATGGGCTATTTCCCTACAGTTATGGATCTCTTTGATACTGTTATAGAACTTCTGAGACCAATACCTCCTCTTGCATGGGTACCACTGGCCCTTGCATGGTTTGGTGTAGGAGAGACTTCTATGTTGTTTATAATATTCATAGGAGCCTTCTTTCCAATATTACTCAACACCATTGCAGGAGTTAAGAGTGTTCCCAAAATACTTATAGAGACTGCTCAAACCCTTGGAGCCCGTGAGAAAGACATACTATTAAAGGTAGTCATACCAGCATCTTCTCCACATATACTAACTGGATTGAGGATAGGAGCAGGTATAGCGTGGATGTGTGTTGTAGCGGCGGAGATGCTCCCAGGAAGTAGTGCAGGCTTAGGATATCTCATCATGTATGCCTACTCTTTAAGTAGAATGGATGTAGTTATTGCATCTATGATAATAATAGGTATAATAGGACTTGTCTTAGATAGAGGATTGAGATATATAGAAGATAGATACTTTAAATGGAGATACCTAATAAAATAAGGTGTTTCTATGGAGAATATACTGGAAATTAGAAATGTAAGTAAAAAGTTTGTAAGTAAGAAGAAGGAGATTCTCGCAGTGGATAACATAACTTTTAACGTTAAATACAATGAATTTTTATCTATTGTCGGCCCCAGTGGGTGTGGTAAATCCACACTGTTGAGGATGATTGCAGGACTTGAGAAACCTACTTCTGGAGAAATTCTAATGGAGAATAGGAGGATTGAAGGACCTGGAGCAGAGAGAGGCCTGGTATTTCAACAGTACACTTTACTACCTTGGAGAACTGTATTGGACAACGTTGCATTTGGACTGGAAATTAGAGGTATACCTAAAAAAGAGAGGTATGAGATTGCCAAAAGGTTCATCAAGATGATAGGGTTAGAAGGATTTGAAGAGGCTTATCCTTATGAACTCAGTGGAGGGATGCAGCAGAGGGGGGCTATTGCAAGGACTTTGGCTAACGACCCTAAGATAGTACTCATGGATGAACCCTTTGGAGCCCTGGATACCCAGACTAGGACTATACTCCAGCATGAACTTCTAAAGATATGGGAAAAGGAGAAAAAGACGGTTATATTTGTCACCCACAGTGTAGATGAGGCTATCTACCTCTCAGATAGAGTTATAGTGATGACTGCAAGACCTGGAAAAATAAAGGATATTATCCCCATAGATCTGGAGAGACCAAGGAAGAGGGATACCTTGGAGTTTATAGAGTATAAGAGAAAGATAACAAATATATTAAAGGATGAAGTACTTAAATCATATAATATGTATAATTATTCAAAAAATGTATAAAAATGGGATAGGATGTTGAGAGGAAAAGATGCTACATTGGCTGCTATCATTGAAACAATACTAAACGAGGAACCTGAAACCCAGGATGAAATAGCAAAAAAATTAAACATAAGTAGGAGGTATGTTGCAAAGTTGTTGAAACCTCTGATAGATAAAAAGATAGTTATGCATCCCTACGTGGTGGATATAGAGAAGTTGTCGAAGTTGGAGATATATCACAGTATAGAAAAACCCATATTTCATATTATAGATCTACTGGATAAGATGGGCAATAACGTACTGTACAACTTGGATAAGGTCCATAACGCACTGAAGACAAGGAATATAGAAGATGCAAAAAGTGTTATATTTCAAGATTACACACTCAACAAGTTAGAGGAAGAAGTTAATATCACTCTTAAGATGGATAATCTCAAGTATCTGCCTTCTAAACAGACTGCACTCCTATCTAAGATAGCCTCTAATATTGAGAGATGTGGAGATTACCTGTCAAACATTGCAGAGGAGATTACAAAGGGTTTGTATATAAAAGAGTATCTCCATGAAGACATAGACGAAATATTTAATATAACTAAGAAGATGTTTTCCATTGCTATGGATATGGTGAAAGATGGTAAAGCCTCTTTTGAGATATATGACTTAGAGGAAGAACTTCATAGAAAATTAGAAAAAATTATGAAAGTCCTATCTGAGAAGGAAGAGTGTAAAACAAAAAATATAAATTACTATATCCAATTTGGAATGTTCCTGAAAGATATCGAGAGATTTGGAGATAGGTGTATAAAGATATTTGAGACGGGGAGGGAGTTCCATCATGGACTATTAGGAGAAGATTCGAGAAAATAGATAATACCTGGTGTATCACCATGGTGAATGTTGAGAGGATCAGTTTATCATTTCATAAATTTCTCCTGGAGAAGATAGATGAAGTAGTAAAAAAGAAAGGATACTCCAGTAGGAGTGAACTTATAAGGGATGCTGTTAGAAAGTATATCCTAGAGAATAATCAACTGGGTAAAAGAGACCTAATTAATGCCATCATTATAGTAGTATATAATCCAACTAAAAATTCCATGGAGGAAATGAGTAAGGCCTATTTTGAACACAACAGTATAGTAAAGTCTATAAATCAGTCCTACATTAGAACATCCTGTGGATGTAATAAAAAGGTTGAGATATTTATCGTAGAGGGTAATTCTAAAGAAGTATCTAAATTTTACAGTAAAGTATCTAACTTAGATGGAAAGATTTATGATAAGATAATAGTATTTTAGGGGGTTTATTTTTAATTCAAAATCCCTAATAATTTATAAAATATTTAATAAAAACTACCTAAAGGAGGAGGATTAACAGAATTCTAAAACTGTTTTTATCGCTAAGAGTAATTCTAAAAGATAGAATGATATTTTAACTTATGAGTATTACTATTTTTATAATAATTATTATCATTTATGTAACAATCCTTTCATTAAAGAGTATTAATTTTTATGTATAAAATCTAATGGTTATTATCAAAAATTTTTTTATACAATAATATCACTAATAACACTTTTGCTGAAAAGTTAAAAAAGGTGTATAAAATGAAATATAAGAAAAGGCCTACAAAGATGTTCTGCTACCAGTGTCAGGAGACCGCAAGGAATACAGGTTGTACAGTTGTAGGTGTATGTGGTAAAAAGGATAACGTGGCCAATCTTCAAGATCTTTTAGTATATACTATAAAAGGGTTAGCCTATGTGTGTGAAAAGGTAGGTAGATCTACTAAAGAGATCGACAGATACATAGTAGATAGTCTATTTGCCACAATAACAAATGTAAATTTTGACGATAGGGATATAATAGAGAAGATAAAGAGAGGCATTGAACTTAGGGAGAATTTAAAAAAAGAGCTTCCTAACGGTGTAGAATTGCCTGACTGTGCTACATGGATACCAGAGAATGAAGAAGATATCGTTAAAAAGGCTAACTCAGAAGAGGTATCTATCCTAGCTACAGAAGATGAAGATATAAGATCCCTAAGGGAGCTGATCACCTATGGAGTTAAGGGGATAGGAGCTTACTTACATCATGCAATGGTACTGGGGTACAACGATGAAAATATCCACAAGTTTATAAAGAAGGCGCTTATATCTACCATGGACGACAATTTATCTGTGGACGATCTCTTAGCCCTTGCACTTGAAACTGGTAAGTATGCTGTAGATACTTTGGCTCTACTTGATAAAGCACATACAGAAACTTATGGGCACCCTAAAATAACAGAGGTAAATATTGGAGTTAGGAATAACCCAGGTATATTGATAAGTGGCCATGACCTAAAAACCTTAGAGCAACTCTTAGAACAAACTAAGAGCACTGGTGTAGATGTATATACCCACTGTGAGATGCTACCTGCCCATTACTACCCTGCATTCAAGAAGTATGATCACTTTGTAGGTAATTATGGAAGTGCATGGCACAGACAGAGAGAGGAATTTGAAGCATTCAATGGGCCGATTATAATAACTACCAACTGTCTAGTACCTCCAAAGGATAGTTATAAGAACAGGCTATACACCACAGGATGTGTCTCGTATCCAGGTGTAAAGAGAATTCCTGAAGATGAGAATGGTAATAAGGACTTCTCGGAGATAATAGAACAGGCTAAAAAGTGTGCTCCTCCAAAGGAACTTGAGAGAGGGAAGATTGTAGGAGGATTTGCCCATAACCAGGTGTTATCATTGGCTGACAAGATCGTCGAGGCCGTAAAATCTGGGGCTATAAGAAAGTTTGTTGTAATGGCAGGGTGTGATGGAAGACACAGTAGTAGAGATTACTACACTGAATTTGCAAAGGCTCTACCAAAGGATACTGTAATACTTACAGCAGGATGTGCAAAGTATAGGTATATAAAATTGGATTTGGGAGATATAAACGGTATTCCAAGGGTGTTAGATGCTGGACAGTGTAATGACTCCTACTCCTTGGTAGTGGTAGCTCTCAAGTTAAAGGAGGCATTTAATTTAGAGGACATAAATCAACTACCGATTGTATACAACATAGCATGGTATGAACAGAAGGCAGTGGCAGTACTCTTAGCACTACTCTATTTAGGGATTAAGAATATCCTCCTAGGACCTACACTACCGGCGTTCTTGTCTCCAAACGTGACAAAAGTACTTGTAGATAAATTTGGAATAGGAACTATTTCAACTGTAGAAGAGGATATTAAAAGGTTAATATACGATGAAAAATAATAATTTTTATTAATTTTTTATAACTAATAGGGGATACTATGATCGAGAAAGTATATAAATTTACAAGGGAGTCTGACACCAAGGTTGTAGAGAAAATAGTAAACACTGAAGATGTCCAGATTATCCATATGATATTTCCTAAGGGAGAAAGTACTCCTAAACACTACACTAACTCTAACGTCCATCTTATAGTTGTAAGAGGGGAAATGACCTTAACGCTGGAAGATGAAGAACCAAAGGTTTATCCCGCTGGGACGATAATATATATACCTTTTAATACAAAGATGATCGCTCAAAATTTAACTTCAGATATTTTGGAGTTCTTCGTAATCAAGGCTCCTCATCCTTCAAAGATCGGAGGGCCGGAAGAGCCTATTAAAGTGGACAATTAATAGTTAAGTTTATATATCTATTATTAACATTCCTAATCAAAAACAAAAATGGTGAAATAGATGCCCAGTGTAACAATAGATTACCAAATATGTAAAGGTGCTAAGGAGTGTGGAGAGTGTTATAATAACTGTCCAATGGAGGTTTTTACCATTGAGGGAGATAAAGTAGTTGTAGCCAATGAAGAGGAGTGTACAGGTTGTGGTGTCTGTGAAGATGTCTGTCCAACAGGTGCTGTTAAGGTAAAATTTGAGTAAAATATTTAATTTTTTTATTTTTATTATAATAATATTATTAATATTATTATAAACAGTTAGTGAAATTATGGATAATCTAAAAGAGTGTATATTAAAAATTATATGTAATAAGATAAAGATGGGAGTGCTTGCAAAGTTTCTCTCTATTGAGGAGTACCGTAATGATATATTGGAAGATTTTTCAGAGGTTCAGATGGAAGGTGTTGAGACATTATATGAGAAGTATCTTATCCACTACGGGAGACCTGATATAAAATTTGAAGTAGATTCTAAGGAAAATATAATAGATATTTTAGAAGAAACTATCGAGTTGGAGAAAACCTCTGCAAAAAAAATAGGGGCGAACTTTGGAATTAGACAGAGTATTATCCATGCCTTGGCAGAAGATGAAAAGTATTACTATTATCTGAAAAGGTTGTTATCAGAGAGTTAAGATCTACACATAAACTTCCTGAGTATAACGTAGATACATAGCAAGAAACCAAAGATGTAATACAGTATTACATCTAAATCTAAGATGCCAGTTTCAATAGACACTAATAGATATGAGAGTAGTACAGCATAAACTCCTAAGTATATCCCTTTAAAACTTTCGGCGATCCTGTAGAGGAATCCCATAAATATGCCTAATAATCCAAAATATGGGACAATACCCAATACTCCATAGTCTCCAATTACCCCTCCAAATATCGTTGGAGTTATTGTAACGCCGTAGATACCTAAACTGTTAGCCACAATAGTCCTTGGACCTGGAGTCATTCCAAGGTAGGAGTATATGGCACTGTAGGTTAGATAGCCATTAAATACACCGTTGAAGTTATGCACTATTATATCCAACACACTCATGGTTAGATCCATCCTGGAAAGTAAGGGGATACCTCCACTACCCAATATCTTCAGTTTTATCAAAGAGAGAAGTAGTAGAAGGGCGAGTATTCCAGAGATAAAAAGTAATAACTCCCTATTTTTTATCTTATTTGTATAGTAGAGAACAAAAAGTGTAGACATTAAAAGCACCATTACACTTGTCCTATATCCTAGGAGCATTATAACACCTGAAAAAATAAGAGAGTATATTATCACTCTTATTTTATCCAGAGACAATTTAGATGCTACTACTATAGCCCATCCCAAGATTAAGAGACGCGATAACATTGTATATAAAGGGCTTAAAAACCTTTTAGAGGTTAGATCAAAGAGAGGCACACCTCCTGTCCAGAGAATGTCTATAACTAAAAAGACCAGTCCAACAGTCATTAGGGTCAATCCAAAGATATAGTGTTTTAAGTAATCTATTTTATATTTTCCTTTACTCTTTAAATTTAACAAACTACTTTCATCCAACAGATCCTCTAAACCTAAAACATGGTAAAGTCTCTTGCCCACAACAAAAGAAATATAAAATACTAAAGCACTTAGGAGTACCAAAATAGACGTAGAGCAAGATACACTAGTGAGTATTATAAATATAGAAGTTAGTATCAAAAATAAGAAATGTCCTTCTAATTTTTCATCTGAATGTTTTCTCAACCAGTTCATGATAACCCATGATATTCATAATTATTTTAGAGTTAATTTTTTAAAGTGATTATATTAGTAATATTGTTGTATGAAGTAATGTTTTTAGGTAATCTATCCAACGTCTTATTTAAAATTAAATAAACGGTTATTTTAGAGGTAAGTATTTTCTTAGGTTTTATCAAATTATCGTAAATTTCTAAGGTTTCTATCTTCTGTCTTCCCCCTATAATTAATCCGTTATCTAAAAAATGCACATTTACCTTTTCACCTATATTGTTTATATTTTCTATTTTATTTCTAATATACTGTTGTTCAGTGGGGGTGTAGGTTTTTGAATCTACAGCAAAAATTCCTGTGATATAAATTCCAAGTATTGTAATATTCAACTTCTTATAAGGTTTCACACTATTCATTATTTTATCTTCTATATCCTTAAAAGAATACCCTTCAACAGGATATATCTGATATGAAACTATTGTGTTTCCTAAAGGTCTTAAAATAACTTTCTCGGCAGCTATATTTTCCTTATAGGCCATCTCTCCTCCAATAGTCACAGATCGATTATTATATATTCCATAGAGGGTTCCACCCCGAGCCCCAACTATAATGACTGTACCGTTAAACTCTTTTCCAGTACTCGTCCATCTACCGTAGATATCTGCATAAAGGGGAAAACCCTTAGATAGAATCTTTTCAGAAACCCATGCACATTTGTACATCTGATCTCCATCAAATTGGTAGGTATCACCTGATGAAAATAGAAACTTATATACCAGAGCCCCAGAAGTTATTAGGATAGATACTATTACCAACACCTCAAGGATACCAATTTTCAACTTCATGAAAACCCCATTATTGTTTTTCAAGTTCTTCTTTTATCCTTCTATATATACCTTCTCCATCTAATCCGTAATACTTCAGTAGATCTGTGGCACTTCCTGATATACCAAATACATCTCTTATACCTATCCTTAAAAGTCTCTTATTTAGACCATGATCAGCAATCACTTCTGCTATTGCACTTCCCAGTCCCCCTATGATGTTGTGATCCTCTATGGATATGATAAAATCGTTAGTAAAGTTAACTATCATCTCCTCATCTATAGGTTTAATCGTAGCCATAGATATCAGTTGGCCCTCTATTTCATCCTCTTTTAGAAGTTCCAGCGCTTTTATAGCCTCTGGTACCATCTCACCAGTGGCAACAATTGTTAGATCCGAACCCTCCTCCAGTATCCTGCCTTTTCCAAATTGAAATTTGGCATCCTCTTCACTGGAGAAAACAGTCTCAGTATCCCTCCTTGGCATCCTTACATAAACTGGTCCCTCGTTTCTCGCACACCACTCTATTACACTCTTCGTTTCGTAATAATCTGTTGGAGATATAACCCTCATATTTGGAATACATCTCATTATAGCAATATCTTCAGTCATCTGATGAGTAGCTCCATCTTCTCCTACAGTTATACCACTATGGGTTGCAACAATCTTTACATTGAGATTTGGGTAGGCTATGGAGTTCCTTATCTGTTCCCATGCCCTTCCAGTTGCAAACATGGCAAAGGTGGAGGCAAATACTATCTTTCCAGTCTTAGCAAGTCCAGCAGCCATACTCATCATATTCTGTTCTGCTATACCTACGTTGAAGAACCTATCTGGAAATGCCTTTGCAAACATAGCGGTCTTTGTAGATCCAGAGAGATCTGCATCTAGGACTACAAGGTTTGGAAGCTCCTTTCCTAATTTAACTAAGGTCTCTCCGTAGGCAGTTCTCATGCCCTTTTTTTCACCAAGTTTGTACTTCATAGATTCACCTTTGGATCTTTGTTATCTAAATTTAACCGCCTCTTTTAATCTTCTAACAGCTTCTTCTACATCACCGTGACAGAATATTGCAGAAGAGGAAATAAGTACATCTGCACCTGCTTCTACCACCTTTGGAGCAGTTTCTAAATTAATACCTCCATCTACAAAGATCTGGACATCATGTCCTTCTTTGTTTATAAGTCTCTTTAAACTATCTATCTTTTTGAGCATCTGAGGTATAAACTTCTGTCCCGAGAATCCAGGCTCTACAGTCATTACAAGCACTCCATAAACCTCGTCTAGGATGTACTCTATAGTGTTTATAGGAGTTGAGGGATTGAGGGCTACTATAGGTTTGGAGCCCTTTTCCTTTATTAGGTTTATAGTTCTGAAAGGGAATCTACAGGTTTCTATATGGAAGGAAATTATATCCACATTTCCTGCAAGGACAGATATAAACATGTTAGGATTTTCTACCATAAGATGAACTTCAGTGGGTAGAGAAGTTATGTCCTTAACATACTTGGATATCCCAATACCCATACTTATATTAGGTACAAAGTGTCCATCCATCATATCTACATGGATAAGATCTACACCTGCTTCTTCTACCTTTCTTATTTCCTCCTTTAGATATCCGTAGTTTGCAGAGAGTATAGAAGCTCCTATCTTCACCATACTTTCTCCTTTTGTTGTTATGCTGTAAAAAAGAGTGATTAAGAGAGCTCTTTAAGTGCCTTTTCTAACTGTTCCTCATTTGGAGCCTTACCATGAAATCCTATGTTATCTTCCATAAAGGATACTCCCTTACCTTTAATAGTATTTGCTATGATCATCTTAGGTCTACCATTCTTTAAGGATTTAGCAGTATTGACTGTATTGATTATCTCCTTGAAGTTATGTCCATCTATCTCAAATACATCCCATCCAAAGGCTTTAAACTTCTCCTTTAAATCATCTAAGCGCATCACATCTTCGGTACAACCGTCTATCTGAAGCCTATTTCTATCTACAAACCCTATTAAGTTATCGAGTTTATAGTGGGAGGCTGCCATAGCAGCTTCCCAAACCTGCCCCTCCTGGCACTCTCCATCTCCAAGAAGAACATAGACGGTATTATTCAATCCGTCCAATTTACATCCTAAGGCAATCCCTACAGCTACTGAGAAACCCTGTCCCAAGGATCCTGTACTGGCTTCAACCCCTGGTATGCTTATAGAAGGGTGTCCCTGAAGGAGGGCTCCAACCTTTCTCAACTTCCATAGTTCCTCCTTGTCGAAGTATCCCAACTCTGCAAGAACTGCGTAGAGTGCAGGACAGGCGTGTCCCTTGCTTAATACGAATATATCCCTACCCTTCTTCTCTGGATTCTTTGGATCGTGGTTCATTATCTTGTAATACAGTGCAACTATAATATCAGTTGCAGACAGGGAACCACCGGGATGACCAGATTTGGCTAATCCTATCATCTTCACAACATTGTACCTTATCTTTTTGGCTATTGTTTTTAACTCCTCTAAATCCGTGTTTTTGATATAAGGGGTGCCACTCATGAGGTTTTCACCTTTTGACAACTTTATTTCTAAAAAGGTTTGTTATATTGTTTATATACTTTATTTTTCTTAAGATATTAATATATGTGTTTAAACTTTATGTATCCATTTAAAAATGTTTCTATGGTCAATTAATGTTATTATAATTTTAATTCCCATTAATATAATTAAATACCACATTAAAAGATGATCGTTAAACCTTACTTCCAATCAAATTAGTAATTAGGAGAGTAATAAAAGTGATAGAGCAACATAATTTTTTAAAATTATAATTTAATAAATAATAAATTAATAATTTAGAGTAAAAACAACACAAAATTAATAATAATAAAGCAAAAAACTTCTAAGGAGATTAATAGAAAATTTACTTTTTTACGTTACTTTATTTAGGATTTTTTTATTTTTTAATTTTATATAATATTATTTTAATTTATATTATTTTAAAACTTGTAATATGACACAAATATAAGAATGATTCGCAATTGTATCAGAAAATACAGAAGTTCTTTCCCTCCATAAAAATCATGATTAAGGTAAAATATTAGAAGAGAGAAAACATGAATTTAACCGCCTTTATTTTCAAAAGAAAAAGAAAAATTTTACTGAAATTATTATTTAATAATAGGTGTATTATTTAATTCACTCTACTCTTCAGGACATCCCAATATCTTTTTAAGTTTCTTAAGATGTTCCTTTGTACCAAAAGCATATATAACATTATAGACCTCTAAGACAACATCTGGACCTGGGTTGATGATCACATTATCATTATCTTTTATAATTGCTAGTATTGTGGCACCACTTTTCTGCCTTATCTTAGATTCGTGAAGAGTCTTTCCAACGACCTCTGAGCCTGGATGGACAGTGAATCTCCCAATCTCCATATCATAAGTCTCATCCATCGGAGTGGATACAAAATCCAATATCTCAGGTCTCAGGGCCATTTCGGCTATTCTCATTCCTCCAATACTATAGGGAGAGACCACTCTATTTGCACCAGCCTTTAGAAGTTTATCGACTGTATTCTCTGCCTCGGCTTTGGCGATAATATATAGATTGGGATTCAATCCCCTTGCAGAAATGGTGATAAATAGATTCTCAGCGTCAGAACTAACTGTTGCAATCAATCCCTTGGCTCTCTTTACTCCAGCCTTTATTAAGACTTCATCTAAGGTAGCATCCCCTATAACGTACAGTAGATTTTTATAATTCTCTGTTTCCTCCATTAGGTTCTTTTCATCGATATCGATTACTACGTAGGGTACTCCAGCATTATCAAACTTCTTTGTTACTACCTTTCCAATTTTCCCAAATCCACATATTATATAGTGGTTATTGATATTTTTCAATTTATTTTCCATCTTTTTCAACCTTAGTACCTTTTTCAACTCTCCTTCAATTATGAATCCTGCGATGGAGGCGAAGGTATAGGCCATCGCTCCAACACCACAAACTATATACAACAGTGTAAATACCTTACCCCAGAAGGTAGTAGGGGTTATATCTCCGTATCCTACAGTGGATAAAGTGATCACTGTAACGTAGAGGGCTGTAAAAAAATCCCAACCCTCTAAGTACATTAGGCCCAAAGTAGCTGAAAAAATAATAACTAATAGCACTAGAATACCTAATTTTATTCTGTTCAGTGCTTTCATTCCTCTCCCTTCCCGAAACTGTCAAAAATAACACAAAAATACTATTAAAGGATCTATGTTTGTATAAGTGTTATAGAATATTTCAAAGTGCGTTATTAAAAAATTCCTCATAAAAGTGAGGAATCTAAAGTAAATTTACTAATAAATCTAAAATCTTATTAAGAATCTGTCATTTTACTGATTATCAACCTGTCTTTATTCTTAAAATGGGTACTTAATATAAAGTTTAAACTTTATCTTGCAACGTATTCTCTATACGACTTCTTCAGTATCTCTATTACAGGTAACTTCTTACCTGCTAAGAATTGTATACAGGCTCCTCCTCCTGTACTGATATGATCTATTCTGTCTGCAACACCAACTATACTGGCAGCTGCCGATAGATGACCTCCTCCTATCACCGTAAATGCTCTAGATCTAACCATACTTTTTAGTATCTCTGCAGTACCCTTTAAAAAGTTTTTATTTTCAAAAACACCTGCAGGCCCATTTGCAACTATGGTCCTAGCCTCTTTTATTATTCCATCGTAATGTTCTACAGTTTCACTACCTATATCGTATATAGAATAGGTAATTCTCTCCCCTATATCCAACTTTACTTCTTTTCTTTCTCCATTTACATTCAATGCAACATCTACCGGCACCTCTATCCTGTCCCCATAGGTATCTAGGAGATTCCTTGCAACTTCTATTAGATCTAAATACCCCATATCAGCTATCGTATCTCTGTTAGGTCCTAGATCGTAACCTTTAGCTATAAGGAAGATATTCGCCACAATTCCAGTTGTGAGTACCTTGTCTGCAGAGTTATTTTTTAACACGTTCTTTATAACCTCTATACTGTCGTCAGCTTTAGCTCCTCCAAGTATAAAAATTGAAGGTTTATCAGGATCCTCCAAGGTTTTACTAAGTACCTTTATCTCCTTCTCCATAATCCTTCCAGCAATTGCGGGCATGTAGTAAGCTAAACCTACTAAGGATGGCTGGGCTCTATGTGCCGCTGCAAATGCATCGTTTATAAAGTAGTCGAAGTAAGGATACAACTTTTTTATCATTATAGTTTTACCCTGTTTCTTTGGAAAAGAGTCATTCCAGGTATTCCAGTCCTTCAACACTTCTTCGGAGTAGAATCTTACATTCTCCAGTATTACAATATCTCCATCTTCCATCCTTTCTATAGTGTTTAAAGCATGAGACCCAAAGAGATCATCTACGTACTCGACATCCCTACCTAAAATCTCAGATAACTTCTTTGCATGTGGATAGAGAGGTGTAAAATCTTTTTTTCCAGGTCTACTCTGATGGGCCAATATAACCACTTTTGCCCCTTCTCCAGACAACTCCTCTATGGTATCCTTACAGGCCCTTATTCTTGTATCATCTAAGATTGTATAACTGTTAACATCCATAGGACTGTTTATATCTACCCTCAAAGCTACTCTTTTACCCTTAAAATCGAAATCATCCATAGTTAGGAACATATCCTACCTCCAACATTTTTTATATTATAATTACCAATGATATTATATATAAAAAACTGTTAAAAATTTTGTTAAAAATAACGATTATTTATCCTGTTCATGTCATAAATTTTATAAAAATTATAAAAACAAAATATAATTATAAAATCCCTACCTCGAATATAAATATTGTATAACTCTGAGATACGGATACAGCTGATGGTTTCATTATTTATTGTTATACCTCTATTTTTAGATCTTTATTATTTTTTAAAAAACATATTTTATATTTTTAATCACTATTTTGATAGGAAGTAGGGTGTAACTGTTATTATATAATAATAATGAAAATAATCCTTTTACAGACAATCCCAAATCTAGATTAACACCTTGTAAAAGATAATCTGGGCTGTTTTAATTTCTATCTTAATAGATGTCGAAAAGTATGTTATCTTATTACTTATTTTACAGACACATGTTTTACAGAATCTATCTCACTCTAACAGCATCTAAATTCATAGGAGCCCTTGTTTCTTTCTTAAAGAGTTTATGAGCAGTACTTGCAAAATCGACACATTTTGAAGCCTCACCATGGACCATGAGTATTTTTTCAGGCATAGGTTTAAGTTTTCTCAGATATTTTAACAACTGTCTCCTATCACTATGTCCAGAGAACCCCTCTAAAGTATGTACCTCTAGATTTACCTTTATCACCTTGGATTTCCCATTTTTACCAGTAATAGGTATCTCGCGCCAGCCCTTCTGTACCTTCCTTCCAAGGGTACCCTCAGCCTGATAACCTACGAATATTAGAGAATTTCTCTCATCCCCTGCTAGAGCCTTGAAGTACTCTACACTTGGGCCTCCAGTTAGCATACCTGAAGTTGTGAGTATTATACAGGGCTCATCACTGTCTATTATGTTCCTCCTGTTGTTGGTACTTTTAACTTTCTTAAACACTTCAGATAGAAATGGATTGTCCCCTTCGTGAAGTATCCTGTCCCTTATACTCTTCGATAGATACTCTGGATATGCTGTATGGATTGCAGTAGCTTCCCAGATCATACCGTCTAAGTAAACTGGTGCGTTGAATATGCCCTGATTGTACCCCTCTTCCAAGACGAGCATCAACTCCTGGGCTCTACCTATACCGAATACTGGTATAAGTACCTTACCTTTTCTCTTTATAGTTTCTGAAACTATTCTTAGAAACTCCTTCTCTGTTTTCTCCCTATCTGGAAGGATGTCTTCCTGCCCTCCATAGGTAGATTCTATTATCAACGCCTCCAGCCTTGGAAACTGACATACTGCAGGTTCTAGTAGTCGAGAGGCTTCAAACTTTATATCACCTGTGTAGGCTATGTTGAACAGTCCATCTCCAATGTGAAGATGAACAATAGAAGATCCAAGAATATGTCCCGCATTGTGCAAAGTGAGTTTTACTGTAGGTGCAATGTCAGTAGTTACGCCATAATCGATGGGTATGGTATGTTTAACACACTTCTTTATATCCTTAGTGGTGTAAGGTACAATTTTTCCTTCCTTCTCTGCAATCTCTAAGTAGTCCTTCTGAAGTAAAGTCATGAGATCCCTTGTAGGTCTGGAACAGTATACTGGTCCGTCATAGCCGTACCTGAAGAGCCCTGGGACAAAACCACAGTGATCTAAGTGGGCATGGGTGACAACTACTGCATCTATTTCTTCGATAGAGAACTCTGGAGTATCAAAATGAGGGAATGCCTTCTCCCCTTCTACAGCAATGTTTATCCCACAGTCTATAACAATCCTACACTCTGGTGTCTGAAGATAGTTGCAGGTTCTCCCCACTTCCCTTGCACCTCCTAAGAAAGACACTCTCACCCAGACGTCCCCCTTCAGTTGCACATCTCTGTGTATCCTTCTCCCTATCTTTCTTAATATCTCCTTAATCTCTGCCCTCTCCCTGTAAAGTGTGGCCCTTATTGCATTGATAGTCTCAGAAGGTATGGGAGGAGTCCTAACAGGTTTAGGTGCCCACTTTATAGCCTTCTTGATCTCTTCTAAGGTACGCCCCTCTTTCCCAATAACCAATCCAGGTTTTTTAGACTCTATAATTACCTCCCCAGTATTTACATCGAATATACAATCTGTTATCTCAGCATCTTCAGGTACTATTTCCAATATCTTATCCTTGGCAGTTTCTGGATCTGTCAAAACAGAAGGATCTGGTCTTACAGCTATTCTCTTCTTAAATACTTTTGCAATCTCCTTAATAAAAGTGTTTGAAAAGATCTCAGGATTCTTGGAGTATATTACCACTTCTGGCCCTTCAAACTGAACATCGGTAATTGTAGCATTTCCTGGTAAATTCCTTATTATGTATTCTTTTATCTCCTTTAATAACTCCTCAGCTGACAAAACGAACCCTCCAAAAATTTTTTTAAATTAAAAAAATCAAAATTTTTATTTTAATTATTGAAGAAAAATAAAAGATAGTATTCTAACAAAAACAATAAAATATCTAAAAATTAAGTAAAAATAATTAATTTTAAATAAGACTTTTAATGTTTTATCTTCTTTTTAACTCTATTCACTAACCTATTCACCTCATTCTCGGAGTATATCTTAACTCCGTTCCTATCTACCACTCCAAGAGAGATGCCGTTACCTGAATAGGCATCCCTCTCCATGGCCGATACAAGAGCTCTAACTGCCAGCTCTTTACCTTTTTTTACAGACAAGTTTCTTCTATATTCACTCTCTAAGACACCTAGAGCTGTTGGAGAGCCTGAACCTGTTGCTGTAAAGGACGACTCCTCATTAACTCCACCCAAGGGATCTAAGGAAAATAGTTTTGGGCCATATAAGTTGTCGTATCCTCCAACTAACATCTGGGTTAAAAAAGGGAAGTATCTACTACTGTGTAGTATATTACTTAAAAGTACTGCACAGGAATGTGGTGGTATATAACTCCCAGTCCTCAGTTTGTATAACTTGGTTTCTGCAGAGATCAACCTGACAAGGGCCTGGGCGTCCCCGACACTACCTGCTATAGTTATAGCTATATAATCATCTATCTTATATAACTTTTTCGCTTCTTTATCTGCAATGAGGTTGCCCATTGTAGCCCTTCTGTCAGTGGCAAGTACTATACCATCCTTACATATAAGGCCTATAGTGGTAGTTCCTTTCATATACTCCATATATAAGTTGTTGGGCATCATCATACAATCCTCTCCTTCTCCTTATAATACAATATAATAAAAAAATAGTTATTATTAATAAAATTTTATTTTTATAATTTTTGTTATTATAATATATTGCAGATCATTTTAGCTCTCTTAATGATCTATCACATAGATCTATTATTTCTCTTAGTGCTTCCTTGAGTACCTCTATAGGATCCACCCCTTCTTTAGTTATTAGAGTTATCCTTGGATTAGATATATATCTACCAGTTTCAGGATCTAAAACAGGATGATCTATACAGTAGGAAGCCATAACGACTTTATCCTCCATTTTTAGTAAAATGTCCTTAAGTAGGTTGCATAGCGAGTGGTCTTCATTTACTATCTCTAATTCAATACTGTTCGCATCTCTGCTTAACACCTTCACGTATTCACTCATTCTCTCCCCTCTTGAAGTAATACTCCTTTATAAGTTTTGGATCCCTGTTCAACTGTATTTTACCATCTTCCTCTACTCTAAAGAAACCGTTCTCAATACATTCATCTACAATCTCTTCTACATCCTTTTTAGTGAAGTAAGAGATAAGAACTATTATATTCTTTACAGGTCTTGAACCTATTTTCATCATATTCAACCTTGGATCACTACATATACTGTTTAACTCCTCTAAGATTCTGTTGAATTCGTCATAGGATAACTTACACTTTATACTACCACTATCTTTGTTGTATATATAGTCAATATTCAACATTTTCAATGTTTCCATTATTAGATCTTTGTTTATAGGGTACTTCAACTCAGAGAGTTGAAACTCGTAGAATCCCCTTCGATCTGGGTTGTATCTTCTATGTATCTTGTTTATCAAGGCTTTTACAGTTCTATAGTCCTCTGTAAGTTTATCCTTATCGTATCCATATATCTTAATCCTAAAAGTGTTTATATTTTCGCATTCACTATAAACTGTCTTTGACTCTACAGAACAGTTAATATCAATCTTCGATATTTCATTACAGAAATCTAGGATCTCCCTATTTGTTGCCTTTAAACTTATAATTTTTTTCATACTCTCACCCTAAAGATACATTATACTGTAGAAATCCTTATATAGTGAAACCTTCAACCCAATCTTTGCAGCAACAGTTTTAACTCCAGTATTTTCTAAGATATATCTACATTCCCCTATTACATTCGCCATCTTTAAACCCATGTGATTAATAACCACTAATTCAGGCTTTTTGTTCATACTCCCCAAGAGATCTATCAAATCGTTGGAACATAGATGTCCCCTTATCCTTTTCCCCTTCTCCTTCATAACGTTAGCTACAAGTACTCTAACTCCATCGAAATCTTGGATGAGGGAATCTATTTTTTCAGTATCTCCAGTGTATCCAATATCCCCGTTGTATGTGCTAACTCTTAAACCAATACCAAAAGGATCTCCATGTTTCGTCTTTGTACCTGTTAGTTTTACATCGTAGATACTTACAGACTCTCCAGGATTTAGTATATAGACCTTCTCACACATAGACTGATGATACTTAGAGATTGCATTTTCATACTTACCAAAACCCTCTAAAACTGAGATGTTACTTACAATATAGCCTCTTTTCTTTGTCATTCCTTTAGTCATGGCTTCTACTATTATCTCAGCGTCTGTATAGTGATCTGGATGATCGTGAGAGACGAAGAGAATGTTAGTATCTAGGGGATTTATATTTAAATCCTTCATCCTTACCAAAGTCCCAGGACCTGGATCTATATGTAACCGTGTTTTCTCAGTGTGTATCCTAAAACCTCCTGTACCCTTATTTTGATATATAGTTTCCCACCTACCTCCTCCAGCACCTAAGAATATTATATCCACCAAGATACCACATCCCTTATTTAATAGTAAAAATAGCTGGTAGTTATAATTATTTGATATATATCCCTTGAGATATCTCCATAGATGGATATTAATAGTTCAAGTTTTCCTTACTACAGTGCGTACCATACTTTAAAATAGTAAATTACTATTCTTACGATACATTATATATACTTTATCCTTTTTGTATACTTACATTAATTTTTATAAAAAATTGAAGTAATAATTAAAATAATAATTAAATAAAAAATTAGGAAAATCTATTATCTATTTCTATTATCTATTTCCGAAGATTGGAGAAAGAGACTCTCTTAACATTTTCTAACTATAACTGTGGATAGCTTCTAACTCATGTTAGAATTTTTTCATCATTATTTTTTAGTGTTTAGAAAACCATCCTGAGATATAGATATAGTTAATAGTTCATTCATTATTAATTATCTTTAATACTATTTTAATCACTAAGATAAATATAATTATTTTGCTCTTTAAAATTTTTTAATTTTATCTTAAACTATAGAATAAAATAGAAGATAATATTTCCTACACCTATATCCTCTGATTTTACCTTCCGAATCTCCTTACCCTCCTCTGATAATCCCTTATAGCCCTGAGAAAATCTATCTTCCTAAACTTAGGCCAGTAGGTGTCACAGAAGTAAAGTTCAGAATAACTCGACTGCCATATTAGAAAGTTACTTATTCTCTCCTCTCCCGAAGTTCTTATTATTAGATCTGGATCTGGATATGGGAGGTGGGAGGTGTATAGATGTTGGGAGATAGTCTCTACAGTTATATCTTCAATATCTAATTCATTTTTTTTCACTTTTTCAGCGATCTTTTTCACGGCATCCACTAACTCCTGCCTACCTCCATAAGCAATGGCGATATTAACCCTGTACTTATTATAATTTTTAGTCCTCTCCTCTGCATATCTTATAGCTTCCTGTACCTTCTTAGGTAGTAGATGTAGCCTACCTATAGCCTTTATGTTGATTTGATACCTATGTACATCGGGATCCTCTGCAATGGATCTAAACTCTCTTTCAAATAGATCCATCAGAGCCTCTACCTCTTCCTTAGGCCTATAAAAGTTCTCCAGAGAAAAGGAATAGAGAGTAACGATTCCAATGTTTAAATCTATACACCACTTTATAAATTCCTTGACCTTCTTTGCACCTAAGTAATGTCCCCTTATAGGTTTCTCCCCTAATAATCTTGCCAACCTCCTATTTCCATCCATTATAACTCCTACATGTTTTGGAACCTTATTTTTATCGATCTTCTTTTCCAGTATTTTTTCATAAATCTTTGATAACCCCATTTCGTTAAAAAAATCGTAAATTTTAATTAATAAGGACAATATCATCACCAAACTTATTTCTTATGTAAAAATTTAAACTAAAATAGTAAAAATAATATAGCCACAGCTTATTCATAATATAATACGGTAAAAAATGTAAAAAGCTCTTTTATTATTGCCTCCCTGAATGTCCCTTGACACTTAAGAAAGCCAGAATTCCAATAATTGGTTATTACTTAAGTGGAAATAAGTTTTTTAGAAATTTCACACTGTTGTAATATCTATCCCAGGTGCCACTTCTACTTGTATCAATAAACCTTATCCTCCTTCTACTCAATACTAAGGCCCCACATCCCTCAACCCCACAGACTAAGGCCAAAGATCTGAAAATTAGATTACCTGATATACCATCTGGAGCCAATATAACGTTGAAACCCTCCTTTAAGTATTCCTCCAATACTATACCTCTATGTTCTATATGGACGTTGTATGTTTTACGTATATATTCAACAATATTCACTGCCTCTTCTATTAATTTATCTACCCTCTCACTTCTGCCGTAGTCAGAGAACCTTCCTCCAGAGAGTACTCCGATTTTTACATCTTTAAAGAAGCCACTGTCTTTTATAAAATCTAAAATATACTTTATAATAGTTACTTTATCCCTAAAACTGTTATTCTCATTTATCTCATCTATCCCTACAGGAACTAAAAAGAAGTATTCTCCGATAAAGGGATTCTTCAGGATCGACGCCCTATAAAACCTCCCTATATGTTTTCTCAAATAGGACATCACTTCCGAGGAAGGTAGGGTTCCCCTCACTCCACCTAACACACAACCCTTCAATACAGAATCTATTAACTCTTTAGGATCTTCAACAAGTTTTATATCTATACCTTCGCTTAAGAGTTTTTTATACGCCTTCAGTACTTCTTTACTGTTTCTATTCCTGTAGTCTATCCCTATCAGATACATAGCTATCAGTCTATTCATCTATTTCGTCGAACCTCTGGGTCCTCATCACAGTAAATGCAAAGAAAGCTGGAAGTACAGCACTTCCAAGTATGGCCTCAGTTAGGGCAACATCTGGAGCTAATAAGGATGTGAAAATATAGGCCAGTCCTAAACCCCCTAGTCCAGTTAGAACCACACATTTAATGAGATCTTTCTGAGTTAAAGCACCAAGGTAGGAGAGTACTATGAGTATCAAAACCGCCCCATCTATTATACCTAGAGGCATATCTCAACACCTTAATTTTTTTATCGCCCTCTTCTTCATCCTGTCGTAGTAATCAGCATTTGCTATGGCATGTGCTACAAAGGGAGATAAGATGAGATAAAGAAATGCCAGCAATGGATGATTTAAAACTAGCATTATAAGTATGCAGGCGAGATCTATGACACTACTAATATGAATACGTGCATAAACCATATTCTTTCCATCCTTCATAATCCACAACCTGTAGGATGCCAGGAGTATCCCTGTGGAAGCTATTAAAAGTACTATCTCTTTTATAGGAAAATACATACTTTCACACCAAAATTATGATATTATTTATGATATTTAATATTATTGATGTTTAACTCCCATTATTACTTAACAACCTCTATATAAAAAATTCTCATCGAAGTGATAGTTAAAAATTAGTAGGGTAAGAAGAAAAATTAAAAAATTTCATCCTATTCTTCTATTATTCAATATAGAACGGAGGATAAAGACAGATTTTACTTTTTACTTCTATTTATTTCTTTATTTCTTTGATTTAGATATTTTTAAAAATTGTTCTACTTATTGTTATATTTTTCATAATTATTATAATCATTATTTTTATGATTTTTATGAGATATTTTCGATGATTACTGTTAATTTAAATATAGTTCCTTCATTACTAATAACATATGTAAAGTTTTTTATTTTTTTATGACTTCTAATTATTCTTTAAATATCGCTATTATTTTTATAATTACCAATGATTATAAAAACGATTATAAAAACCTTCCCAACTTAATGGCATTAAATCTACACATCTCATGACAACAGTAGCAATTTATACATTTCTTTCTATCTATCTTAAAGGTATCTAGAGATATAGCCTCTACAGGACATACTTCTTTACATATACCACATCTTTTACATCTTCTTTTATCTATTCTTGGTTTCTGTATCATGGTGGAGAATATCAACCTTACTATAAAAGGAGGTAGTACAGATGTTAGATAGAAGGTATCAGGTTTTCTAAATTTCTTTCTTGGTATGTCCTTTAAACTCCTTTTTCTAACAATTTCGTTAACCTCTGAAATATCTAACCTGTCTATCCAATTGTGCTTATCATCAATTAAAATCCTGTTGGTTAGAACATCTATAGGATTGTATTCTATATAATAGGTTGCGAAGATATCTAAGGCGCAGGCATCCTTCGAAGCTATTACTATCTTGGAATTTACAGGTTTTCCATTACTTGGGCCATTACCTTCCATACCCCAGATACCATCCATTACAGAGATTATATCTCTATCTTCCATTAAAAACTTGTATAACTCCACTAGGAAATATGCGAAATCACTCTCTCTGGGAAAATGCCCATGAAGTTTCGGTTTTAATCCTCCAGGTATACAGCCGTATAGGTTTTTGACGGCTCCAGTATATTTCATAAGAAGATGAGTTTTTAACTTTGGCAGGTTTATTATTAGATCACTGTCTATGACTGTCTTTGGAATTGCTACGGTGATATTTAACAGCCTCATCTTTACACTTCTATCTCTCTCAAACGGTATAAAAGATATACCGTATTTCTCACAGATATCTTTTATCTTAGAAACTTCGTAAGCCTTCTCTGTGGGGAATCCAGAGGATTCTCCTACTACAATCTTATCTCTGTCTATTTTCCTTATCTCTATTAAATATCTTAGAATCCAATCTAAAAACTTTGGATGTGTAGTAACATGTCTGTTTGGAGAATAAGGTCCGAGTATGTTAGGTTTTATAAGTATTCTCCTATAGTCTTCTAAGTTATTAAAGGTGAGATCTAGCAAGTTGTTGTTCCTTTCAAGTAAGTTGTAATCCCCAACAACGCTGTAGTATACCTCCATCTTCACACCAAAAAATAAAGATTAATTTATCTCAAATCCACTCATAGATTTAACAATGTCTTTGGAAATATTAGCTATTTCATCAATAGACTTGGCTATCTCTTCAATGACACTGTTTTGCTCTTCAACACTGGCAGTCAGCTCCTCTGCAGTGGCTGCAAACTCCTCGGATATAGAGGCGATATCTTGGACGTGTCTAAGAGCACTCTGAATGTTGTTGCTGGACTCTTCTGCATGTTCTCTGATTGCGTTTATCTTTTCCAATGTTGTATAAACTCCATCCTTGATTTTGAGGAATGCGTTATTTACCTCGTCTATTGCGATGACTCCCTTATCTACTTCATCCTTACCAGTTAAACCTAGATCTACAGTTTTCTCGATCTTACTCTGTATCTCGGAGATAGTTTTCTTAATGTCGTCCACAGACTTCCCTATCTCTTCTGCTAAGGATTTTATCTCACTTGCAACAACTGCGAAACCTCTCCCTGCCTCTCCAGCCCTGGCAGCCTCTATAGAGGCGTTGAGGGCCAGGAGTCCAGTCTGCTCTGCTATGTCCTTGATAAGTACTGTAATCTCGTTGATCTTCTTACTCTCTTCACCGAGTTCCTGGATAGCTTTACCTAACTCGTCTATTACATTTGCGATGTTTTGCATCGTTGTTATTGCGTTCTCTACCTTCTTTACACCTTCCTCTGAGTAGTTACTTACTTCTTCTGCAGCCTTTACACCTTCCTCTGCACTCTGGGCTGTGTTTTCAATTAGTTTCGTAGTTTCTTCTAACTCTTGGGTGATATCCTGGAGTTTTGCGGATTGATCTGTGGCTGCAGTGGCTACCTGGGATGCGGCATCTGCTATCTGGTTTGAAGTTTCTCTTGTCTTTTCAAGTTCTGTTTTTAATCTATTAATTTCAGAGTTCAATCTTACAATTTCTTCTCTTAATTCTTTAATTAACTGAGCCACTTTAGATATGGATGTATTTATAACCCTTGCAATATCCTTTCTACTTACATTTTCATCTAATTTAACTGTAAAATCTCCCTTTGATACCTTTTCCATAACTTCGAATATACCTTTGAATAAACGGTTTAACTCCTTCTCTCGTTCTATCTCTCTTCTTTTTTCTTCCTCTTTTAATCTCTCTATAGTTTTTATTACAATGTCAAATACACGTCCTATTTCATCTCCAAAAAATTTTATCCTTGGTTTTACGTTAAGATTTCCATGAGATAGTTCATAGGTTATTCTGTAAAGTTCCTTTAATCGAGTGATAATTAACCTATCTACAAAGATCATACAGAGTATAGATATAAATACAATTGATATACCTGCAATAGTGGATATATTATTCATAAATACCGTATCATTATATAGATTTTTTAATAAATCTTCTATTATTCTATCCAATCCAGATACAATTTCCATATTATGATCTTTTATATACTCTAATGCCTCCTTAAACTCTGGATCCTTAGGATCCTTTGTATAGAGTATTTTAATTTTCTCGTAAAATGGATCCCAGAGTTTTTTAACTTTGAGTAACTGTTGTTTGATATTATCTGGAGCAGGAGGAATTCCCCTTTCAGGGTTACCGTTAATTAGATCGTTTAAATTGTTATCAAATTCCTTTGAGATATTCTTTAAAGTTTCTACACATTCGTATCTTCCCATGTTAGTTAATAAGACACATTTTGTTATTTCCTGCATCAATGTTCCTTGTCTATTTAAGATTTCCAATGTTTTTTCATTTTCTAATACACAGTTTCCACTCTGGATTATAAAATATCCTGCACACCCTGCGATTACTATAAGTAAAGAAAAAACAGCTAAAGTCTTAGTTCTTATCGAAATGTCCATAAATTTCACAGTTTCACCTCAAAAACAATGTAATGTATATCTATTAGGGAATATTTCGTCTAATTTTAAATAAAATCTTTAGTATCTAAATTTATGAAATTTTTGTGTATATATCTGTGTATATATCTATGTTAAGATTTTTGGATTATTAGATTTTATCTCATTGTTACAATGAAAATATAGAAATAAAAGCCAGTTGCAAGAAAAAAGATATAATTTTATTGATATTGGTTTCAGTAAAGGAGAAAAATGAACAAGAGCTGTAAGAAGGAGATGTATGGTTGTTAATAATAATTAATTAATAGTTTACTTTATTAGTTTTCATCTTAAATGGAATAATAGGACATAGTTAATTTTTTTAGTAGTATTAAAAAATATTAAAATATATATAAGATAAGTTTGTTTTATTGATATTGGTTTCAGTAAAGGAGAAAAATGAACAAGAGCTGTAAGAAGGAGATGTATGGTTGTTAATAATAATTAATTAATAGTTTACTTTATTAGTTTTCATCTTAAATGGAATAATAGGACATAGTTAATTTTTTTAGTAGTATTAAAAAATATTAAAATATATATAAGATAAGTTTGTATAATAAACATTTACTCTACTTTAAAGGTGAGTAGATGAAAATAAAAAAAGGGATAGTGCCTGCAGCAGGATTTGGTACAAGGCTACTTCCAATGACTAAAGCCCAGCCAAAAGAGATGCTATGTGTAGTTGGAAAACCAATAATACAGTACGTAATTGAAGATCTAGCAGATGCAGATATAACCAATATACTGATAGTTACAGGTAAGGGAAAAAGTGCCATAGAAAACCACTTTGACAGAAATTTTGAGTTGGAATGTAAGTTAAAGGAGAGTGGAAAGTATCACTTACTTGAAGAGATCACTAGGATCGACAGGATTGCAAAAATCTTCTATACGAGACAGAGAGAACCTAAAGGATTGGGAGATGCTGTATACTGTGGAAAAGAATTTGTAGGAGATGAGTATTTTATAACTATGGTGGGAGATACCATATATACTGAAAACGTGGTAAAAAAGATGTTAGAAGTTTACAATACATACCATTGTTCAGTTATAACCTTGGAAAGAGTGCCTAGGGATATGGTATATAAGTACGGAGTGATATCTGGGAGAGAAGTTGAAAATGGTATCTTCGAGATAGAGGATTTAGTAGAAAAACCTTCTGTGGAAGAGGCTCCATCTAACCTCATAATTACAGGAGGATATCTCCTATCTCCAAAAATATTTGAACATTTAGAAAACACAAAACCTGGAAAAGGGGGAGAGATACAGTTAACTGATGCCATGAGAACCCTTTTAGAGGAGGAAAAAATAGTAGGTGTAGAGATAAACTGTAGAAGGTACGATATAGGAGATCTGGAAGGATGGTTAAAAGCAAATGTTGAAATTGCCTTAAAAAAGATGACTGGATTTAAAGAATATTTAAAAGAGTTGATAGGAGGAGAGGGAAAACAATGAAGAGGCCAGTATTAAAGATAAAAATCTACTTTCCTGGGAGTGTATTGGAAGGGGAATTCGATTTTGATGCTGTAGTAAAACTCAAAGATAAGTATTTAAAATATTTGGAAACTGGTAAAGGTCATGGAATGATAATATTCAATGAAAATGAAAAGAAATTTGCAATAATTAACTTTGACAACATATGTGCAATAGAGGTTGAGAAAACCTTAATATTTATGGATGAATATGAAAAAAGATGGGATCGTATGATAGATATGGAAATAAGTAATCTGAAATAAAGATCAGGTGAAAATATGGATAAGGTGAGGTTAGGATTTGTAGTAGCAGAATTTAACAGGGAGATAACTTACATGATGGAGAAGTTGGCAGAAGAACATGCAGAATTTTTGGGAGCCGAAATCACCCATAAGATTGTAGTACCAGGAACTTTTGACATGCCTCTGGCAGTAAAGAGGTTGCTGGAGAAGGAGGACGTAGATGCTGTAGTAACTATAGGTTGTGTAATAGAGGGAGAGACTGAACATGACGAAATAGTACTACACAACGCTGCAAGGAAGATGGCAGATTTATCCTTGGAGTACAATAAACCTGTAACTTTGGGTGTCTCAGGACCTGGGATGACGAGATTACAAGCTGAGGAAAGGGTAGAGTATGGTAAAAGGGCTGTAGAGTCTGCTGTAAAGATGGTAAAGAGATTAAGAGAGTTGGAGAGGAGTTAATAACATTTTTTATGGGATACTATGGATGTACTTAAGGAGGTATTTGAGATAATAAAAGACAGGATAAAAAATAAACCTGAGGGTTCATATACTACTTACTTAACTACCGATGATAGTAAGAGAGCTATCAATAAGATATGCGAAAAGATAGGAGAGGAGGCTACAGAGGCTATACTGGCAGCGAAGGACGGTATAAAGAGAGATATTATACACGAGTGTGCAGATCTAATCTATCATCTTTTTGTACTGTTGGCATACTCTGGAGTGGAGTATGAGGAATTACTTGAAGAATTTGAGAAAAGAAGAAAAAATGTTGGCAGATAAATATGAAGTCTTTAAACAATATTAAGCATATAGTTATTATTTTTTTATTTCTTTTTTTAGATGTTTAACAATAGAAATTTATTAAAAAGACCCACTTATCTTTAGTTCGTATTTAAAATCTTCATAAAAACAATAATTATTATTTAAAATTTAAAAAAGAGATAACTTCGTTGGAGTACTTCTTAGCACTTGGAGAATATATGATTTCTATAAATAATCCTAATTTCATTAAAGTGATAGTTTAAAAAATAATAACATTAAATATGCAACAATAGAAGAAGCATTAACAAAAATCTTGCCTTTATCTACTTTATTCAAGATTTCCGATAAGTTATAGAAAGTTCTAAGAGTTCCACTCTCTTATTCCAAACACTCAGAAAACCCAGAAACTTATCAATTTTTCCAGCCCTTAACTACGACTATGGGAGTATGTTCTATCTTCTCTAATATCTCCTCACTGATCTCAAAGGTATTGTATCTCTCCATGTACTGATGTATAGACTTTGTAGGATCTGATCGGCATCTATCTGCAACATCTGCAATGTGGAGTATCTCTTCTAAGGAGTATTTTTTATATATTTCATTTCCAGTTATGGCAAGGGGCGTAGCTCCACATAATCCGCCAATCTTCAATACACCTGCCAACTTACCTAAAATATAACCTAAAACCCCTATTCCAGAAACTATTCCATTTATAGCACAAGGTAGGGCAGTTATATACCATCTAAAAAACCTGTAGGTGGCGTCGGTATCTACTATCATAACTATAACATCTACATTCAACTCCTTCTTTATAACTGAGTATATTCTCTCCGCCGATCTCTCTGGATCCTTTGGAAGTAAGGTAGCATAGGTACCAGGTACGTTGGTTAGGTCCACACCCCCTTCTGAGGCAGGTTTCAAAGCATATATAAGCCCTACATTGTCTATAACAACCTGTTTATGTTTTAATGTCTCCTCCCTGGGCATTTTCCTGAGATTCTTTATTCTATCTGGCCTCGTTTTTAAGAGGGGGCCTAGTATATATCCCCATATATACTTAGACCAGAGATAACAGAGGTAAGCTAAAATCCCTACTTTTACATTCCTTTCGTCTATTAGATTATCTTCTCCTATAGCAACAAATTTCTCACTGATCACAACAAAATCTCCATCTTCCAATTTTAAACCATTTTTAATCTCTCTCTTTAGAGCCGTGATAATTACTTCCAGGTAGTCCTCCCCCCTTTTGAGATATCTAGTCTTTATAGGTACTATTTTAATGTTCATAGTCATCGTTACCTCGTTCCCATTAAAAAATCCTGATATAAAAATAGATAAATCTTCAAAACCACTCTAAACGAATTTATGGGTATCATTAATGAGTATTGTATATCAATCTAAAGGAACACACTATTTTTATACCATAATTCTTTACTTTATCTTTTCCTGTTGTACTCCCGAATACACTCAATTACATCTGTGATCTTTCCATCCGTTTTAATGCCATTTGGATCATAGTGGGTTCTTGAAGCCTTAAAGCCCCTTTCCTTCAACATCTCTATCAACTCCTTAACAGGTGGTACATGTTCTTTTATAACACTACATATCCTGTGAAGATTGTAACAACCTATTACATTACCTACCATACACTCCCTATATATTTCCCTGAAGATCTTTACACTCTTCTCAGTATATCCCCTCTCCTGAGCAATCTTCAATGCCCCTTCTACAGTATCTATGTTGTTTATCTCCCCCAAGTAAAACAACCCTCCAAAACCCTTCTCATAACCTTCCTCCCTACTCCTGATAATCTTTTCTCCATTCTCTATTTTGATATATCCTAACTTCTCCATAGCTTCATCTGCCCTCTTAGCTCCTCTCTCTGTAATTAAGAAAGTCCTTATATAGTGATCTGTAAAATGGGAGAAGATAGGTTTAAGAGCTATATCGTACTTACCTGCCACTCTAATTACATACCCTATTAATAACCTAACTGCCAGCTCTTTATCTCCAGTTAATGGGATAGCATCGTAGTTTCTAATACATGCCTTTCTGTAGGATCCGTATAGGACTGCAGTATCTGTGGCAGTCATAGCGATTATACCATCTTTTGTAACACAACTGCGTATAGCACTGTCTAGATATGGATTTGGTGAGCCAAAGGGATCTAAATCTATCAAGTTAAATGTCCTAAAGTGCTCTGAAAGGAGAATATTAGCATCTTTGTTAAATATCTTTATATTTTCTAAATTATTTATCTTTACATTTTCTCGAGTTAATTCAACTGCGAAAGGATTGATATCGTTGATAACTACCTCCACAGTACCAGAAGGATTTATTAACTCCTTGGCGTATCTTATCCCTCTAACTCCACTACCTCCTAAGGGATCACATACTAAGAACTTCTCTCTCCTGTAGTTATTCAAAAAACTCTGTACTACTGCTACAGAAATATCCCTGCAGACCTCCATCCTTGGATTGTAAAATACTTTATCCTTTTTTGATATACTCCTATCCCTCGGAACTTTTATCTTTACATGTCCTTCCACTACTGTCTCTTCCATGGGATCCCCAGTATTATTCTTGTTATTTAGTTAGTTGTGGTATCAAAAAGATATATTTGATAGGTATAAAAAGAAATAATTAAAAGAGAATGTTGGTATATTTGTATATAGACTAAGTGATGTGTTACGATAGATTAAGATAGAGCACACTACAATTAATATAGATTAACGGCGATTCAAGTTAATGATTAATAATTACCTTGAATTTATGATAAGGGATTTTAATTCTCCTTATTAATAATTAAACTATCTGGAAACTTCTATTTTTTGTTATTTTCCTTATTTTATCTTTATGATGATTATCTATTTTTATCGGGATTTTTGATGGGAAAATTATAATAATTTTATCTATTATTTTATCAGGATTGATAGAATGAAGATATAAACCTAGGTTATCATCAAAGTAGTAATTGTAAAAAATAATCATATAAAAGAATAATCATCAAAAATAATAAAATAAAAATTCCAATGAAAACAAGATATTTTCTCTGAACACCAAGTAATTCTCATTGAGATGTCACACAGAAGTATCATTACGACTATAACTACTAAAATGTAAGGATGTTGTTAAATTTCTCACATAACTGATCCCAAATAGGTAATATTATGCTACAGAAGATATTAAAAATACTCGAGGAGAACGGTATCAAAGAACTTAGACCTCCTCAGAAGAAGGTTTTGGAGAAGGGCTTATTGGATAAAAAGAAAAACTTTCTAATATCCATACCTACAGCCAGTGGAAAAACACTAATAGGAGAGATAACCCTTTTAAATCATATCTTAGAGGATAGAAATAAGAAAGGATTGTTTATAGTCCCCTTGAAGGCATTGGCATCTGAGAAGTACGAGGAGTTTAAGAAAAAATATGAAAAATACGGTATAAAGGTGGCACTTTCCATTGGGGATTACGACGAGGAGGAAAACCTGGAGGGTTACAACATAATAATTACCACTGCAGAGAAGTTAGATTCTCTTATAAGGCATAAGGTAAAGTGGATAAAAGATGTATCTGTTGTAGTTATTGACGAGATCCATCTAATAGGGGATGTAGAGAGAGGAGGTACCTTAGAGGTACTTATCACTAAGTTGAAGAGTAAGTACAACGTCCAGATAGTTGGACTCTCTGCCACCATAGGGAACCCAGAGGAGTTAGCAAGGTGGCTGGAGGCCGAGTTAGTTGTAGATGATTGGAGACCTGTTAAGTTGAAGAAAGGTGTAGGATATAAGGATAAGATCCTATTTATCGGAGAGGATGGAGAGGTTGTAGAGGAATACCCACTGAAGATCTACAACAACAGTAGAAGAAGTGAGTTGTTCAACCTCGTGGTAGATTGTGTGTTAGATGGAGGCTCTGTCCTCATATTCTGCAATTCTAAGAAGAGTGCTGTTAATGAGTCTAGAAAGTTGGATCTAAAGAAGTATCTATCTCGGGAGGAGTTAAAGGAACTTAAACGTATAAAGGAAGAGATTTTAAGTATATTCGATAAACCGACGGAAATCTGTAAGACCCTTGCAGAGTGTGTAGGGAGAGGTGTAGCATTTCACCATGCAGGTTTAACATACGAGCATAGGAGGATTGTAGAAGGTGCCTTCAGAAGAAGGATTATAAAGGTTATTTGTTGTACTCCAACCTTAAGTATGGGAGTTAACGTCCCCTGTAGGAGAGCTATAGTGAAGGATCTTAAGAGATACTGGAAGGGGAAGACGGTTCCCATCCCAAAGATGGAGATACTACAATGTATAGGAAGAGCTGGACGTCCGAACTTAGACCCCTACGGTGAAGGCATAATATACGTTAATGAGAGAATGAATGTGAAGGATGTAAAAGATTACCTTGTTGGACCGGTAGAAAGTATCTATTCGAAGTTATCCTATCCTAGAATTCTGAGATCCCATATTCTTAGTTTGATAGCTCTGGAAGATGTGAAAGACAGAGAAAGTTTGGAGAACTTTATAAGAAGTACCTTATACGCTCACCAGTATGGAAACATCTCAAAGATCTTAGAAGATATTGAAGAAATTATAAGGTTTTTAGAATTTAGTAGATTTATATCGGTAGATTATGGAGATGGGAGATATAGGGTAAAGATGTTAACCTTGGACGGAAATGGTATATCTATAAGAGGAGATAAAGATAAAGAGAAATACAAGATAACTCCACTTGGTAGGAGAATATCTGAACTATATATAGACCCTCTCAGTGGAAAGGTTATAATAGGAGAGTTAAAGAAGTTAAATAAGAAGTTGAGAATGAATGAGAAAACAGGATACTTAGGGAATTGGGATCTACTTGATTACTCCACTTTTTATATCCTCTATCTCATCTCAAAGACCTCAGAGATGTTGCCTTTACCATGGATAAGAAGTTGTGAGGAAAATTTTTTCTTCTATGAGGCGGTAAGAAGAGATATAGATATAGACGATATAGAGAGTTTGAAATACATTAAAAATGCAATGATTCTTTATGACTGGATAAATGAAGTACCAGAAGATGAACTCTTGGAAAAATACAATATAGAACCTGGAATTTTAAGATACAAAGTTGAACAGGCAAAGTGGTTGGTATATGCAACAGGTGAACTCTATAAAATTTTAAACATAAAAAATAGAGTTATTTCCCAGGCTTTAGAGGGGTTGAAAATAAGAATAGAATACGGTGCAAGTAAGGAACTTATAGATCTACTGAAAATAAAACATATAGGAAGAACAAGAGCTAGGAAGTTGTATAATGCAGGAATAAAAAATATCCAGGATATTGTAGATAACTATCAGAAGGTTAGAAGTATCCTTGGAGATAAAATTGCTAAGAAGATACTTCAAGAGTTAATGAGTAGTGATGTTATAACTGAGTAGTGAAATGTTATAGAAGAATACCTCAGGGAAGAGCATGATATTGGGTACTTGAAAAAATACCATAATCGAGAAGAACGAGCTTATAGACTATATTGTAGAAAAAGGAGATATGGACAATCCCTCCAAAGTACTAGAAGGAATATTTAAAAAATTTTTAGGAAATTGTATAAAAAGTTTATTAAATTAAATCTTAAAATTTAATAATTATTATAAAATTAATAATAAGAGAAAAGATAATGGAAAAGAACCTTTTAAAAATAAAAACCTCTATCTATCATGTATCCTACCTCTATTTTCGAAGACTATAAAAGACTATATACCCCGGTAACTATGGTATAGTTTCTCCTTTGTATCTCAGTGTTTAGAAACGTCCCCTTTATTGGTTATTTTCTCATTATTAAGATTTTTATTATTTTTTGATGGAAAATAAACTTAATAAATTATAGCGAAGATAACGATAAGTGATCACCATAGTGCTCCTTCTACTTGTTATCCTTTTATAGGGAGAAAATAGACGAATACATGGGAGAAAGAGATCACTGAGGTGAAGAAGAAATGTATCTACCAAAACCAAGAATTTATGGAAAAATGTCCCTTGAAGAGGCGATATTTAAAAGGAGGTCTGTAAAGGAATTCTTGGATAAACCTTTAAAACTTGAGGATCTTTCCCAGATTCTATGGGCAGCACAGGGGATAACAGAGCCTGGAAAGAAGTTTAGATCTGCACCAAGTGCAGGTGCAACATATCCCTTGGAAATATACGTTGTTGTAAAAGAGGTGGAAAACTTAAAACCTGGAGTTCACCGTTATATACCTGTCAATCACTCTCTCAAAATGATCAAAGAAGGTGATTTCAGTTATCAACTGTACAGGGCATGTATAAATCAGAGATGGGTTTTAGATGCAAAGGCTAATTTAGTGATAACAGCTGTTTATGGGCGTACCACTTCTATATATGGAGAACGAGGTGTAAGATACGTTCATATGGAGGCAGGACATGTTGGACAAAATATATACCTTCAGAGCACAGCTTTAGGTGTGGGTACAGTGGCTGTAGGTGCGTTCTACGATGAATATGTGGAAAAAGTTGTTGAATGTGAGCCAGATGAAAAAGCACTCTATGTATTTCCCCTTGGAATACAATAGGTAAGATATGTCTATTATTTTTCCTTTTCTTTTTTTTCTTTCTCCAATATAGCGATCTCTCTTACAATAAGGGTAATTTCTCTCTCGATATTTTCCATCTTTATATACAACCTGTACTGTAGATAGAATAGTGTCATAATGGCTAAGTATATTATACTATCTACTCCTCTTTTTACACCAGTGAACGTGGCCAGATAACTCATAGTTTGTGGGAATACTGCTATCAGTACAACCAACATCCAGACAAATATCCAGAATATGGCAGGTTCTATGTTTATCTCACTATTTTTGGCTTTTAGTATTATTTTGAACATTGCAAAGATTGCAAAAACTAAGGCAAGTATCTGAATAAGTTGCATAATATCACGTCACCCTGCTGTCTATACTATAAAATTTATATAATATATCTCTTTTTTATAATTTTTATAGTTATTAACAATATTAATAACTTCCTATAACTTTAAATACTATCATACTTTAATAATAAACTATATTAGCCTAAAACCAAAATATAAAAGGATATTAAGATAACTGATAGGTGAGAACATGGATCCTAAGATAAGTTACTTCAAAACATTTGTAACTACATCGAAGACGAAAAGTTTCTCCAAGGCTGCAAAAAAACTTGGTATCACTCAAGGTACTGTAAGTAATCACATTTCAACCCTTGAGAAATACTTCGATACCCAATTATTTATCAGGACTCCAGAAGGTGTAGAGTTAACTCCTGAAGGCCAAATTCTCTACGAGAGTGCTAAAAAGATACTGGAACTTATAGAATCTACAAGGCAACGTATTAAGTCACTTCACGAGTACCCAGAAGGAACTATCAAAATTGCTGCAAGTACAACTCCAGGAGAGCATATTCTACCAAGTATAATAATGGATTACAAAAGAGAGTATAAGGATGTTGACTTCGACATAGAGATAACAGACTCTAAAAGATGTTTTAAACTATTGGAGAATGGCTCTGTCGACATTATAGCAGTTGGTTATCTCTACAATAAAGATTACGAGCACCTAATAATAGGAAAAGATAGGTTAGTACTGATAGTACCTCCAAACCACAGACTGGCCAAGAAAGGTGTAGCAACACTCTCTGACATAATGAAGGAAGACTACATAGATAGAGAAGAAGGTTCTGGTACTAGAGAAGTTATAATAAAGGCTCTGAATGAGAAGGGTTACTCCATGATGGATCTTAATGTAGTGATGAGACTTGGAAGTAATTCTTCCATAATAACTGCAGTCTCTGAAGGAAATGGAGTAAGTATCATATCTGAGATTCCTGCAAAGAAGGCTGCTGAGGCAGGTTTAGTGAAAATCGTCCCTATAGTAGATTTAGATCTTACCAGGTATCTGTATTTAGTAAAGGGTAAGAAACTTAAGAACCCCAGTGCAGTAAGATCTTTCTGGGAGTTCTTGGAGGGCTAAGGATACCTTAAAATAATAAATTAATTCTATCTATCTATTCTCTAACTGGGGAAGTATGAAAGTAGTGGTATGTATTACAGGTGCTAGTGGAGTATGTTATGCAAAGAGATTATTGGAGGTACTTAGGGAGAAGAGTGTAAAGACAGCTCTAATAGTCTCTGAGTCTGGTAAAAAAATAATAGAACATGAGTTAGATGTAGATCTAGACTATCTAATAAGTCTGTCCCATGAATACTACGAGAACAGTGATTTTTTCTCACCCTTGGCCTCTGGTTCTCACATGTTTCACAGTGTGGTAGTGGTGCCATGTTCTATGAAGACGCTTTCTGCAGTGGCAAATGGATACAGTGGTAACTTGATATGTAGGGTATGTGATGTGGCGATTAAGGAGGGGAGGAAGTTAATACTTATACCTAGAGAGATGCCGTTAAGTCCTATACACCTTGAGAACATGCTGAAGCTATCTAAGTTAGGAGTTGTCATTATGCCACCTATTCCTGCATTCTATGGAAAACCTAAGAGTGTGGAAGATATAGTAGATTTTGTCGTTGGAAGGGTGCTGGATAACTTAAATATTCCAAACAATCTATTTAAAAGATGGGGAGATATTTGGGATGAGTAAACTACTCTTAATAAGTAATGGTTAAAAAATTCATCATCAGATGATAAAATTTAAAATTCTTTTATCTATGTGCTCAGAAAGATCTGGAATATTCTAAATAAAAAAATTCCGTTTTGTTAAAATTCTTTTTTATTTAGATTATTATCCTTCTTATTATTTTGTTGATATTCTCGATGATTATTTTATAAAAAGTTTTGTTTATTACATAAATTACTTTGGTAGGGTATAAAGTAGTTTTTAATATAAAAATAAAAGAAAGTATAAACAAAGTAGATATTATAATAAGGTGAAAGTATGTTGGAAAAATTGGGGCAGAGTATAACCAAGGCATTAAACAAGATAAAAAATGCTACATTTGTGGATAAAAAACTTATAAAGGAGGTGATCAAGGACATACAAAGAGCTTTGATACAGGCAGATGTGAATGTTAGGTTGGTACTTAAGATGAGTAAGGAGATTGAGAGGAGGGCTATATACGAGGAAGTGCCTAAGGGATTGTCAAAAAAGGAACATATTATAAAGATAGTATATGAGGAGTTGATAAAGTTACTTGGTAAAGAAGGACAGAAGTTAAACATCGATCCTAAAAAAAGGAACGTTATACTCTTAGTTGGTATCCAAGGTAGTGGTAAAACCACCAGTGCTGCAAAACTTGCTAGGTATATACAGAAGATGGGATTGAAGCCAGGCTTAATAGGGGCAGATACTTACAGGCCTGCTGCGTATCAACAGTTGAAACAGCTTGCAGAGAAGATACATGTACCTGTGTATGGAGATGAATCTGGAAAGATGACACCTGTGGAGATAGTAAAAGAAGGGTTGAATCGTTTGAAAAAGATGGATGTGGTGATAGTGGATACTGCAGGAAGACATAAGGAGGAGAAGGAGCTGTTAGAGGAGATGAAGAAGATAAAGGAAGTGGTAAATCCTGATGAAATTATACTTGTAATAGACGGTACTTTAGGACAACAGGCTAAGAACCAGGCAAAGGCATTTAAGGAAGCTGTTGGGGATATTGGGAGTATAATAGTTACTAAGTTAGATGGATCTGCAAAGGGAGGGGGTGCCCTAAGTGCCGTAGCTGAGATAAAAGCTCCTATAAAGTTCATAGGGACTGGGGAGGGGATAGATGACTTAGAGCCCTTCGATCCAAAGAAGTTCGTTTCAAGACTCTTAGGTATGGGAGATCTAGACACTCTGCTGAAAAAGACTGAGAATATAATAGATGATGAGACGGAGGAGAGTTTAGATGCTATAATGAGGGGAAAATTTACACTAAAAGAGTTATACTCCCAACTAGAGGCTATATCTAAGATGGGGCCCATGAAACAGATAATAAGTATGATACCAGGTTTTGGAGGTGTTATACCTAAGGAAGCCATACATCTGACGGAGCAAAAGTTAAAGAAGTATAGAGTTATAATGGATTCCATGACAAGGGAGGAAAAAGAGAACCCAGAGATTATTAAATCTTCAAGGATAAGAAGAATAGCAAGAGGTGCTGGAGTTAGAGAGGAGGATGTAAAGGAACTTCTAAGATACTACGCTACTACTAAGAGAGCATTCCAGAATCTAAAGAGAGGTAAGATGCTGAAGATGGGAGGTCCTATTGGAAAGATTATGAGGCAGTTGATGTATAGGGATGGCCAGTAGTAAAAATTAATTGTTGTCTATCTACTCAAGTGTTGGGGTTTAACACCTCTACAAAGTAAGGGTTAAATAGGATCCTATCTTATTTCTCCGGTATCTAGTAGAGGATAAACTGAGGTTAACTCTTTTTCTATTTAATAAGAAATTTTTATTTTTCTGATTTTAAACTACTTTTATTTTTATAATAATACAATATTAATATTATATCCTTTAGTATTTTGATGAACTATAAAGTATAAAAGATTTAGGTGATGGGTATGGTAAAAGATATTGAATTTACAAAGATGCACAGCTTAGGAAACGACTACATAGTAATAAACGAGTATCATGGTATAAAAGTAGAGGAGGAATACAAGAGAGAGTTTTCCAAGAGAATATGTAGAAGGGGTTTTTCCGTAGGTGCAGATGGCGTAATATTTATACAGAGACCTGAGGATGAAAACTGTGACGTGAAATTCAGAATATTCAACAGTGATGGATCAGAGGCTGAGATGTGTGGAAATGGAATAAGATGTTTCTCCAAGTATGTCTATGAAAAGGTGTTAAAAAAGAACCCATTGTATGTGGAAACCTTGGGAGGATTGAGAATATGCGAGATGGAGATAGAGAGAAATACTGTAAGATTCATCAGGGTACATATGGGCACTCCTAAGTTTCAACTAAGAGATATACCCATGGAGGTAGAGGGAAAAGATGAGAATGATATATTTTTGAACGAGTATTTATATCTAAATAGTGGAATCTTAGATAGAGTTAGAGTAAGTGTTGTGAATGTTGGTAATCCTCATGCTGTCGTATTCCTTGAAGATAACGATATAAATATGGATTTTGTAAGGAAAAATTTGGAGATATTGGGAAGGGAGATAGAGAATCATAGGGTATTCCCAGAGAGGATAAATGTCCATTTTGTAGAAACCTTAGGAAGAAATGAAATAAGGATGGTAACTTGGGAGAGAGGAGTAGGATATACTAGAGCCTGTGGAACTGGTGCAACAGGTTCAGCTATCCTAGCCCATAAGTTGGGAAAAACTGGGAATAAGGTACTAGTACATTTAGACGGAGGAGACTTGGAAGTAGAGATTGGGGAGAATGAGGTTTATTTAAAAGGAGGTGCAACATTAGTGTACGATGGAATATTGAGGGATGCTCTTTAATATTAAAATTCTCAAAAGAGAGAAGAAAATTAAAAAATTTCCATCTGTTTTTAGCTTTAAACAAAACCTTCAATAAAGATAAACTACAAAAAGAATAATTAAAAATAAAAAAATAAAAATTCATAAAAATAAAAAAGCAAAAATACTCTCTTTACTTACTGAGATGCATCGAGTACTGGAGAAACCTACTTTTTTGATATTTTTTAATTTTATTTTTAATACAAGGTTTATGACATTATTCCCTAAGATAAAACAATAATCCGTGGGAATTTCGATAAAAAATAAAAATAATAATAAAAAATTAATAAGTTAATACCCAATAAAGAGTTAATACTAATAAAATGTAAAATTTACCGTTATTCTCTGGCTTATACAAAGGATTAGAAAAGTGAAGAGATTTCTGTTAGTTTTTGTTCTTTCTCTTTTTATTTTTTTAATTTTTATTATTATTTTTTAGATATATGCTTCCTTTAACTTACTCTTTGCCTTCCTCTTAAGATAGTAATTACCAAGAATCCCTGAGATAAAAGGTAGAGGAGTACCGATATACAACAATCCACTGAACATTGCAATGATTTTCTTGTAAAATGGTATATTCAACTCCTCCTTAAAGAATATGGATTTAATAACTTTTTTCTCAGATTCATAGACAACCTTGTAACTCCAGAGTATTATATCCCAAAGAGGCGTGGGGTCACCTCCGTAGGTAGTTTTTCTATTTATAATTGCTTTATAGAGATCATCCTTAGAAGTACCCTCAAAGTATGTGAGTCCGTTACCTACCATCTTTGCTAGATGGGCGTCACTACTTCCTATAAAGGCTACAGGTTTCTTATGGTAGTTTTTCATAACCTTCTCAAGGGCTATGTTGTTAATTATACCGTCCCTGTGATAGGCGTTAAATACCTCTACGCCGTCTAGATCCAGCTGGAATATCTTATCTCCCAGGGCATGACAGATAGGACTGTAAGGATGGGATGCTATTGCCAAACCTCCCTGTTCATGGATCAACTCTATAGTCTCTTCTGCAGAGAGTCCCTTGGGAATCTCTTCATTCAAGTACAACCCTATAACTTCCCCATCCTTCGTCATTATCTCACTTCCAACAACAACCTCCACCCCAAACTCCTTCTCAAGTTTTTGAGTCTCCAACCCACCTCTTATTGTGTTGTGATCTGTAACTGCTATAACACTGAGATTCTTTTTCCTGGCGTACTTCATAACATTCCTCGGTTCCTCTACAGAGTCTGGAAACTTCAACCCCATAAACTTTGTTATGCCTGAATACTTTGTATGAATGTGTAGATCTCCCTTTGAGAACTCTCTCTCCATAATATCCCCTCTATCTAAACATACTTAGTACTTTGGGAATACACTCTATGAGATCCATAGGTGTATAGTAGTATCCCTTTTCACTCAGTAGCATATCCCCTGCATATCCATTTATATAAGCTCCACAACATGCAGAGATAAATCCATCGTTCTTAGAGAAGAAGGCACCTACTATACCACAGAGTACATCCCCAGTACCTCCTACAGTCATCCCTACGTTACCAGTTTTGTTTATCTTTATCCTCTCGTTGTTAAAGATTATGTCGTATCTACCCTTTAGGAGTATAGTAGATTTTACATCCTCTAATGAAGTGGGATCTTCAATATTTATTCCCATATACTCAAATTCCCTTCTATGAGGGGTAAATATAAAGTTCTCCTTAAATTCAAAATCCCTGTAATCTATAACTTTTATGGCATCAGCGTCTATAACTACCTTCTTATCTCCGATCTCATTTAGATACTCATTTACAAACTCCTTAGTATCTTCATTTATCCCTAAACCACTCCCCAGGATAACTACGTGGTAATCCTTGGAAAGTTTCATAACTTCATCTACACAATCCCTACTTAGGTAATCTCCCTCGACTTCATAACTTATAAGATGTGGGTAGTCCCTCAGTGCTTCTATGGTATGTTTAACTGAGACTACAGTTGTTAAATCTACGATCTTTGAGGATGCCAGGGCTGAGAGTATTGGTGCACCAAAGTATCTTTTAGAGCCCCCTACTATTAAGACCTTCCCGTTCTCACCTTTATGGGAGTTTGGATCTCTCTTAGAGAGGGCGTACATATCTCCCCAACCAACAATATAATGGGCAATTGTAGGAATACCGATCTTTTTAACAACTGTTTTACTAATATCGTTCTCCATTTTGTTCCTGTGGAAGGTTACTACTAGATTCCCCCTCAACCCCTTAGTTTCAACATCTACAGATATTATTTTAATATTTTCTTTATATCTCAACCTATTTAGATTATCTACTAAGGTTTTGAATGGCTCCCTAAGGTCTCCTCTAATACCAGTTCCAAGGAGGGCATCTATAATGATTACATTATCTTCTCTATTATTCTCAATTTCATCTATTACTTCCAATACACCCTCTACATATGGCGCCTCCTTAATAGTAAGTCTAAAATCTAACTGGGAAATATTCTTCAGTATTTTGAAGTTCTCCCCCGCCTCATAGGTTTTTATAAACTCTTCCTTTCCAAGAAGCACAACTGTTAAAGTATCTTCAAAACTACAGTAATCTGTTAGATGACGAACTGCAACAAATCCATCTCCCCCGTTATTTCCTAAGCCACAGAATACGTAGATCCTATTTTTACAATTCTCTTTTAGATATCTTGAAACCTCCTCTGCAACAGATTTTCCAGCATTTTCCATTAAGAGTATCTTAGGGACACCTAAGTATTCACAGTTGTTATCTATTATACTCATCTCTCCTGAAGTGATACAATCCTTACTCTTCTTACTGTAATAATTCTTTAGGAGTTTGTGAAATATCTCTAAATTACTCATAGGGATCATTTTTTATATTTTTTGAAGATTTATTTTGATAGAAATTAGGTAAATAAGGGAGATGATGGTAAGATCTTCTCTCAATGTATAATTACTTAAAAGATCGGAAATACTTCAAAAGATCGAAAACCGAGAGGGTACCTACTACTTCTCTATTCTTATTAACTACAGGATAACCTACAACCTCTTTTTCTATCATTTCATCTATTAAGTTCCCAGAGATTTTTTCATCCTCTTCTAGCACTCTTATTTCATCGATATAGAGCATGAGGTCCTCTACCTTTGAATGCTTACACCCTACCATTAGATCTAACGTCCTTACCCATCCCTCAAGTTTTCCCTCCTCAACTACAGGGGCGTATGTTTTGTTCTTCCTATACATCAAATCAATAGCTTCTCTTCCTACCATCTCTGGAGACAGTGTTACAAAATCCCTGTTCATTACATCCTTAACCTTAGGCATTTTTACCCTCGACTCTTTTTGTTAGTAAATATTGTTATAATAAGTAATATAAATATACATTAAATATAATATAATAATATCTCCTATTAAGGTGAAAACTTTGAAGGTGGCTGCACTCTATTCTGGAGGAAAGGATTCTACATATGCCCTATGGTGGGCACTGCATCAAGGTTGGGAAGTTAAGTACTTAGTTAATGTAGTATCTAAGAACAAAGAAAGTTATATGTTTCATGTTCCAAACGTGGAATTGACAGAGTTAGTCTCCCAAAGTACAGGTATTCCCCTTGTAAGAGTTTTTACTAAGGGGGAGAAGGAAAAAGAGGTGTTAGATCTAAAGAAGGCCCTAGAAAAGTTGGATATTGATGGGATAGTTAGTGGGGCGATTGCAAGTGAGTATCAGAGGAAGAGGATAGATCATATATGTGAAGAGTTAAACATAAGATCTTTTGCTCCACTATGGCATAAAGACCAAGAGTTGATACTTAGGAATGCTGCAAAGTTCTTCGAGTTTAAGATTGTAAGTATATCTGCATACGGATTAGGTAGGGAATATCTTGGAAAGACTATAGACGAGAGTAATGTCGAGGAGTTAATCGAGATTATGGAAAGGTATGGAATAAACAAAGCTTTTGAAGGTGGGGAAGCAGAAACCTTTGTTTTTGATGCACCTTTTTTTAAAAAGAAAATTGTTGTAGTAGATTACGAGATCTTCTGGGATGGAAAGACAGGTGTCTATATAGTCAAAGATGCCAAACTGGTCGATAAATACTAAAATAATGTTCTATGGGTTGCTGGGATACTGAGAATACTGTTGCAGTTGGGACATTTAATGGTAAGCTCCTTGGATCTGTAATTTGCCTCAAAAGGTTTTTTACAGTAAGGACATAGCCATATCCTCTTGGAGGTTTTCATACATTCTCCGATATCACCAACTGTCGGATATCTTTTAAAAGATTTATCACTGTTCTCCTTTTTATACTTAAAAAAAGATTCTACACTACTTAAATACAGATTTACAGTAGATTTGTTTATACATTCCTCCCCTCCACATATAGGGCATAGTATTTTCAACTCTTTTTTACTTTCAGTATGCATAATAAACCTCATTTATTCTTTTAATAACCTCTGTTCATCAAAAGTGATAGTATTGATAATATTATAAAATTTTTAATATAAAAAACTATAACAAAAAAATAATATAAAATAATAATCAATATAGAGTTTTTATTTTTCTGATTTTTATAATAAGTTATTTTTTATTAAATCCTAATAGTTGTTATTTATTTAATATTAACTGTTTTTTATCCATAACCATATTAATATCAATTTTTATTATTATTTCTTTCAAATTATTATTACAATTTACGGTGAAGAAATTATGATATACTGCTTAGGGCCTAAAGGTAGTTACTCTGAAATAGCTGCCAAGTTATTCTCCAAGATCCTGGGAGAAAATACCATAGTATGTTGTAATTCTATATACGATGTCTTTCAACAGTTGGAAAACAGCAAAAATAATTCCTACGGTGTAGTGCCCTCTGAAAACTCCATCGAGGGATCTGTATCTCTTACCCAAGATCTCCTCTTAGAGTTCTACGATAAGATCAGAATATATGGAGAGTTGGATATAAATATAAATCACTGTCTAGTGGGATACAACAAGGAGAAGATAAAAAAAATATACTCCCATCCTCAGGCACTTGCCCAGTGTAGAAATTATATAAAAAAACATGAGTGGGTAACTGTACCAGTGTCTAGTACCGCCGAGGCGGTTAAGTTGGTAAAATCCATAGGGCGTGAAGAAGTCGGAGCAATTGCCTCCAAGGAGGCTGCTAAACTCTACAACTTAAAGGTCCTTGAAGAGGGAATACAGGACTACAGGAACAACACCACAAGGTTTATACTTATTGGAAGAAAGGGGCTAAAGTTGGAATTAAAGGAGGATGGTATAAAAAAATCCACAGTTATAGTAAAACTGATTGAGGATAGACCAGGTGCTCTCTACGAGATACTAAAGATATTCAACGATTTCAACGTCAATTTAACAAGGATAGAGTCGAGGCCCTCAAAGGAGGAGTTAGGTAACTATATATTCTATATTGATTACATAACTCCTGAAAATGAGGAGGATCTTATAGAGGCGTTGAAGGGGCACGTAGCGTATATAAAACATTTAGGAAGTTATAGGGTTTTTAGTAGGAATTAATCGATTCTTTTAATGGAAGGGTGTTATAGTTAGATACCGTGAAGAAATGAAAATTAAAATTAAAAAATTTTAACTATAAACCCCTATCTAACTTATTCACAATCTCTTTAATCTCTTCTACCTTCTCCCTCATAATATCTTCGGTATCCCCTTCCAAGTTCAACCTTAATAGAGGTTCAGTGTTGGAAGGCCTTATGTTGAACCACCACCCTTTACAGTATACAGAGAGTCCATCTAACTCCTCTATTTTACAGTCCTTATATATCTCCTTCAGTTTTTCTAATATCTTCCTCTGATCCTTTACCTTGAAGTTTATCTCACCACTGTGATAATACTTCTTGTATTTTCTCCATATCCTCGAGAGAGGCTCTTTCCCTTCTTCCATAGTGAATAGGATATAGTTTAGGGCGATTAATGGTCCTTCGAAGTATCCAATCTCCTTAAAGTAGAAGTGATTTGAAAGTTCCCCTGCAAACTCCCCATCTATTTCCTGCATAAGTTTCTTTATAAAGTAGTGTCCCACCTTACTCTTTACAGGTATTCCTCCATACTTCTCTATTACTTCGGGAACAATCTTACTACACCTTAAATCGTATATTATCTTTATATCCTTACCATCCTTCTCCTCCAGGATCTCTCGGGCTATTATAGCAGTTATCATATCTCCCTGGAGGACATCTCCTCTCTCATCAACTATACCTATTCTGTCTCCATCTCCATCGAAGATTATTCCAGTATCACAGCCGTTCTCCCTTACTGTTCTTATTATATCCCTTAAACATGAGATTTTCAATGTGTCTGGTTGATGTGCTGGGAAGGTCCCATCTGGATAGTCGTTTATAAATACATGATCCTTTAATAATCTCTCCAGTATCTCCCTCTCTACAATTGATGTACTACCGTTTGCAAAGTCAACTGCCACCTTTATATCGTAAGATCTACACCTCTTTAAAAAGAACCTCTTATATTCTGATGAGATATCAACTTTTAACTCTTCTAAATTTATCTCCTCAACTTCTTTCCTCTGGGAGTTCTCCAATTTATCCCTTTTGAATATTGGTTTTACCTCCTCTACTGGAGATATAGGGATGGCATTTCTATCACACATTTTAAAACCTGTGTACTCTGGGGGGTTGTGGGAGGCAGTTATAATTACTCCTAAATCGTATCTATTCTTAGTACCGAAGTACATAAGAGGTGTGGATATGGTACCTCCGTAGGATACCTTACCTCCAGATTCCATTATACCGTATATAAATGGTTTCAGGAGTCCATCTGAACCTATTCTTACATCCTTAGCAACGAGTATGTTATTGTATCTCTCTCCTAGGACCTTACCTAAGGAGTATGCAAAGTTCTCATCCAACTGTTCTCTAAATACACCTCTTATATCGTAGGCTTTAAATACCAAGGTATCACCTAAGTGTTTAGAAATATAAGATTCTAGTTTTTATTTGTATGTTTATTATTATTTTTAATTAGTTTATAATAATTATTTTTTATTTATCAATACATTATTTTTATTTATGTACATGTACAACAAATAACAGGGATAAAAATGCTAAAAACTGAAAATCTCTCTGTTGGGTATGACAACTACGTTGTAGTAGAAGGTATAAACTTAGAGATAAAAAATAGGGAGATACTATGTATAATAGGTCCTAACGGAGCTGGAAAATCTACGCTTCTAAAGACCATAGCTACGTATTTAAAACCTAAGAGGGGAATTGTTTATTTAAACGGTAGAAATATTCACAGGTTATCTCCCAGGGAAATTGCAAGGGAGATGTCTGTAGTACTAACTGAGCGGGTTAATCCGGGTAATCTAACAGGGTACGACATCGTCGCCATAGGTAGGCATCCCTATACAGATATATTTGGGAGATTAAGTAAAAGGGATAAGGAGATAATAGAGTATGCAGCAGCATCTGTAAATGCAACACATCTGTTAAGTAAGAACTTCTTTGAGATGAGTGATGGAGAGAGGCAGAAGATAATGATAGCGAGAGCCCTCGCCCAGGAACCTAGGGTACTTATATTAGACGAACCTACAAGTTTTCTAGACGCAAAACATAAGATAGAGTTAACTATATTACTTAGAAAACTTGCGACTGAGAACAACTTGGCAATAGTAGTTACACTACATGATATAGAGTTAGCCCTTAGGGTAGCAGATAAGATAGCCCTTATCAAAAATGGAAGGATTATAGCCTATGGACACCCAGAAGATGTTATGAAGAGAGAAGTGGTAAATAACCTCTACGATTTGGAGAGTGCAAACTACAGTGAGGTGTTGGGATACTTCGAGTTGAAGTCTTGTGGAAAGAGGGACTGTAAGGTATTTCTCATATGTGGAGGAGGTACAGGTGTCAATGTGATGAGATTCCTAGTTAAAAATGAATACAGTGTAACAGTTGGAGTGCTCCATAAAAATGATATAGATTATACAGTTGCTGAAACAATGGAGTTGAAGATAGTAGAAGAAGAGCCTTATAATCCTATATCCCAGAAGAGTTATGAAAGGGCTTTAGAAGAGATCAGATCCTCCGATGTTGTTATATATACAGATTTTCCCATCGGGGAGATGAATAAGTTAAATAAAGAACTTGTGGAAGAGAGCATAAAACTTGGTAAGTATGTTGTAAAGTACGATGGAAATGTGGAGAAGTTGAAGGAGAGGTTAAATGAGTACCACAATTATTCCAATTAGATGTAAGGTAAAATAAATAATGGTTTATATTAAGTGATAATCCTAGATAAATCCTCGTTCCCATTAAAGCAGTGGTTTTAAAAAAATAGTGAATATTAACGAAAAAATTTATAATAAAATCCTCCTAAGGGAAAAATAATACCTATAATTTAGGAGAATCTTCTTTTTATCTAACGTCCAGGAAAAGGGAGGTATATTTATATTTCGAGTATTTTATTTTTTTATTTTTTAATTATTTTTTACTTATTATTATTTTTTTGTAATAATCATTTTTATCGTTTTTTAATGAGAACTGAATTTTTTAATAATTAAAGAAACTAAATTTATTCTAATTTCTGAAACTTGTCCCATGCATCTTCTGCTGCAAGGGCTATTGGATCTACAACCATTGATACTGGAGGGGCGTAAGAGAACTCCATATTGACTAACTCCTCGCAGGTGACACCTTTCAATATTCCCAGGGACATGGCATCTATTCTTTCAGATACTCTTTCTCCCCCAACTATCTGAGCACCTATGAGGGTTCTATTCATGTCGAAGATCAACTTTACATATATAGGTTTTCCTCCGGGGTAGTATCTGGCCCTTGTGAGAGCCTTTGCCTTACCTACTACTACTTCCAATCTATCCTGATGAGCCCTAAGTTCGCTTATACCTGTACTTCCTATCTCCATCTCTCCTATCTTGGATACCATGGCATTTAAGACTGGTTTAAACTCTGTTGGAATACCTGCAATATTTTTTCCTGCAACTTTACCCTGTCTCACTGCAGTTGATCCAAAGGGTGAAAGTATTGGCTGTTTTGTTATAAAATCTACAGTTTCCACACAGTCCCCTACTGCGTAGATGTTTGGAATAGAGGTTTCCATCCTACTATTTACCTTTATGGCAAGTCTTCCTATTTTACATCCGGCTTTCTTGGCCAACTCTATATTTGGCCTAGTTCCTGTAGCCATCACCACCATATCACAACTGTATGGTTTATTCCCTACTATAACCCCCTTTACCCTGTTGTTCTCATCTCCAAGTATTTTACTGACAGGTTTTCCCAGGATAACTTCTATACCTAGATCCTGAAGATACTTCAGAACGATCTCTGCCATGTCTATATCTAAACCTCTTGGTAGTACCTGGGGGGCCATTTCCACAATGGTAATCTTGAGATCCAATTTTCTTAGTGCATAGGCCGTTTCAAGACCTATGGCACCGGCACCTATAACTACGGCACTTCCGGATTTTTCAGCGTAATTCTTTATCTTCATCCCATCTTCTATGGTTTTTACCTTAAAAATACTCTCTAAATCTCTTCCCTCAATGGGGGGAATAAAGGTTTCTCCCCCTGTTGCAATAACGAGATAGTCGTATTTTAGAGTATTTTTATTTCCATCTATATCGTAGTAGATCACATTTTTGTTTTCAGAGTCTATATCTACAACAGTAGATTCTGTAATTACCTCTATGTTTTTATTTTTCCTGTAGTCTTCAGGTGTATGCATAATTATATCCTGGAATGAAGGTATCTCACCGGCTATAACGTAGGGTATGGCGCAGGGCGAGTAGGCTACATATTTCTCCTTTGTGATTACTACTATCTCCATATCTCTGTTGTATTTCCTTATAGTGGATGCAGTAGTTAATCCTCCTGCTCCACTTCCTATAATCACAGTCCTCATAGTTTCACTAATTTTTTATTATACTTTTTATATTTCTAGAACTGGGGGAGATGTCCTATTTTTTTGAAGTTCTTAAACATGCTCTTGGTAACTAACATCCTTAATACCTGATAGTTTTTATAGTAATCGGTGGTCTTCTTCAGGTTTTTAATATTTTCTAACTTCCTTATTAAAGTAGTGATTAAAAGAATAATAATAAAAATAAATTTATTAATATAAATAACAAATAAGGCTATTCTATCATTGTAGTTAGGAGGTATTAGGAAGTTCTCTCTTTTTCCAGTATGTTTAGGGGTAGAAAGGGGAAAATATTTTAATATTGCGGGGTAAATAGAGTTTTTTATTTAAAACCATTTCCTTATTTTTTGTCTATTTTATTTTTATATAATTTATATATAATTTTTAAAACTCTCACTTTGTGGGAAGTAAAGTATTATATATGTTGTGTTAAGGATTCATAAAGAAACAGCAGAAAAAGAAGTAAAAAAACCCTTAAGAAGAATTAGATATATTTTACCTCTTCTCCATTACTCTGCTATAAAGATTATTTTTGCTTTTTCACCTGATTTATCCTTTATTGTCTATATCTTGATAATATAATCCTTGACTACCTCTTCCCCCTTACCTTTTCCCTCCAATAATTCTCTTGTTATCTTTTTTCCTTCCTCCACTGCAGGCTGATTGAAGGCATTAACCTCCATCATTTCCCCCATAAAGGCAGTTGTCATTTCGTACATGTATATCAACTTCCCAAGGGTGTACTCGTCTAAATCCTCAAGTACTATAGAGATATTAGGTACCCCCATAGAAGTTAAAACTCTTTCAGTTCCTAACTGTTGGAAGTTTATCAGTTGGGACAAGTTACAACCATCTAGATAGTGCCCTTTATATCTTATAGTAAAGTCTTCTTTGAATTTCCTAACCTTTATAAATGTAATTATCTTATCCTTTGGACCGTCGAGGTAGAGTTGAAGTTGTGAGTGTTGGTCCTTGGCCCCCAACGCTGCCACCGGTGTCTGCCCCTTCCCATCTTTCCCAAGACTCTCAGCCCACAACTGTCTATACCATAAATCAAATCTGTAGAGTCTTTCTATATAAGGCATAATTACCGAGATACTTTTCCCCCTATTTAAAAACATATAGTGGATTAGGGCATTCATAAGGGCAGGGTTGTTAAATACATCTTCCCTCCTACAGAGTTTATCCATATCTCTAGCCCCGGATATTAATTTACCAATATCCACACCCATACAAGACAGTGGGACAAGTCCAACGGAAGAAAGTACTGAAAACCTGCCTACAACATTCTCAGGTATTTCAAATATCTTATAATTCTCCCTCTTCCCTATCTCCTTCAACAAGCCTCCACTTGATATTATAACAACATTATCTTCCCTACATCCCTCTTTTTTCATCTTTTCCCTGAGTATAAAGAAATTTGCAAGAGTTTCCACGGTATTCCCCGATTTACTTACTACAAATACTAAAGTTTCCCTGAGAGCTACTATCTTAAGGATACTGTAAAGTAATTCAGGATCTGAGTTATCCAAAAAGAAAACCTTCTTGGAATTTAACTCGTTGGCATAGACTCCTTTAACACCTTCATACACCATCTGGGTGCCTAAGATAGACCCTCCCATTCCAACAACTAGGATATACTTAAACTCCTTGTACCTATCACTTAGGCGGTAGCACTCACAATCCTTCTGTATTACTTCCATAAAACCTAATTCCCCTTTATCATACCTTTCCATAGTTCTCCTGTAAGCCGTATCTACGATATTCCTCATACCTTCTATATCCTCTAAAGATATACCTTCAATACCTATTTTCTCCTTCATAACGTTAATATAGTTAAAATAATTTTTCATAGTATCACTGTAAATAATCCTTCTTAAAAATCATGAAAACTTCTAGATAATATAAATAATATAACAATAATATAAAATATTAATATTTTAGTACCTACTGTACTAAATAATAATCTAATATTCTAATATATCCGATATATTATAAATTGAGGGAAAAGTTATGAAAATTCTCTCGGAGATTACAGTGAAGGTTATGGAGAAGATCTTATAACTGAGGAGATACTGGAAGATGTGTACAAGGAAGGGATATATCGATTTTTAAGAATATAAACAAAAAAATAACAGTGAATGAGATGTTGGAAATATTAAAAAGGATAAAAATAGAAAGTTTAACAGATTTGATTTTAATTATTCTTATAAAAATAAAAAAGTAATCATTAACATCTCGTAGAGGTTAGCTGTGAAGTACCTTATATATACTTTGCCTTTCACCCAAAATGTATTAACTTTATTTATAACCTTATTTAAGTGATTTATTTTTTTATTATTGGAGAATCTCGATAGTTGTTGTTAATTTTAAATAGTTTTGTTTGTTACATATAAATAAAACAAAATAAAACTAAGGATAAAAAGTGTGGTGGTAGAAGGACTGATCTAATAAAAAATGAGTACGAGTAAATAATCTGGATGTTAAAATAATTATTGGCAACCTCCTTTAAATTCTATCAAGCTAGTAGAAATAAAGTAAATAAAATTAAATTATTTATTACAAACTATTATTATATTAAAATTATATTAAAGTTATATTAATGGTGATATCTTGAAAATTGCTATATTGACACCCACTATAGCACCTTTGACCTCAGTGGGAGGATTAGGAGACGTTGTAAGAGATCTCTCCAAATTTCTAAAAATTAAAGGAAACGATGTAGTAGTTATAACAATGGATCACGACAACAAGATATCGAATCTCCCCCATGAGAAGATAGATACTATACCTCTGAGGTATCAAGGTACTACCTTCAACTTCGATATTGTAAAAACTTCACACCTTAATACTCAGGTAGATATAGTAGCTTTTAGTAACGAGAAAATAAATAAAATAGACATCTGGGATCCATTTAAGTACCATCTCTTCGCAGATTTGGTACTGTTTTACTTAGATAAGTACTACACTCCAGACTGTGTCTCTGGCCATGACTGGCCCTGTGGTCTTGCAATAGCAGAGTGTCATGAAAAGTTGGATATACCAACTACCATGACTATACATAACGAAGCCTTTAAGGGACCACTTGTAGATTACAAGGGACTAACTTTAACATTCTTGGAGTTAGGGATACACTTCAGTGATGGGTTCAATACAGTTAGTCCAACTCATGCAGAAGAAATAAAGTCCATAGATTTCATAAGGGAGCAAAGTAAGGTAAAACCTTTCCATGGTATATTGAATGGTATAGATATAGAGGAGATGAATCCCGGTAACTTAGTGAATTACGTTGTCTCCTACACCAACAACAAAATAGATCCAAGAAAATTAGGTATATTCATAAGTGACTACGGTGTAGGAGATGGACATATAGTTAAACCGAAGATAAAGTACTCATGGTTTTGGAATTTTAATAACTTAGAGAGGTATATAGAAGAGTGGAACGACATGGACAAAACTTCAATAACTGGAAGTGATGTTGAAATATATGGAAATATTAGTTGTAGGGATATAACAGTTCCTCTTATTGGATTTGTAGGTAGAGCCACCTATCAGAAGGGATTTGATATAATCTTTCAGGCATTCTCGGAACTTTTCGAGGAACACAGATTAAAACTTATCATGCTCTCTAAAGGGGACAGATCTATAGAGGAAGAAATGAAAAATTTTGCCGAGAGTTACAGTGATAACGTCACTGCTCTCATTGGACACTGTCCACCGTTAGTTCCTATTATCTATGCAGGGAGTGACTGGAGTATAGTACCATCTCTCTGGGAACCCTGTGGACTGACACAGATGGAGTCTATGGTATACGGTACTCCTGTAATTGCAAGGGAGGTTGGAGGTTTGAGAGACACGGTGATATCACTAAATCCAGATCCCATAGCAGATCCAAATTTCGATAGAGCTACAGGAGTACTCTTTAAACACTACGACAAATACGGTTTAAAATGGGGTGTAGAACATGCTATTAATTGGACATTTTACAGGTTGAAGGATATACATCTCTACATATCCTATAGCCATAGTAGTTGTCCAGAAAGTCCGTACGATAAAAATGCACCTCTATCTAAGTTCATAGAGAACTGTTATAACCACGTAGTTAGAAATCTAAGTTGGCAAAATAACAACAGTATAGAGAAGTATAAAGGTTTATTTGGAGGTGCGATATACAAACATTATATGAGATATAAACCTTAATTTCCACTATAAATTAAAGATATATAGGTTATAAACCTGTAAAAAAGAGAATAATTTATAATAAATACTACAGAGAATCTCTAAAACTGTCAAATATATAAGGGACAAAGTAAAAAGAGTGAAAGTTTAACCCTATATATTTATAATTATTATAGTAATGATCAAAAATCGTGGTTAATAAAATAATTATTATTATAACAAAAATCTTAATGAAAATAATAAAAAGAATAATTAAAATCGTAAAATAAAAAAACTACAGGTGAAAAAATAAAGTAAGTTCTTCCCCTGGGTTATATCATATGCCGGTTAAGTAGGATGTAAATTTCTATTCTTTTTTAATCTTTTTTAATATTATAGATCTTATTTAAAATCCTATCACTTAACCACTCCCTACTTATATATCTATCATATACAGGTAACCTCTCTCTTAACCTATAACCTACCTCTTCTGTATACTCCCTTAAGGTTTCAATCTCAGGCCATGGTGCCTCTGGATTTACATAGTCTTCTGTAATTGGAGACACTCCTCCCCAGTCGTCAACGCCTGCAAGTAGAAACAACTGCCCAGTCTCCCTGTTTAGATTAGGCGGCACCTGAATGGATACTTCTGGAGGTAGTATCATCTTAGCTACCAATATCACCTTTAATATCTTGAAAGGTGAAGGTTCTTTGAAGTCCTCCATAGGAATGCCCCTTTTAGATCTGAAGTTCTGAATTATCACCTCCTGAATATGTCCATACTTCTCTGATAACTCCCTGATATCCATAAGGGATCTGACAATCTCTTCACTATTTTCTCCTATACCTACGAGAATACCTGTTGTAAAGGGTATTTTCAACTTACCTGCATTCTCTATCATCTCTAAACGTTTCTTAGGATCTTTACCTGGACTGTTCCTGTGGGCTATGGTGTTCATTAACCTCTCACTGGAGTTCTCCAACATAATACCCATAGAAGCATTAACTTCTTTCAACATCTTCAACTCTTCATACTCCAAGAGCCCACAGTTTGTATGAGGTAGTAGATTGGTGTTGTTTAGACACCACTCTTCTAAGTGATAGAGATACTCTAAGATACTCTCATAGCCCATCTTTTTTAACTCCTCTCTTATTTTTGGGTTTTCATCTACTCTCTCCCCGAAGGTAAATAGTGCCTCTTTACATCCATATCTGTTTCCCTTTAGGAGCATCTCCTTAACTTCCTTCTCCTTCATAAGTTTGTAATTCTCCCTTCTGAAGATACAGTATCCACAAAAGTTCCTACACCAGTTACACAGAGGAATAAATACGTTCTTGGAATATGTTATATACTTCTTCTTCCTCTCTCTTTCACCAACTAACCTTAGGGTGTTGATAACAGTTGTAGGATCCTTAGACTCTAAAAAACTTACATAGTCCTCAAAGTGTTTAAATACTTCAGAACTCATGGGCCTTCCCCACTATATCCTTTATCTTCAAACTGTTCTTAGTTAGATATTCCTCCAACTCCCTACATATCTTGTAGAATACATCATAACCTCTGTAATATACCCCAGTACCTACCTGTACAGCGGTGGCACCTGCCATCATAAATTCAACAACGTCATACCCCGTGGTGATACCCCCTACTCCAACTATAGGGACATCTACAACGGAGTATATCTCATAAACGCATCTTATCGCTATAGGCTTTATGGCCTTTCCAGACATACCTCCAAATTTGTTACCAAGTATTGGTCTACCAGTCTTTATGTCTATAACCATTCCCGGACCTAGGGTGTTTATCGCAGTAATGGCATCTGCGCCCCCATCAACTACCGCTATAGCAATCTCCTTTATATCATTTACATTTGGTGTAAGTTTTACCATTACAGGTATATCTACACTCTCTTTAACACTTGATACTACATTATAGGATAAATCTGGATCCTGGCCTATCTGGGCACCGTAGCCTCCTCCAGCATGGGGACAAGAGATATTTAACTCTAAGAGATGGACGTAGGGTTCTATGATTTCTGCCACCTGTGAGAACTCCTTGGGGTCCTTTCCATATATAGAACCTATAAGTTTTACATCTATCCTCCTTAAATAATCCTCTATGTCCTCCAACTCCTTAACGTACTCTTTAACCCCAGGGTTTGGAAGTCCCATTGCATTTAGAAATCCCCCCTCAACCTCCACTATAGTCGGATTCCTGTGGCCAGATCTCTTTTCCAACCCAACAGATTTTGTACATACAGCCCCCGCTCCATTCTTCGCTATCCTCTTCAAAGCTGCTCCAGTTTCTCCCATAATACCTGCTGCTAGGAATACAGGGTTTTTAAAGCACATCCCACACATCTCGATCTTTAACATAGTCATCCCTTATTTTTCTTTTCCCTTTTTTTCATCCTGATTACTTTATAGTATTCCATATGAGACTCCTTTAAAAACTTCTCTCTGGATTTTTTAATAGATCCAGAAACCCCCAACACTGTTATGTTTATAGGCCTATCCTTATACTCGTTAAATGTTATCAATGCAGATTTTACAAAATCCACTTCATCCCTCTGTACTCTCAGAAGTCCCTTTGGATGGTTATAACTTATCAACCAAGGATTACTCCTTGAGCACCCCCATATACCGTAGTAGTTGATAATCGCAGATCTAATTATTTGAACCACTTCGTTGTTGGATAATTTCTCTGGATATATGATCTTAAAGGATATGTATCTCTTCTTCTCTCTTAAAGTTGGAGGGAGTGTTTTAAGGGATGTCATGATTTTACCTGGTAGGTTTGTAAATTAACATACTAAATTATTAGTATAATAATTTATTACAGAAAAATATTAATAAAGAAAATAAAAATAATAAAAAGAGAGAGAATTAATAGAAATCCCGTTCGATTTTCTGGTACTTATCATAGTCCAAGATATATTTTCAATCTTTATAAATTTTTTATTATTTGTCCCTTACAAGTAAACATTTCTTAGATGCTCTTACTTATTATATTAACTCTTCATACCGCAGACATTGCAGAAGTTTTTCAAGATCTCTGGACCGTACTCAGTATGAGAGACCTCTGGATGGAATTGGACACCATATATAGGCCTCTCCTCATGTTTCATAGCCTCCACATTGCAGATATCTGAGTAGGCTAGGACTTTGAAACCCTTTGGAGGAACTTTAACTTCATCTCTATGGGAGGCCCAGGCTGTAAATTCCCTTGGGATGTTCTTAAATATGTCGTTTTCTTCTTTTACGTATATCTTGGTGTAGGCATACTCTTCCATTTTCGCCTTTCCAATTATCCCACCATAGGCCTTACATATTAACTGATGTCCAAGACATATTCCTAATATTGGAACCTTTGAATTTAGGATGATATCTATACACTTCGAGGCTTTCTCAATATCTGGTCCTCCACTTAGTATAATCCCTTTTACCTCTTCTCCAATATCCTCTGGAGAGATAGAATTAGGAACTATCTTTGAAGGCATCCCTAAGTATTTTAAACTCCTATGTATTCTATGGACATACTGACCTCCATTGTTTATTATGAGAATCATTGTATCACTTTTAACTTTTTATAATAATAAATAAATTTATATTATATATTTACTTTAATTTATTGTAAGAGGTGAAAGTATGGCTAAGATACCCTTTAGAGAACTCTGTGGAAAATCCATAATAGGTAATATGGGAGGTATTATAGGGAAGGTAACAGACGTTGTTTTCGATGAAAATACTGGGAAGGTTATATCCTTAGACATTGAACCTTCAGAAAACAGTCCAATACCTTCCTCAGATGAGTACTACAAATTGATACCCTTCAAGATAGTTTTAGGTATAAAAGATGTAGTAGTAATAGATGAAAGTAAAATAAACAGTATTAAGATTATAAGTAAAGAAGAAGAGTAAATATTATCTAACACTCTTCAAAGTATCTAAGAATCTCTTTAAAGTTTTCCTTAGAGATTTTAATCCTTCTACATCCTCTGTAACCCCTTCCTTCCCCTTATCTTTTGACCAGAATGTTGAACCCAAGTTGGCCCCGAAGGATCCTCCACCTACAGATATCATCTCGTTTATCATATAAAAGTCGTGGATACTTCTTAATGCAATTTCCTGTCCCCCATTTCTATCCCCTCCAACAGCGATACCCATACCTACCTTATTCTTTAAGATCTTAGGATCTCTTGCAACTATAGCCCTACATCTATCCATCAGTGTTTTTAACTGCCCAGTTATATTACCTTGATATACAGGTGTGCCTATTATTATCCCATCTGCCCATATGAAGTTCTCGTAAAACTCCCTTAAGTCATCTTTGTGAATACACCCCTCCTTTTTTCTTACACAGTAATCACAGTGGATGCAGAATTTTATATCTTTCCTGAAAACTGAGAAATATCTTACCTCACAACCTCTCTCCTTTAAATACTCCAAAGCATAATTGACTAAGTAGTGAGTACCTTGTAGTCTTGGACTGCTACTTATACCGAAGATCTTCATATACCCACCTTTAATGGAGTATATCCTTTATTCCCTCTGAGAGAACCTTTATCAGTTTTTTTCTCTTAGGTTCTTTTATCGCCTCTAGACACTCGTCACATATTAACTTCAGAGCTCTATCCCCACAGGCCTCCACACAGGCTGGAGTTATCCTATCCACATCTAAGCAGAGAGTGCATTTATGGGCTACTTTATCCTTTGTAAATATGGCCCCAATTGGGCAGGCTATCTCACACATACTACAACCTATACATCTTTCCCTATCTACAACTGGAATATTCTCCTTAAGATATATTGCATCTACAGGGCAGATATTCATACAGGGAGCATTCTCACACTGCATACAGAAGATAGGTACTCCTTCAGCTTTCTTTATCCTCGATACACCATGTACTTCTTCACATTTAACTATACAATCGTTACACTTTGAGCACTTTGTAGGATCTATTAATACTATCTTGGGATTCATCACACCACCTTAGAGGTTATCCAGCAGCATCCTAAAGCGTTTTATAGCTTCTATATACTCATTGTACTCCATATTCGGAAAGGAGTAGCGGGCATTTGGAATATACTTCCCATCGAGGGTTAAGGTTATTGTGTCTGAAAAATTTTTTAGATGAGAGAGAGCCTGATTTAGATAGTAATAGGTTATACCGATAAATATTACTAAATCGTAATCTTCCTTTGTTATCCTCTTTATAATATCCAAGAGGTTCATTTCCCTAGGTGTATAAATCTTTTCTATTTTTAGATCTTCCAAATATTTTACAGCCTCTTCACAGTTTTCTCCTATCACTAACAGGGGCTTCTTACTTCTTTTAAACATGGTAACTGCTATCTTTGTACTTATAACTTCTGCATGGTGCAGATTGGTACCTGCAGTAGGTTGATATGGTATATTCTTTCCTAGCATATTTCCACCTTAATACAACAGGGTAGGCTCCTGAGGCACTTCTTTTCTTGGCTCCCAGCCCTTCTCCTTTAAATACTCCATTATCTTATCCTTCAGCATAAAAGGTATATCTCTTTCTGTCCTTATGAACTTTTCCAGATCTGGAGGCATACAGTTGAAGTACTTCTCGTATAGGGTTACATAATGATACACCTTCATACTTCTACCTTTACTTATATCATTTGGCCTCATACAGAGTTTTGGTATCATACATAGACACTCTTTGAAGTTCTCTGCAGCGGTTATCAGATGCTCAGGTGTGGGATCTATCCCTATAACCTTCTTAAGTTTTCTATCATAAACCTTGAAATCTTCTCCATTACTTAAGTATAATCTTCTGTACTTTATACCATGGGGTCCAACAATTACAGGTATTCCCCATCTGTTGAACCCTGTTGCAATTGCCACAGCCTTCTGACTCATAGCACCCCAGGCAACACCAACAGCTCCAACCCTGTTTAATATATAATCTGCAACCTGGGCAAAGTTACCTTCTAGTGGCAACTTGGCGAAGATGTTTGCTATCTTTATGGCGGCACCACTTACATGGCAGTTTGATAGACAGGGGCCTGCATTAATCAGCCCTCCAGCCATGAACTCTCCAGGGTACTTCTCGTATAAGGTTTTACCGTCCTCGTCCTTCCACATCCCCAAGGATATAGAAGCACATCCTGCGGCGACTACAATGTACTTCCTCTCAAGTAGCTCCTTTGCCATTAATGCCAACTCTTCTTCTCCATTAGGATAGTTAGTACATCCTGCAAATGCAACAACTCCTGGAATCTCACCGAATACTATGGGTGCCCCCACCTTTCTGATTTCCACATCCTGTATAGGTCCCCTACCTACCCTTACTCTAAATTTTAAACTGTGATATAATTCTCCAACCTTTGTTATCATAGATACAAGAGGTAGATCCCTCTCACACTCACTTTCACACCTTCCACAACTGTAGCACCTTTTATAGAGATCTGCAAGTTTTTCAAATTTGCCTTCCTTGGCATCAATTATACTTTCCATAATATTAAAAGAGTTTGGACATACTCTATTACACCATCCGCACTCTGTACATCTATTTGCAAATGCTCTTATCTCCTCTAAACCAGGAAGATAGCTCTTTTTCATATCCCTTCTATTTTTAAACACTATCTTTGCAAGTTCAACTGCCACCTTACCTATCTTACTCTCATCTAAAACCAATCCTGCTCCTTCCCTAAGTATCCTACTGATAATCTCATCTTCACTTAGATGGGAGAGATCTTCCAACCCTAAACACATCTTATCGTTGGTGGCAATTACTACTGCCCCCGTTTTTCTCGCCTCTTCTAAAATATCCGTCCTTATACACTGTTCATCTACCACAATTACATCTGCAACCCCACTCCTTATAAACATCAACTGCCTAGATAGAGGCCCTACTATCTTTGCTTCCCTACTGTATCTCGTAATATCTAATGCAGTACAGCATATACCACATACCTCTATCTCCTCTTCCAACCCATTCTCCTCCATATAATCTATTATGTAGGTACTAGGTATTACGTTGTGCCCTATACAGAGGATTGTAGGTTTATCCCTATCTATACAGTTTATACCCATATCTACAATAGGTGTCTCAATATCCCCCTTAGGCATACCGTATCCAACTATCTGGGCTATATCACCAACTTCCCTAACTAAGTCATCCAACATACCTGCATGGAGTGCCTTACTTTCAAAGTCCAGTGCACTTCCCTCCTGTCCAGTATGGGTGACAGAAAGTAGGTGGGCAAGCTGTTCCTCACAGTAATCCAATACCTTTTCTAGATCTCCAAGGGTTTTAACTCTTATCCCCATTACAGTTCTTATTATAGGAGCTTCCACTTCAATACTGTTGCCGAGATCAATTGGATGATCCCTTCCCAACTTCTTTATCAGTGTATCCACGAGATGTCTGCTATGTGCAGTATGACAGGCAGTCCCAATACAACATGCCAGTAGTACTATTCTGGCCTGCTGTGTTTTCATATCTATACCACAGGCCCCCTTCTTCCCCTTACTTAGATCACATTTTCCAAAGGTACAGAGACAGCACATATCACATATGGGCATATAGAAAGGAGGGTATCTACTAAGGAGTTTAAAATCCCAGTATCTTAGATCTGTTATCTTGGGCATAGGAGTAGGGCCTTCAGGCTTCAATTCAGTATCCTCTTTAAAATCGCCTATAGTGATATTTCCCTTAATTTTTAGGTTTTTGGATTGAATAATAGGAGTTATTATTCTCTTTATATCTCTTTTAACTTTCATAGAGTTCACCAGGTTACCACAATTTATCATTATTAATCATTATATTTCAAGATTCCTCACTATAGTATAAATACTTTTTTATTAACATATTCAAAATAGTATTACTGGGATCTAAATAAAATCTCCATTTTCATCAAAATATCACTTCTCGAGACGTCTCTTGAACACTGAAAATGACAGTTTTCTTAGGTTAAGAGAAAAATAGAAGGTTTTAAAAACAACAATCCTATTTATAAAATACTTTAGTTAGAATATACATCCATACTGGATAATACTGATTAATATATAAACAACTTTTTATTTTAATCCTTAATTTATAATATTTATTATCATTATTAATATTAATTTTATAATAATTTTATAATAATAAAATATGGTGATACTGTGTCTCTAAGATGTCCTATTGTATGTGTATTGGGTCATGTAGATCATGGAAAAACAACTTTACTAGATAAAATAAGAAAAACTAGAGTATCCCAGAGAGAAGCAGGAGGAATAACTCAGCATATCGGAGCCAGTGAGATTCCAATAGATGTTATAAAGAAAGTTGCAAAGGATCTTTTGGGGATGTTGAAGGCAGATCTAAAGATACCTGGCCTTCTTGTTATAGACACTCCAGGACATGAAGCATTTACATCCCTGAGGAAGAGAGGAGGTGCACTGGCAGATATTGCCATACTTGTAGTGGATATAAACGAGGGATTTAAACCTCAAACCATAGAATCCATTAATATACTTAAACAGAATAAAACACCCTTCGTAGTAGCAGCTAACAAGTTGGATTTAGTTCCAGGTTGGAATTCTAAGGATGTACCATTTGTTTTGAACTTCAATGAAAAGGTACAACATCCCAACGCCTTAACAGAGTTTGAGATAAGGCTATATAACAACATTATAAAACCTCTCAACGAGTTGGGGTTTGATGCAGATCTCTTTACAAGGGTAGAGGATCTTACAAGGACTGTATGTGTAATACCTGTATCTGCCAAGACAGGGGAAGGTATTCCAGATCTACTACTGATGATAGCAGGGCTGGCTCAGAAGTACTTAGAGGATAACCTAAAGTTGGATGTTAAAGGACCTGCAAAGGGTACAGTACTGGAAGTTAAGGAGGAGAGAGGTTTAGGTAAAACCATAGATGCGATAATATACGATGGAATAGCTAGAAGGGGAGACTATATAGTCCTTGGAAATCCAGATGGTGTTGTAGTTTCAAGAGTTAAAGCACTTCTGAAACCAAAACCATTAGACGAGATGAGGGATCCTAGAGATAAATTTAAACCTGTGAATATGGTTACAGCTGCAGCTGGGGTAAAGATATCTGCTCCAGATCTGGATAGAGTTATAGCAGGTAGTCCCTTCAGAATAGTACCTAAGGATAAGATAGAAGAGGCTAAAAAGGAGGTTATGGCAGAGGTAGAGGAGTTAAGTATAGAGACAGACGAGGAAGGTATTATAATCAAAGGAGATACTATGGGTTCCTTGGAGGCCCTTGCAAAGGAGTTAAAAAAGAGGGGGGTAAAGATTAGGAAGGCTGAAGTGGGGGATATATCTAAGAAGGATATTATAGAGGCCCATACCTACAGTAAGATAAATCCGTTATATGGGGTAATATTAGCATTCAATTCAAAGATACTACCAGATGCAAAAGAGGAATTAGAGAGATACAGCAATGTTAAAATTATTCAGGGGAATGTTATCTATAAGATAGTTGAAGATTACGAAGAATGGATTAAAAAGATGGAAGAAGCCCTTAAATCTGATGAATTTGAGAAAATTACAAGACCTGCTGTGATAAAGGTACTGCCTAACTGCATATTTAGAAAGAGTAAGCCTGCAATATGTGGGATAGAAGTGCTCTGTGGTACCTTGAGAGTAAAGAGTCCCCTTATAAATGAGAAAGGTAAGAAGATAGGATTTGTAAGGGAGATAAAGAATAAGGAGCAGGAGAACATTAAGGAAGCTACTGCAGGTATGCAGGTACCTATCTCTATAGAAGGAAATATCATACTTGGGAGACATGTGAAGGAGAATGATATACTCTATGTGGATGTCCCAGAAGAGGAGGTTAGAAAAATGGTGCATGAGTACAAGGATAGGCTAAGAGAAGATGAGGAAGAAGCTTTGAAGATGTTTATTCAATTGAAGAGAAAGTTGGAGAATAACATGTTCTGGGGTATTTAATAAATAAATATTAAAATTAAGAATAGAAAATACTTAAAATTACTTAAAATAAGGCAATGTTTGAGTTTTATTGGTCTATTCTTTTTTATTTTAACTTTTTAATCTTTATAATATTATTTTGAATAATAATTATACTATAAGTTCAAATATTTAATTAAAAATTAATGATAATACAAAAATAACTATATCACTAGGTGAAACTTATGAAACCTTACAGGGAAGATAACGAAGTTATAATAGAATCTCTAAAGGGTCTAAAACTTCCTGAAAGAATAAGAATATTCGATACAACCCTAAGGGATGGGGAGCAGACACCAGGTGTATCCCTAACTCCTGAGGAGAAGGTAGAGATTGCAGTGAATCTAAACAACTTAGGAGTAGATGTGATAGAGGCTGGTTTTCCCATATCTTCCCGGGGAGAGAAGGAGGCTATAAAGAGGATAACATCTCTAAACATGGATGCAGAGATCTGTGCCCTTGCGAGGACTGTTAAAAAGGATATAGATGTGGCTATAGACTGTGATGTAGATACTATCCACACATTTATTGCAACTTCTCCATTACATAGGAAGTACAAGTTAAAGATGAATAAAGATGAGATTTTAAGAAAGGCTGTAGAAGCAGTAGAATATATAAAAGATCATGGTATTACCGTAGAATTCTCGGCAGAGGATGCAACTAGGACAGAGATTTCATACCTGATAGAAGTTTATAAGGTAGTTGAGGAGGCTGGTGCAGATAGGATAAACGTACCTGATACTGTAGGGGTGATGATCCCAAAGGCTATGGAGTACCTTATAAGAAGGATAAAGGAGGAGGTCTCACTGCCAATATCTGTTCACTGCCATAACGACTTCGGGCTGGCGGTGGCTAACTCCTTAGGTGCTGTGGAAGGGGGGGCTCAACAAGTACACTGTACTGTAAACGGTATTGGAGAGAGGGCTGGAAATGCTGCATTAGAGGAAGTAGTACTGTCCCTTAAGATGATATACGGGATCGAAACAGGGATAAAAACTGAGAAACTTACAGAGGTCTCACAGTTGATATCCAAACTTACAGGGATTAAACTCCAGGTAAATAAGGCCATAGTTGGGGAGAACGCCTTTGCCCATGAGAGTGGGATACATGCCCATGGAGTACTTACTCATGCCCTAACATACGAACCTATACCTCCAGAGATTGTAGGACAGAGGAGAAAGATTATACTTGGAAAACATACAGGTTCCCATGCTATAGAGTGTAAGTTGAGAGAGTTAGGTTTTAAAGTTGGAGAGAATATTACAGAAGAACAGTTTAAGGAGGTAATCAGGAGGATCAAGGACATTGGAGATAAAGGTAAGAGGATTACAGATGACGATGTGATGGCCATAGTTGAGGATATAACAAAGAGGACTGTAAAGGAAGAAAGAATAGTTAATTTAGAACAGATAGCTGTAATGACTGGGAACAAGGTAATACCTACTGCCAGTGTGATATTAACCATAGATGGAGAGAAATACATTACATCTGAAGTAGGTGTTGGTCCAGTGGATGCTGCCATAAAAGCCATCCAGTCCATAATAGGGGAAAAGATAAAGCTAAAAGAGTACCATATAAATGCCATAACTGGAGGTACAGATGCTTTAGCAGAGGTAACTATTAAATTGGAAGGTTATGGAAAGGAAGTTACTGTAAAGGCTGCAAATGAGGACATAGTTAGGGCTTCAGTTGAGGCGGTAATCGAGGGGATAAATAGAATTATGGTGAAGTAGAATATAAAACCTTTAAAGTGATAATTAAAAATTGTTAAAGTATTTTATTTTAACTTCAGTTCTCATAAAATAAGGATTTAAAAATATCTAATAAATAACAATAAATAATAAAAAAATTAATTTTAGAAGTAAGTATAAAAATTAATAACGACGAGATAAAAACGAAAGATATTAACTACAACTATTTTAATATTTTATAATAGTTTGTTTATTGGATGGGCATCTACTGGATTTATTCCCATCTCTTTTGCAGCTTCCGCAATTACTGCATCTGTCATTGCTATCGCTGGAAATACCAACTGGGCATTGTCTATTGGTCCATAGAGAACGAAATCCCCCACAGCCATGGCCTGGATAATGTTGGCCCCTATATCACATACATGGTGAACATCCTTTGCAAGTTGAGTGTGTCCAGCTTCTCTCAGCTTCTTTCTAAATTCTCTTAACCAATCCCATGCAGAAGGTATGTTGTGGATACCACTTCCAACTGGAAGTCCTAACTTAGCCTTAACTGCGAAGGAAGCTCTTACAGCAGGACCTGCTCCGTTACCTAAGGGCGTAACTGCAACGTCTATTAATGGATATTTTATACCTGCCTTTTCTGCTAACTCTAACATCCCAGTGTCTGCAGTTTTACCTCCATTTAACAGCACGTTCAATTTACCTTCAACTGATGGATCCATAGGGTCGAAACATAATACAATTGATGCCTCCAAGTCACTCTCTACCAAGTTCTGGAACTCTTCTTCTTCAATGGATACGTTGATAGAGTTATAAATACACTGATCTGCGTATCCAGCCTCTGTAGCCCTCCTTGCAGCAGCCATTCTTGCCTCTCCAGATGTGGAATCTAACAGCATTGGACCGTCCCATATTTCAGCAACAAAATCTATGTACTTCACCAGTGCCTCTGGGTTCCCTCCAAATACCTGGACAAGGGCTGGATTTCCAGTAATATCCTCCATCTCAGCCTGTTTGTTTATTAAATCCTCTGCAGCAGCCTTATCGAAAATACCTTTTTTCTCATCTTCTACAATTTTATGTCTTGCATAGAATATGGTACCTGACAATCCTGTTGGATACTCCCCTGGCTGACCACCAAATTTTCTCCCTGCTATTTCAATTACCATCTGTTCTTTATCAAACTTGAACATAATGCCACCTCTTTTTGTCTTATTGCATATGTATAAATAACAGTATTTTCGGTATCAACTTTTCAACCAGTAGTACAATAATAAGACCTATTATAAATCCATATACAATTCCTATATCTCTACCAGCTTTTTTACCTAATCTCTGCATTATTTCGGCGTTTGTATTGTCTACCATCTCATCGATTTTATCCAATTTCTCCTGTAATTCTTTGTACTCTTTAGAAGGGGTTATTACTGAAGGAGGAGTTTCTACCATCTAAATCACCCTAAAAGCACTTTTAAAACTACAGGTATTCCAACTAACAATATAGCCAAGAGGGATCCTAAGATAACACCTAAGATGGATCCGGCCTGAACTCCAGAACCTAATCCTAAGTCCCTTGTCATTAACCCTATTTTGTACTCCAAAGAATCTATAAGTTTTCTTGTAAACTCCAAATCTGGTTTTGCAACTGTTGGTAATCCACTCTCTTTTTTATCTAGATCGATCTCCTCTGCATCTTCCTCTGTGGCTCCAGGATCTTTTGAGATACACTCCTTTATAGCCTGGGTTATTTTACCTATATCTTCTACATCTATTAAATCTATCACTTCGACTATCTGTCTCTGGAATCTCTCAACTGCATCTTTTCCAACATTTTCCAAGAAAGGTATTGCTCCCTTTGCTCCTATAATACCTCCATCATCTCCAATTCCATTCTCATAGAGAGCCTTGAAACACTGGCCTGTAATATGCCCCTGTACCTCTGAACCACAGAGTATCATAAACCTTATGTTAGGATTTGAGATGTAATTTGCTATTACCTTCTCAATTCCAAGGTTCTCAGTATGGCATGGACCTGCAATGGCAGCTCCAGCCTCTATTGCCGCCTGTTCTAAACCATGAGACCCTAAAGTAACAACTCCAACACAACTTTCTGGATTTCCTACTACATATTCTCCACTTACAATAGGCCATCCTGGAGCTGGTTCTCTCTTTTCTGGCATTATTTCACCTCTTTATAACAGTGAGAATATCAACAGTGAAAGGAATAACCCAATGGCAATACCTTGGATCTTCCCGTTGTAGTATCCAGCGTTAAATTTTGATATAAGTGCTGCATCGTTTATCTTTTCGTATATTATTTTTACCCTAGTTTCTAACAATGCCAACTCTGGTGAATAGGGTTTTATAGTAGTAGTTTCTTCCTCTTCCTTTTCTTTTCCACCTTCTAAATCCAAGATCATAGGCTCTTCGTCAATTGCTCCAGGATTTTCAAAGACTATATCAACCTTACCACAAAGAGATAATAACTCAGAATTATCCATTAAGAATTTAAGTACATCTATCATTTACAGCACCTCCGAAGAGTTAAAGATTATTGGAGCAGATTGGGATATATGGCAGCAAGCAACAATATAACCATCAGAGCCACTCCCATAGTTATCCAGAAACCGAAGAATAATCCTTGGAAGATACCACCTATGCTATATATCCCTTCCCTACCGGGATAAGACTTTAATGGAGGGTTTCGTGGATCTAAGGAGTTTTCAAAAGCCTTAGCCAATTTCTCCAACTTCTCTATTTCACTCTTTACCGGGTTGAAATCCACCATTACGATATCATCTCTTGTTTCAGCAATTAACCCTGAATCTACATCCATCACTATTCCCAACTCAGGACATACCTTTACAATATCCATGACATCACCTTACATCTCTCTTTTAGGTATTTCTGGAGTGTAGTATACACAGCAGGCATCCTTCAATGACTGTTTTATAAACTCCTTGTATACTACAGCCCACAGTACTATGGAAGCAATGGAAGATACTACATCCAACCTGGCGACAGAGAATATAAACCATGTTAAAAATCCACAGGCTACAGCTAGTGTAAGTGTCCTTTTATGACTCTCATTAGGTCCTAAACATGCATTAAATGGATGGAGTATACCCATACCTGCTGCAATAAATGCCAAGGCCATGACACCATTCTCTATAGATCCTGGAATGATAATATTAGGAAGGAATCCACCGGCGTAGGCGGTACAGAATCCTATAATTGAGAGCGCCCCCATAAGGGATAACTTAGTCATACTTTCAACCATTACAGGGATTTTCATACCAATAGGTTTTACAGTTAACCTACCTACTATATATCCTAAGACTACAGATATCACTATTACAACTATTGGAATAATATATAGTAACTCACTACCAGCACCAAGGATTTTTACCACGGTATTTACCAAGTATATACCTGCCACTGAAGATATTATACCCATTCCCAAACTCAACATTCCTATAGAAGGGACTCCTGTTCCCAGTCCATAAGCAGCAACTTTTCTGGTAGTGTTTGCTCCTGCAACAATAGCTGCAGAAGCCAGTAGACCCCCTAATAGCATAGACACCTGTGGGAAAAACTGTGAAATATACATTCCCATAATTGCAAGTATAGTACCTATTGCTAAGATCTGATTTTCTGGATAGAGCTCTGCAGCATGTCCTCCGCCACCATGACTCATAGCAACACCTCAAACAATTAATTTAAAATTTATTATTAATATTAAAAGTATTTATTCTAATTCTAAATATATATTAATTAAATCCCTAATGACATTACAACCACTATAATCCCAGTCAGTAGAGATGCCACAAAGGATGCGACAATACCGTTTGGTATTTTCTTGAACTTGGGATCGTGAAATCCTTCTATAGTTCCTCCTATGTTATAAGATGCAAGTACGGCATTCATAAAGAAAAACCCTACTGCCATAATTCCTGCAACTTCTGAAGAGAATCCTAACTGTTTAAGGGCAACATAGGCGAGAGCTCCCCCTATACCCCCAAGAGCAGCTCCAATCAATCCACTAATGAAACATACGGTAGGAATAGCATGTCCAGTAGTACCAGGGGTAATATAAGACTTTTGATAATCCCCTGTAATTGGGTCCCTTTCACACTTATCTGCAGCTGGAACTACCCCTACACCAAAAACGTATATCAACTGTCCTATCAGCATAGTTAAACCTAACATGATCATAGAACCAACAGCACCTGAGAGGAGGATAATTATCCAGTGTAGGGGATTGAATATATCAATTCCATTTTGAGCAGCCATTGTCGCAGCAGCCATTAAACCTGTAAATCCAGCTCCTGCTGCTAACTGAGTAGTACCCGTACCTATTCCTGTAGATGTAGCCATAGCTGCAGGAGCTCCTCCTACTGGAACAAAGTGAACACTTGCGTTAATTATAGCACCTGCTAAGGTGATCTCTACAAAGGGAATTAGTAAACCTATAACCATCTTATCACCACTTTACCTATCTGTGTATGGCCCATACTTTTTCCTTGCATATACTTCAACCAACCTGTTTAAACATACCATAACTGCTACTAAAATTATACCTACGATAATGGCTATTATTGATTTAGAGATTAGGCTCCCACCAAGAGCATTTCCAAGAATCCCTCCTACTATCCCTCTCCAACCGTCTAAGAATACTATTAAACCAAATGTAAGTCCTGTTAAAGGACCTCCCAGCTTAGAACAGAAGTAGGAAGAATCCATACCGTTTCTAATACCTATTTCTGCCTTAATGTCAATATCTCCATGGTTTGCTACAGGAACACCACCACCAAATGGATACTTCTGATATTCCCTTTCGGCACCGTAGTGGACGTCTCCAGTTGATGAACCTATAGCTCCTACAGTAATACCAAAAATCAGTGCTACCAATGGTAGGGGGAATGGATTACCTAATATAGAAGTTGCCAAGTATGCAGCCAGTAGCATACAGAACACTGCAATAAATCCATGCCCAACTATAGGCCCTAAGTGGGTTATAACAACATCTAAGTATACAGGCTGTCCAAAGTTTTGGGACTGACCTACTATCCTCCCAAGGTATGCACTAACAGCGTATACTCCATGTATAAAAGCTGCAACACCTGCTCCAATAACCAGTGCAAAGATTGTACTCATTCCTATATTCATTAGTGCCCATGCGATAGTACCTGCTACAGCAACGTATAGACCGTAAGACACTGGTTCTCCAGATATAGCCTTATTGAAGTATCTATGTATATTACCCATCTGAGGTGCCAACTGTACCTGTGAGTTCGGGTTTGACTGGGAACCTACGTCAGACTCTAAATCTTCAGCACATCCTGCCACAGTGGCTGCAGCACTTGAAAGTGCTAAAGCTCCCAGGATTATTAGTGTTGAATCCATCGTTTCACCCCATTTCATTAAAGATAGATTATTTTTTATTATTTTACTAATATATATATTATTTTCGGTTTAATTTTATAAAATTAGGGTAAATAAAGGATTTTTAAAGAATAATTTAATTATAATAAAGAATTTTTTAAATTGAAACATCAAATAAAAATTAAAAATAATAAAAAAAAGATTAAGTTAGTGTGCTGGGATAATTGGATCTCTCTCTCCTGCAGGCTCAAACTCTCTAAGTGCCCCTCTTGCAAACTCTTTTCTTGGATGGGCAAAGTCGAATATAAGTAATGGATCTGCAAAGGCTACTTTAATCAGTGGATTCAGTGCAAAGGCATCTCCTCTTGCGGAGTGAGCTGCCTGGACTATACCTGCGTACTCTCCCTGGTGCCCTACGTTCATTGCATAGTTTGGATAATTTGGACCTCTTAACTCTAATGGAGAGGATTCATCGTTTCTAATGGAGAAGGAGTTCGCAGCACCACACTGATCCTGTAGATCATATCCGTAGAATCCTAACCTACTGTGATACTCCTTGTGTAATATTTGGCTTAGATACCACCCGTTAACTCCAGCGTTTGAGTTTCCAGTTGCCATACTTACTGAGATACCAGATGCTGCCGCTGTAACCGCTGCTCTCTGGGATCCTCCGAAGTGATCTTCTAAGAGAGCAGGGTACTCATCGTACTGTTCCAATGCGTAGAGTGTAACTTCTGCAGCAATATCTTCAATAACATCCATGCTTGGTTTTACTCCGTTTATTCCATACTTCTTCTCTACGTAGTCGTATCCGTAGTAAGAGAAGTCATCTAATATATCATCTGTATAGGATGCTGTGGCGTACTGGGTGAATCCAACACCTCCAGACATGTAGGAACCAAGCCATATCTGATCATAGAGCATAGCCCCTGCTCCTACTACCTCTAAGGCCTGTTCTACTGGGTCCTCACTTACTCTGGATGTCTGTATAATATCTGCCAATATACCGAAGGGTATTCCTCCTGGCTCATTTGGACCTCTTGCTCTCCTTGCAGGTAGTGCTGTACCCATTACGATAACATCTGCATGTTTTGCAGCGTAGGAGAAGTCTGCAATTGCAGCTTCCCCTGCACAAAGTTTGTATGCGGTAATGAAGGACATTCCTATCTGCATTGCACTCCATCTTGCTATTGTACCTCCATCACATACTCTACCTACTAAGGTAGGTACCCTAGATACCTGGTAAGTTTTTTTACCTATAGCGGCCTTCAACTGTTCTGCCTGTTCTTCTGGGAACAACTTGTTGATATCTATTAAGAACTTCTTATCGATCTCATCTGCCAATTCATCGTCTCCAGTGAATATCTTAGCGTAGGAGTCCCATACTAAGGCAGGATCTACCTCAACCATGTGCTCCTGGACAACTGCTCCTCCTGGTAATGCGTGATTGATTACTTCCATGTATTCGTTTATAGTCTCTGGAGTTACTTCTACTCCCAATCTCTTCTCAAGTACTGCATGTGCTGTGTCCATACCTACAATAACAGTCCTCCTTATATCATCCCACATCTGCTGCATAGCAGCGTTGTTCATGAAGTGTAAGTCGTCTCCCTCTACTATGTAGTCTGTACCTGAGAGTTTATAAGGCATCAACTTTCTCTGACCTAATGGAACTCCGATATCTGGGTTATAGAATGGAAGACCTCCCCTTTTCTCTAAGTACTCCTTTGCATGCTCTACAAACTCTCTCTTTCTCTTTGACTGTCTCCATCCCCCATATACATAGAACTTAGTATACTTTTCTTTTGGATCTTCCTCAAATTTCTCCTTTAATGCCTTTAAGAACAACCTTTTTTCTGTATCCATCATCCTCACCTCAAAAAATTTTTGAAATTATTTTAAAAATAACTAATACAATTAATTATAATCCTTTAAATATTTCATCCGTAGGCATAAATCCTCCCAAGGTCCTTGCCCTATGAATTCTCTTAACTACACAAATAAGTTCTGTATCTTCCCTCATTGGGATGTTGTCCTTTCTGTAGATAGTAGTTATCTCTGCTAACTTCTCAGGTGGTAGAGGTTCTCCAACATCCACAGGCTCATCCAAAGGCTTCCCAACCTGGTCTTTTACATAGAGTACATGCTCTGTTTTTTCGTCATATACGTACCTCTGTAATGCATCGAACATCAGTCCATTTTCATCGAGTCTCAAGGAGTGTCCATGCACTGTAGCCCCTCTTATACCACAGACTGCTGGATCGAAGAATGCTGTATCTATACAGAAGTTCTTTGCAATCTCCTCTAAGTTACTCTCTCTCATCTCTATAACTTGTCTTCCTGAGAGTGTACCTGTGTCTACTCCTCTAAATCTCCACATGTAGGTTCTTGCCCTATCGTAGGGCTGTGCTGGAGCATTATACATGGAATCTGTAAATTGGATATATCTTATTCTATGTCCCTCTTTGGCTCCACTTATAGGTTCAACGAGATCCCTGACGTAATCCTCAGGAAGGTCCATCTCCTCCAATGGTGGATGGACAGTTTTGTAATCCTCTCCAGGTTGTCTATGTCCCATGATCTTCACAACGTCGTCATCTGGAATCTCTCTCAACTTTTCCAACTGAACATCTGGGTTCATGTGTTTTCTTCTATTCTCAGCAATTCTTGTTTTACCTGGATAGAATTGAGGTGTATATGCCATAAAATCACCCCTTATTTTTTTAGATTATCTTTAATTCTTTTGATAATTTCATCAATCTTTGATTGAGGGGGAGATTCCCCCCTCACAACACCAGATACTATATCTACTATAGTACCTTTAGTTACAGGTTCAAGGGGTATAACATCTCTTGTTTTTACCCCTACCTTTGCAAAATCTTCCATATCTACAGGAGTCTGGCAGACTACTATTGTCGGTATCTCTACGTATCTTAAGAACAACCTAGCTTTATATACGATATGACTTTTGACATTTCCAAAATGTATTATACAGAGTTTATGTCTATTAACCTGTTCTGCTTCTTCTGGTTTTATACCAAATGTAGATCCTAAACTACCATGAGGAGCGTCATGAGGTATACCACTGCCTGCATTTAGAACTAGGACACTGGTTTGAATACCTGCCTCCCTTATCCCGTAGGTTATCTCACAGACAGGCTTTGTAATATGTCGTCTTCCAGGAGACATTGCCACAACTACTACGTCGTTCCTCAGAGCTTCTGCAAAGGTACCTCTCTGGGCCAAACCTCCTCCTTCTCCCAATCCCATCACTGCCCTACAGTCTATTATCTGTTCTCTCCTCCCCACAGGCATAGGATCACATCTTACTGTTCTTTGGAAGTTACTTCCTCACCTTTCTCCTTAGGTATTATCTTCACTGCACTGTCAAATCTACTCCTAGGATCTGTCAATCCAATAAGAGATCTGTCCATCATGTTTACTACTTTCTCCCCATACTTTATATAGTCTGTCACTGTTACTTTATCTCTAGTAAATTTACCTATCCTTATGTTATATCCAAAGGGAAAGAGAGTCTTACAGATCTCTTCGATCTTATCTATCTCACTGTCGTCTTTTAAGGTTATCCAGAATCTACCTGCCATCACTGTAAGTTCTACAGGAACTCCATGTACGTTGATTATCTTTCTCTCAGAGTGATTCACTGGAGTACCTCTTGCAGGACCGTAATATACAATTTTTGGTAGAGACTGTCCATGGATAATAACCCTCTCTACAGTATCTAGGGAGTATATCTCGTTAAGAAATTTTTCAGTGGTTTCTGCCTTTAAGTATCTGTGGGGAAATACTTCAACTTCTATCATAACTATTACCTCACTCATAACTATTAATTTATTGGAACATATCTTTTATCTCAACAGCACCTTCAATTACATACTTCATAGGTTCTCTAAACTCATCTATAGCACCGTATACAGTCCCAACAAGTGCTGAAGTTCTCTCTGGGGAGAACATCTGGGTACCTGCATCTACACACATAGCAGCACATACTGGTGGGATAGCAAACCCCTTACTGTGTCTTGTAACTATGTGGTTTCCAGAGAATATACCTGGACCCCCTCCACCGTAGATAGAGTGGGAGAAGAAACTGAATCCTACTGCAGTACCTTCTGTTCTACCGAAATCAACACCTGGGAGACCTGTCTCGTACTCCAATATATCGTTGTAGTAGAGTATAGTTGATGAAACATTCTGAGCAGCCCTTGCAGCACCACAGTTTACAATAACGGCTGCAACCAGTCCTGCTGCAGCATAGGCATTCCATTTAGCAATATCCAATGGTCTATATAATATATATCCAGATTCTAAGGTTTTATCTTCAGTTATTATTTTATCCTCTAAGGCTCTTTCAATCACAGAAGCTATAACTGTACCTACTGTACCTTTTCTATTTGCCCTGACTAAGTCGATAACTAAGTTGTCACTGTTTAGCCCCTGATACGCAAGACCTAAGAGGTGTAGTCTCTCAAAGGATCCTATAGCGTCTCCCATCTCAAACATTGCAGTCTGTTCTATAATGGATGCTAATGCAACTGCATTCATTACATTCTTCCTGGTTGTTGCCACGTAGTGGTTTACCATAATGTTTCTCAATGCATAACCTGGACCTTCCATATTTGAAGGGGCTCCTAACAGGGATGCTATATTACTCCCTAAGTAATCCATTGACTGAGGATATCTCCCCAGTATTGCAGCATGGACTAAAGGTGCATCAAACATATCTACGTTGAAGGTTTTAATTATGGCCTCCTTCAAAGCCATTGCTGTATTTAGTATAGATGCAGAATACTCTGCTGCTATTTCCAACCTCCTAGATGGTAATTGGACAACTGCCTGCTTACCACCGTTAATAGCTTTAATAGAAGTATCGTCATCAGGAGATACTCTTAGAATCTTTTCGACTTCTTCTAAAATAGTTTCAGCATTTTCTACAATTGGTAGATCTAAGGTTCTTCCAGGTATTTTACAACCCTTTCCTCCAACGGCACCTGTTCTTAGACTGTTTTCAATCCCTGCCAAATTAACTGCCACAGTTCTCTTAATATCTTTTACCAACTTTTTTATAACAGGGTTGTACAGTGGACTAATGGCTTCTAATGGTACATTTTCCTCAACAAGATTTCCTTTTGCATCGTATAGACATATTGTGTCGTTGTACTTCTTCATGGTAATCACTCTTTACTTTTTTGATAATTCTTATCATTTTTATAAGTAGATAATATATTATAAATTTTCTATTAAGATCAAATCGAAAACTATATATATCTTTTTAAAACCTTAACAGAATTTATATCAATATATTTAAATAGAATATTTACTTTACTGACTTCTATATGTTACTTCATATTTTATTTGCTATACAGGACAGTATTAAGTATTAATGTATTAATTATAATATTAATATAATATTATTGTAGCATATTAAATGTTTAATAATAATTATAAGATACTAAAATGATATCATGAACTTTGATTTCACTAAATTTCAGAGTATATGGGATACAAATAAGGAAAAAGAAGATATACTGAGAGATAAATCTCAACTTTTAGTAGATTTAAAGGGAGAACCTGGTAAAAACTGTGGAGGTTTCTGCAGATTCTGCTACTTTAGGAAATTAGACAGCAACAATATTACACCTTTTGGATGTAAGAACTGTACATATCAAGTAGGTTGTGACTACTGTACATACTCTGTAAGGGAAATTAACGGAGATTTTCTCCCATTACCACTGGTTGTACAGCAGGTTCAAAGTGCCCTCTTCTTTCAGCAGTATAAGAAGGTGAATATAACCGGTGGAGGAGACGTAAGTTTCTACCCAGATCTCATACCCCTCTGTGAGTATATAGGAAATATAGGTTTAAAGATACACTTAGGATATACTTCTGGAAAAGGTTTTAAAGATTTAGATACTGCAAAAGCTCTTGTAGATGCTGGAGTAGATGAGGTTACATTCTCTGTATTCTCCACAGATCCAGATATGAGAAGAGAATGGTTAAACGACAGAAACGCCAGGATATCTCTAAAATGTCTGGAGTACTTCTGTGAAAACTGTGAGGTACACTGTGCAGTAATAGTTATCCCAGGAGTTAACGACGGAGAAGTTTTAAACAGGACACTCTCAGATTTGGTAGATTGGGGAGCAAAAGGGGTTATATTGATGAGGTTTGCCAACACCACTGAACAAGGTCTTATACTAAAAAACGCTCCAATTATAGAAGGTATAACTCCTCATTCCGTAGAAGAGTTTAAAAACATTGTAAAAGAGGTTCATGAAAGCTTTGGAGATAAGATCAGGATCACTGGAACACCTCTCTACGATCCTTTAACAAAGGCACCTTTTGCAATAACCTACCACAAGGATATACTTGAAAGATTGAGGAATAAGATAGAGGCTGAAGCCACTATAGTCACTGGAAAGATAGCCTACGATTTCCTAAGGGAGATATTCCAAGATACACCAGTCAATGTTGTCAAAGTAAATAAAGACATCTCAGATCTTATTACAGCAGAGGACTTAAAAACAGTTGATCTTAAAAAGTTGAAGGATACAGTATTTCTTCCACCTCTAGCCCTTGTTCATGACAGAGTTGCAGAGAAAATACTTAACAGAGATGGAAGAGATAGGATGATAATTAGAGGTGTAGATAAACTAACCTTAGATGGAGAGGTAAGTGGTACCTTAACAGAGGAAGAAGTTTTGGAATTTGAGAAAAGAGCTTTCACTGAACTGATCGAAAAAATAAACTTTTTTGGGAAAAGATAGTATTGTTATTATTCTTGTTAAATAAAGATTAAGATATTAATGATATAATATTAAGTTCTACGTTCTTATTTATGTAAGATTAATAAAATAATTGTTATAACAATATCTCTCCAAAAATATTTTTCTGAACACTAAGGTGGTAAGGAGAAATTCTGTCGTAATATCGAAGGAACAATATTTATAGTTATATCAAAAATTTTTATTACTATATCTTATTCCTTTATTTTTTTGTTATAATTATTATCTCTTATTAGTTTTTAGTTACTGCTTTGATGGGAAGTAAGGCTATCTAGAGTACTTAGTCTTTCTTATTCTTTATCATTGTATAATGGGTTTGATGGGAATTATGACAAAATAAACAAGTTATTATACTAAAAATATTTGATTATTAAATATTATTATTAAATATATTAAATATTATAAGAACAATATGGGATGTAGCTATGATAAGGATAGCCTTTGTATCTACGATAGATAGTGATGACTTGATTTTTGAAGAAGCTTATGAAAAGGTTAAAGATTACTTGGAATTTAGAATATTAAACAGCAATTACAGTGAAGAGGAATTTAAGGAGTTCTTGGAATTTGTTAAAAAATCCAACGTAGTATTTACAAAACTTATGGGAGGAAAAGATACCTTTAAGGGTTTTGACAAATTGAAAAAAGTTACTCAAAAGTATAACATTCCATTCATACCTCTACCTACAGTAAATGAGGTACATCCTGATCTCTTGGATGCCATCACTGTAGATGAAGAAGTTAGGGAAAAAGTGATGAAGTATCTAAGTTACGAAGGTGTTGAAAACTATAAAAATTTACTCCTATATCTGGCAAGTACCTTTGGAAATAGTTCTATAAAATACGATGAGCCAAAACCTACACCTTGGCAGGGGATATACTACAGAGGTAAATACTTTGAAGATCTGAAAAAATATCTATCATTTTTAGGAATATCTGAGGAGGAGTTAAAAGAGAAACCCACTATTGGAATACTATTCTATAGAAACTGGTTTATTGCAAATAATATCGACTATGTGGATTATCTTATAGATATCATCGAGAGAAAAGGTGGTATTCCTATAGGGGTATTTTCTTCCCATTTAAAAAATGACTTAGGAGCACTTGGTACCTTGGAGACATTTAAGAGATTCTTCTATATAAATGGAAAATCTGTTATAGATGTTCTAATAAATACAACGATGTTTACACTCTCCATGGGGATAAGGGATGACTACTTAGAAGAGGAACCTCAATTTTTGAAAGAACTTAACACACCGATACTTCAGGGTATAATATCTACTGGATACATTGAGGAGTGGGAAGGATCTAAGAGAGGCCTTAATCCCATAGATCTCGTTATCGGCATGGCTATGCCTGAGTTTGACGGGGCAATTATACACTTCCCAATAGGAGGGAAGAAAAAAATTAAGGAGGGTAGAGTTGGAGTTCCTATTGTAAAGTACAAACCTATTAGAGATAGATGTGAAAAGATAGTGGATCTAGCATTGAAATATGCAGATCTGAAGTTAAAGAATAACAGGAATAAGAAAATTGCAATAATATTCCACAACTATCCACCGAGAAACGATAAGATCGCGTCTGCCTTTGGGCTGGACAGTCCAGAGAGTGTAGTCAATATAATGAAGGAATTGAAGAAAAGGGGTTTCCTTGTAGAGAAATTGTACAAGAATGGGAACGAACTTATCGAAAATATGTTAAACTATGTAACCAACGATAAAAGATTCCTAACTGAGGAGAAGATAAAGAAGTCTGTAGGTAGTGTAGATAGGGAAGCTTATGAGAAGTGGTTCAACAGTCTATCTGAGAAGGTTAGAAAGGAGTTAATAGAACATTGGGGTTCTATACCTGGAGATGTTATGAACTTTAACGGAGAATTGATAATTCCAGGTATAATAAATGGGAATATATTCATATCTCTTCAACCTCCAAGAGGTTTTGGAGAAGATCCATCGAAAATATACCACTGCCCAGATCTACCTCCATCTCACTACTATATCGCATTCTATAAGTGGATCAGGGATGTTTTTAAGGCAGATGCTATTATCCACATGGGAAAACATGGTAGTTTAGAGTGGCTACCAGGGAAATGTGTTGGACTTTCCAAGGACTGTTATCCAGATATAAATATGGAACTTCCGAATATTTATCCATATATTGTAAATAACCCTGGTGAAGGTACCCAGGCTAAGAGAAGATCCTACGCTACAATAATCTCCCACCTGATACCTCCAATGACTATCTCAGATCTCTATGGAGAACTCTCTGAACTGGAGGGATGTATAGAGGAATACTACGAAGTAGAGAGTAAGGAGAAAAGAGAATTTTTAAGGAAAAGGATACTGGAAAAGATTAAGGAGTTGAAACTAGATGAAGATCTTTTAGATGGGAGAGTTATAGAAAAAGTAGATATTGAATTTGAGGAGCTACTGGATAAGATCCATGACTACTTGGAGGAGATAAAGTACAGACAGATAAACGAGGGGCTCCATATTATGGGGGTTCCCTTAGAGGAGGAGAAGTTAATAAATATGATATTTATGATAGTGAAGTACCAGTTTGATTATTTGAAGATGATATCAGAGGTGCTAAATTACAACTGGGAGGAGTTAAATGAACACCCAGGTAAATATCAAAAGTTGATAGACGAGGTATATAAATACGGTATATCCCTCCTTCAGGAGTACAGTAGGTACAACTTCCAGGAGGAGTGTATAGACAGATTGAAAACCTTCCCTATAAATAACAACTTAAGGAACGTTTTGAAGATTGTATCTAAGATCTACAGAAAATTGATGAGTGTGGAGGAAGAGATAAAACATACCGTAGATGCCCTTGAGGGATGTTATGTGCCTCCAAGAGTGGCTGGGGCCCCTACTAAGGACATAAACTGTCTCCCAACTGGTAGGAACTTCTACTCCTGTAATCCCCAGGAGATACCTACAAAATCGGCCTACGAGATGGGGAAGAGACTTGCAGAGGATCTTATAAGGAAGTATTTAGAAGAAGAGGGGAAATACCCCGAGTACTTAGGAATAGTAATATGGGGATCTCCTACCATGAGGACGAGGGGAGATGATATTGGAGAAGTACTCTACCTCTTAGGGGTTAAACCAGTATGGAACAAGATGGGGAGAGTTACAGGCATAGAAGTGATTCCATTAGAAGAGTTGAAGAGACCAAGGATAGATGTCACACTGAGGGTGAGCGGACTGTTCAGAGACACTTTTCCACAGGTTATTGAACTTATAGACGAGGCTATAAGGAAGGTTGCAAACCTTCCAGAGCCTGAGGAGATGAACTTTGTTAAGAAGCACTACAGGGAGGAAGTTGAGGAGAAGATAAAAAAAGGTATAGATGAGAAGATAGCAAGGGAAATAAGCCTCTACAGAATATTCAGTGATAAACCAGGCACCTATGGGGCAGGGGTTGCCAATTTAATAGATGAAAAGAACTGGAAATCTATAGAGGATCTAGCTAAAGTTTATGTCCAGTGGGGGGGATACGCCTACGGTAAGGGGGTCTATGGAGTGGATGCAAGGGAGGAGTTTATAAACCGTTTATCTAAGATAGAACTAACTGTAAAGAACGAGGACTCCCAAGAGTGGGATATCTTCGAGGGGGATGACTTTAACAGTTATCATGGAGGACTGATTGCTGCAGTTACATACTACTCAGGGAGACAGCCTAAAAGTTATGTTGGAGACACGTCTAACAGGGGTAGGATAAAAACAAAACATCTAAAAGAAGAAGGAAAACTTATATTCAGAAGTAAAATAATGAATCCAAAGTGGATAAAGGGCATGAAGAGACATGGATACAAGGGAGCTGCAGACTTTTCCAAATATATAGATAACATATTTGCTTGGGACTGTACCTCCAACATTATCGATGACTGGATGTACGAGGAGATCGCCAATAGGTATGTGTTTGATAAAGATATGGAGGAATTTTTCAGGAAAAACAATCCATACGCCCTTATGAACATTATAGAACGACTTTTAGAGGCTATAGAAAGAGATAAATGGAAGGCCTGTAAGGAGATGAAAGAAAATTTAAGGAGAAAATACTTAGAGATCGAAGGTATGGTAGAGGAGAAACTCTAAATCTTTAAATTCAATTTAGGATTAACACTTAATTCTCATTAAAGATTCTAAAACTAAAATTAATGATTTTTGAGGATATTACTTTCTTTTTATAAGTAATTTTTATTAATTTTTAAAGTATCCAGTTTGATGGGATTAACGTAAAATAAAAATTTATTATTTTCTCATATTTTTTAAGTAATTTATCGTAAATTATAAATATATTATTTCTTAATATTGTATTACTAATATTAAATAAAGTATTACTAAAAGGTGAATACAATGAAAGGAAAAGACACAATCTACTTTACCATAATATCTTTAATAGTATTAACATTAATTCCCATATCGTTTGGGTTTCAAATGGGAGATATAAATGGAGATGGAAAGGTAGATATTGCAGACGTGATGTATCTGTTTAAACACAGAAACGAGCCTCTTGGAGTAGGAGATTTAAACTGTGATGATACCATAAACATTGCAGACGTGGTGTATCTATTTAAAAACTACGAGAGATTTAGAAGTCCTGTAGTATTTGCTACGAAATTCACCTTAGAACCAAACTGGGATAATGGATATTGTTATTTAGAGGATTCCAAAAAGAATAAATTTTTACTAGTGATAAATGGAAGTACAGCACCTGATATCCCAGGTGCAACAAAGATAACAGTCCCAGTACATAGAGTAGTCACTATATTTTATTCACCTGTAATTTCGACGGCTGATATATTGGGTAAGTACCACGATACCATAAAAGGAGCCCCTAAATATGCTATACTCGACTCTCCTAAACTTACAGAACTTTACAAGGAAGGTAAGGTACTAGATATTGGTTCTGCTAATAGTATGAACTACGAGGTAGTGCTTAACGTATCTCCAGATATAGCATTCCTAGGAGGTTGGACATCTCATGACGAAATGGAAACAAAGTTAAGAAAGTTAGGTATACCTGTAGCAAGGTGTTTTGCCTACGAAGAACCTACATACCTTGGAAGAATAGAGTGGATAAAATTCGTCGCAGCCTTCTGGGGTAAGGATGCATACAAGAAAGCAGATGAATACTTCCAGAAAGCCTGGTACGAGAGGAACAACCTATTAAGAACTGTAGCAAAATCAGATACCTACCCAACTGTGGTTAATTTCTGGAAATGGAGTGATACAAGTACTCCTTCTGTTCCAGAGGCTCAGAATTTCTACGCAAGATTAATAGATTTATTCCACGGTAGGTATGTATTCAGCGACATACCTGGAACAGGTTCTACAAAGATAGACACTGAAACCTTCCTAGAGAGAGCAGAAAATGCTGATGTAGTTATATTAAGAACAACTAAAAACATCACTAGTAAAGAGGATTTATTAAAGGCATATCCTAACTCAGGGTTTGAGAATTTCAAGGCTTTTAAAGATGGAAGATTCTATGTATCAAAACCAGATTACTATGTATGGGAGACAAAGGATCCTATAGGATACATGAGAGATTACGCTAAGATGATACATCCTGAGCTGTTCCCCGATGGGGATAATAATTTAAAATATTATGTAAAAATTAAGTAATTTGTTAAAGTTATTCTATTTTTTTAATTTTTAACATTTTATAATCTATATAACAAAAATTTTTAAATATTATTTTTATTTAAATTTTTTATTAAAACCCCAACAGGTGAATATATGAGAATACTTATCAGTCCAAAAGATATAGAAGAGGCTAAAGAAGCCATTGAAGGTGGGGCGGATATTATAGATGTTAAAAATCCGTTAGAGGGTTCCTTAGGTGCAAACTTTCCATGGGTAATAAGAGAGATCAGAAATATTACTCCAAAGGATCGTTTAGTTAGTGCAACGGTAGGAGATGTACCTTATAAACCTGGGACTGTGGCCCTTGCAGCAGTTGGGGCTGCTATAAGCGGGGCAGATTATATAAAAGTTGGGCTCTATGGGACAAAATCCTACAGGGAGGCTGTGGATGTAATGAATAAAGTTGTGAAAGCAGTTAAAGAGATTGACGAGAATAAGATAGTTGTAGCTGCAGGATATGCCGATGCTTACAGGGTAGGGGCAGTAGATCCTCTTATAATACCTAAGGTTGCCAGAGATTCTGGATGTGATGTTGCGATGTTAGATACTGCAGTTAAAGACGGTAAGAGGTTATTTGACCACTTGAATAGAGAATTGATCTCTGAATTTGTGGAGGAAGTACATAACTACGGCTTAGAATGTGCATTGGCAGGTTCTATAAGGAAAGAAGATATACCTGTATTAAAGGAAATAGGGTGTGATATAGTGGGAATTAGGGGAGCAGCATGTACTAAGGGAGACAGAAACAACGGTAAAATAAAAAAGGAGTTAGTTGAGGAGTTAGTAAAACTATGTAAAAATGGAGATAAATAATCCAACGAAACCATTACAATAATGATACTCCTGTTCGGGAGAATTGTCTCTTTCTCCAATGTTTGAAGGTCTTGTATTTTGAGATGAGTAGAAGGTTTTTATTTTAATTTTTTTTTTTTCATTTATAGAGTTATTTTTAGATTATTGTTTTATTGTTATAATAAAGAAAATTAAATAAAAAAGAGTATAAAAACATGATTATTTTTCCCCACCCTTAGCATCTGGAGGGGCAAAATCCCTATCTTTAGTAGCGTTATTAACCTCCTTCAACGATGATCTTTGCACTAGAAAGAATACTAACCCCAATGAAAAGGTTAATATATTAGTATTATATTGTATTTATTAATAGAAGCCCCTGTGGGCTAGCCAGGATATGCTTGCGAACTGCGGATTCGCAGACTCGGGTTCAAATCCCGACAGGGGCACCATTTATAAATCTATAAGGGTGTTAGTATGATATGTTGGTACGGCCATGCATGTTTTAAAGTAGATGGAGTGCTGGTAGATCCCTTCATTCCAAACCCTCTTTGTAGTATAGACTATGATAAGGTTGTAGAAGGTGTAGAAGTTATAGCTGTAACCCATGGACACAGTGATCACCTTGGAAGTACAGTGGAGATCTCTAGGAGGTACAACATCCCTGTTGTATCTAATCATGAGATTTCTGTATACTTGGGAAAACGAGGAGTCACTGCAGAAGGGATGAACATAGGAGGGACTGTTAAAATAAAGAACTCAAAATTAACAATGGTTAAGGCGGAACATTCCTCAGATATAGATGAAAATACACCTGGTGGAGTGGCTACAGGGTATATAATTAACGACAGGGTCTATCACGCAGGAGATACTGGGTTATTTGGAGATATGAAACTTATAGGAGAGATCTATAATCCAAAAGTGGTACTCCTTCCAGTAGGTGGAAGATACACGATGGGACCAGAGGAAGCAGTGAAAGCTGTAGAATACCTCAATCCAAAGATATTTATACCTATGCATTACAACACCTTCCCACTGATAGAACAGGATATCTCAGGTCTAGTAAAGAAAGTAGAGGAAATGGGAGTTAAGGTAATTGTACCTAAAGTTGGAGAATGTATGGATATTTAGAGATACGGTAATAGAGTAATTCTAAAAGTTATGCTCTTGACTATAATAATCGTCTCAAAACATACCACTTACAAACCTATAGGTTCTTTCATCTTTCGGATACTTGAATACCTTCTCAGTCTCACCAACCTCAACGATTTCCCCCTTTTCTATATAAGCTACCCTGTCTGACAACCTCCGAGCCTGAAGGAGATCATGAGTTGTAACTATTATAGTTTTCCCCTTTTTCTTCAACTCCTTTATAGCACCTTCTATAACTTTGATATTCTCTATATCTAAGTTAGATGTCGGCTCGTCAAAGATATATACGTCTACGTCCAACACTAAAGCCCTCGCTATTCCAACCCTTTGCCTTTCTCCACCACTTAACCTCTTAGCATTTTTATCTCTCAACTCCAAGATTCCAAGAGATTCCAACACCCTATCTACCTTCTCTTTAATATAATTCTTACTGTATCCCCTAACCTTTAACCCGTAGGCTACATTTTCAAAGACTGTACCTTTAAACATTACAGGGTTCTGAAAGACCATAGTTATATATTTTCTTACCTTTTCAGGGTATTTTCTAACATCTATATCTTTAAATAGATAGATTCCTCTAAAATCAACGTCTAAAGCTGAGAGTATCTTAAGTAAGGTGGTTTTTCCAGCACCACTATATCCTAAAATCGCAAAGATCTCCCCCTTATTTACTGTAAGATTAACATCCTTAAGGACAATCTTATCTCCAAAGGTTTTAAAAATACCCTTTAGAACCATCATGAGTCTGCCCACCTTCTCTGTATATAATTTACTATCACGGATATAAGATATACTAGAGACAGTAGTATGATTCCCAGTGCAATTGCCATACTTATTTCTCCCCTTGTGACGTACATCTGAATTGCTGTAGTTAGTACCCTTGTGTTCATATTCCCTCCTTCTACAAAGATGTTACCTCCTATCATAAGGGCTATTCCCAATTCTGCAATAGCCCTGTTGAATGCAGCCATCAGGGACAATAATATACCTGGAGAAGCTTCCTCGATAACCTTCATCATCATCTGGGTTTTATCTGCCCCTAAAGTTAGTGCCAAGTATCTTACATCTTCTTCTATACTCTCTATAAAATTTGCTGTAATACTCACAACAATAGGTAAAATCAGCATCATCTGGCCAAGACTTATACCTGTAGTAGTGTAAAGTAGGTTTAGAAATCCTAAGGGTCCAGTAGGTGCCAAGAATAGATAGAGAATAAGTCCAAGTACTACAGTAGGAATACCCATCAACCCGTTAAAAATGGACTTTATAACATTTTTACCTTTAAAATCTGAGAGTCCCAGAATGACTCCTATGGGAATACCTATTAGCCCAGCGTATAAAGTAGCTAATCCAGATACCTTTATACTTCTAAGAAGTATATCGTAAAGTTCAGGATTTCCACTTATTATAAGTTCAAAGGCTTTAAGAAACCCCTTAACTATATAGTCCCAGGCCATTCCTCTCTCTCTTAAAAATTGTTTAAAAATTAATTAAAAAAAATTAATAGAACATCCTACTTATTAGTATCCAACAGTATAGTTCTTAATATTTCACTTTACACTGCCATTATGGTTTAAAACGTTATGTGTATGGCTATATTCTAAATCAGATATTTTAAATTCAAAGAATGTAAAGTTCTTCCCATATCTAAACTCCTTTGGACACTCTGTTAAAACATCTCCATCCTTTATAAATCCATACTTCAGTATCCAGGTAAAGAAAGGCTCCTCCCTCTTTTTCAGTACCTCTACAATAGGGTAGAATAGAGGTTTTCCAAATTCCTTCTTACCAAATTCCCCAATTACCCTCTGTCCCTCCTCTCCCGTTAGCCACTTAGCTAGAAGAACAGCATCCTGATAATCCTTCTTGTACTTTTTAGGGTTTATTAGAATTATACTGTATATATTTATCAACTCACTCCCTTTATCAACTAGTATATCTAAGTTATGTATTATTCCCTCCTTTTTGTACTTGAGAAATGTTGCCGTATCTGATAGAGTATAGCCCCCCTTGGTATCAGCTATTCGAAGTGTATTGCCCATCCCAGATCCTGTCCTATACACCCATCTCTCCTTTTTTATCTCTGAGTAGTTGTATCCTGCTAACTTCCAGAGATATACCTCCTTGGTGTTAGTACCTGAACCGTCGTCCCTCGTAATCCATATTATCTTACCTTCTCTTCCCGCCTCTGCGATCTTCTTAAGAGCCTCAACTGGTGGAAGTCCTCTGATCCCTGCAGGATCGTCCTTGGGACCTACAATAACAAAGAAGTTATATGCAAAAACCTTTCTATTTACTCCATAGCCCTCCTTCATGAACTCTAACTCCTTGCTCCTAGCATGCACCATGATAGCATCACATACCCCATTTTTTGCATCTTCGATGGCAGCTCCTGTTCCCTTTGGAATGAACCTCAACTCTATGTTGTACTTTCTCTTGAATATCTCTGCTATGGTGTCTAGAAGTCCAGTGTCGTATAGACTTGTTGTAGTGGAGATTGTAAGATATCTAATATTACTTTGGTGTTGATAGTAGTAAAGGAGAAAACCTGCTGTTATTACTATTACCAACCCTAATAATAATATTAAGATACCTTTCTTCATAATACCCCCGTACTTCTGTTGGTTAATTAAATATAGTTAATTATTTTAACAAAGTTAATGTATATTAATAATATAAATATTTTTCGAATTTTTTAGGATTTTAATAAAATTTAAATAAAATTTAAAAATACGATATCGAAATCGCACTGAAAACAAAAGTATCTAGACGAGATACGTATAGTTAAATTAATATAGTGGATAGTAGAATAGGATTAATCGTAAAAGAAATAAAATGGTGGTAATATGAAAGCAGATGCAGTTAAGATAGCAGATGGAGTTTATTGGGTAGGAGTACTAGACTGGGATATAAGGAAATATCATGGATATACCTTAAAGGGTACCACCTACAACGCGTACCTAGTATTTGGAGATGAGAAAGTTGCTATAATAGACAACACCTATCCAGGAACTTCTGCTCAGATGTGGGGAAGGGTAAAGGATGCTTTTGAAAAGGAAGGTAGGGAGTTCAAGATAGATGTAATAGTACAAAACCATGTAGAGAAGGATCACTCTGGAGCTCTACCTGAGATTCACAAGAAGTTTCCAGAAGCTCCAATTTACTGTACAGAGGTTGCTATTGAGGGGTTAAAGAAGCACTACCCATCTTTAAAGAATGCTCCATTCAAAGCTGTAAAGTCCTTAGAAAGTGTAGATCTCGGAGGTAAAACATTAACATTCTTAGAAGCACCACTCCTCCACTGGCCAGACAGTATGTTTACATTATACAACGAAGGAGGAATACTCTTCTCAAACGATGCATTTGGCCAGCACCTCTGCTACCCAGCACATATGAGGTTTGATAAAGACATCCCAGAGTACGTCCTGATGGATGCAAACAAGAAGTTCTACGCAAACTTGATTACACCACTCTCTAAGTTAGTATTAAAAAAGTTCAAGGAGGTTACAGACTTAGGACTCTTAGAGAAGATTAAGATGATCGCTCCATCTCATGGACAGATATGGACAGAGCCAATGAAGGTAATAGAGGCTTACCAGAACTTTGCAACTGGTAAGTGTAAAGACAAGGCTACAATAATATACGATACGATGCACTATTCAACTCAGAAGATGGCCCATGCCTTTGCAGAAGGGCTGATGAGTGAAGGTATTGAAGTGGTAATGTACTTCCTCCACGAAGATGAGAGAAGTGAAATTGTCAAGGATATCCTAGATAGTAAGGCAGTACTCTTTGGAATACCAACAATCTATGACGAGCCATATCCATCAATGGGAGATATAGTGTACTATCTTAGAGGGTTGAAGTTCAATAGAACAGGGTTGAAGAGGTTGGCAGTTGTCTTTGGATCCATGGGAGGTAATGGTGGAGCAGTTGAGATACTCAAAAAGGAAATAGAGTCCTGTGGCTTCAACGTACTTGATGCATACGAGTTGTACTACGTACCAACTGAAGATGAGTTGGAGAAGTGTTACAACATGGGTAAGAGATTGGCTGCAAAGATAAAGGAGATGTAATCAACCTTTTACTTTATATACTTTTTGATTATATTGTTTTCGCTGTTTAAGGTTATTTATAAAATATAAAATAGGAGGTGAGGACCTATGGTTAATGTAGAGTTGGTAAATGAACACAAGATAGGTGTTACAAAGGGTACAGATTTAGAAAAAGAGGTTGAAGCAAACTTTAAAGGAGAGTGTACAGAGGTAGGTCTATATCTGGCAATGGCAAGACAGGCCCAGAGGGAGGGATTACCAGAGGTTGCAGAAGTATTGAGAAGGATAGCCTTTGAAGAAGCTGAACATGCTGCCCACTTTGCAGAGATGAATGGAATTATATCCGAGAACTTGAAAGAGAACATCGAGAAGATGTTGGAAGGGGAGTGTAAGGCAAACAAGGAAAAGAAAGCTGCCGCTAAGAAAGCTAAGGAGTTAAATATCGATCATGCTCATGACTTCTTCGATGAATCAAGTAGAGACGAAGCTAGGCATGCTATGATGTTGAAGGGATTGTTGGAGAGGTACTTCAAGTAAATAACCTTTTTGACTGGTTCAATAATACTTATGCATTTTTTTGCTATTTTCTTTTTTAATATTTTTCGTAGAAACATGCCTAAACACTAGAGAACATGAGAATTCTCTATAATTATTATTTTGATTATTATTTAGAGATGATATATTAATATCTATTAAAATTTTTAATTGTTGTTAATACTATTTTTAAGATGATATTGATTTTATTATTAAGAGTTGTTTATATTTTTTATTATATAATAATGAAGATAATAATAAGAGGGATATTGTGGAGATAATAAAATGGTCCAAAGATCTAGAATCAGGAATAGAAGCATTTGACGGAGAGCATAAGGTACTTATAAAAACTATAAACCAAATATACACTCTGATGAGGGAAGGAAATAAAGATGAAGCAAAAAAAATACTAGTCGATACAGTAATTACCTATGCAGATAAACACTTTAAACATGAAGAGGAAGTCATGGAAAGGTACAACTATCCCAAGGAGAAGTTAGATGGTCATAAAAAGATGCATAATTTTTTTGTTAAATACCTTGTAGAAACCCTCCTTCCAGAGATTGAAAGGGGAGATGACAAAAAGTTTAACGATGCATTAAATTTTATAGTTGGATGGCTTATTATGCATATAAAGAATATGGATGTAAATGGGTATGGAAAATGGTTTAAAGAGAAGAAAATAGAGATACCTGATAAGATGATAGAGATATAAATATTCAGAAGATTGTCTTCCTTCCAATGTTCAGAAGTATAGTAAGGAAATCTTAATTCTTACTTATATTTTCATAATATCATTATATTTTAAACTATTAAATTATTTATAAAAGGTTTTGATAGAAAGGAAGTGAATAATTTATAAAAATAACAGGAATAGACAACACCCAGTGCTTCACCAGTTTACAGTGCAATTCAGGAGAATATGGACTTCATATTTACTTTCACTTCATTGTATCTATTATTTTTTATTTTTTTTACTATATTTAATATTATAGTTTAAATTTTCCATATTTAGAGTTAAGGTGAAGTTATTTCAACTCCTCTAGTATTATTGCAGGGCATATCTTTTTAACTCCATCTATTTTACCTAACTTGTTAAAAAGTATCTCAGATAGTTCTTTACCATCCCGTGCCCAGATCTCAGTCATGATCATATGATCTCCGGTGGAAGTCCACACCTTTTTTACCTCTTCAAATTCACAGAGTTTCTTTGCAACTGTGAGGAAATCCTCTGGGTTGGTATCAAATCCAGTTAATGCAACTACGTTGTACCCAATTTTAGAGGGCTCTACCTCTGCTCTGTAGCCCTTAATAATACCTTCTTCCTCCATCTTTCTAATCCTCTTCCTTACAGAACTTTCACTAGTATTTAACATCTTTGCAATCTCTGTGTAGGGTTTTCTACCGTCCTTCATCAATATTTCAAGTATCTTCATATCCTTTTCGTCCATACTACCACTAGTTATAAATATTTTTTGTTTTTATTAAAATATATGATACTGATATTTTATATAATTTTATCTTAGGTGACATCTTGGTTGTAAGGATAGTAGTAGATAAGGATAAATGTATAGGATGTGGTAGATGCTACGATGTGTGTCCAAAAGGTCCTTTAATATGGAAGATGGACAAAGATAAAAAGTACTACGCCTACGACACAAGTTACTGCCACAACTGTAAGTTATGCACAGGTAGGTGTCCTACCAATGCTATATCTATAATTAAAGAAGGTGTTTAGGGGTTGTTATGGATATCATCCACATGTTGGAGACCTACAGAATATGCCATCCTACGGAAACCTGGAATAGAATAACCCCCATTCTCAATAAAATAGGTGTTAAAAACATAGAGAGAATAGATCATCTAGATAGGATAGGTATTCCCGTTTATGCGGTAGAGAGAATAACCCAAGATGGTGTAATATATCACCTAGGTAAAGGGCCTACAGATATACAGGCTAAGGTTTCAGGATCTATGGAGGCTATAGAGAGATACTCTGCAGAATTAAAACCAGATGATAGAGATAGGCTTAAAGACAAACCTGATAATCCTGTAGATATAAGAGAACTTATTTTACCTGTGGATGTATATAGGTATCTTGGAGGGAAAAATTATATCAAAGGTATCAAGTGGATAGAGGGATTTGACATTATAAACCAGTGTAGCTTAGATGTACCTGCAGAGGGAGTGTTCCATCCCTACAGGGGTAAATTATTCAGGAGTCATACAAATGGTATAGCCTCTGGTAACAACCTATACGAAGCTATCCTCCATGGAGCTCTCGAAGTTATAGAGAGGGATGCCTGGAGCATTGCAGAACTCTCTGGAAATACCTATAAGAAGATAGATGTGGAAGGGGCGAAAAATCCCTTGATACACGAACTGTTGGAGAAGTTTGAAAGTGCTAATATAAACGTCATACTTAAGGATCTAACAGGGGATGTAGGTATCCCCACTGTGGGGGCAGTATGTGATGAAGAAGTTTGGAGGGATCCTGCCCTTCTATGCATAGGTGTAGGGTGTCATCTACATCCTGAGATTGCAGTTATCAGGGCTCTTACTGAAGTAGCCCAGAGTAGATCTACACAACTTCACAACAAGAGAAGAGATACTATAAGAGGGAATATAGTAAGGAAAGTAGGTTATGAGAGGATGAAAAGAATTCACAAAAGGTGGTATCAGTACAGGGAAACTGTAAATATCGAGGATATGGAGAATTGTGCAACTTATAATCTAAAAAAGGATCTGGAGATATTGAAGGAGAAACTGATAGAGGCAGGTTTTGACAAACTTATATACGTAGATCTGAAAAAAACGGAGATAGACACTGTAAGGGTTATAATACCAAGGATGGAAGTTTACTCCATAGATAGAGATAGGATATCTCCCTGGGTAAAAGAGAGGATAAAAAGAATAAAACCTATTAAATAGTTAAATAGTTATCTTCCCGTTGTTCCACTCGATATATACATCTCCTATTCTAGACATATCAAAAATAGGTATCCTCCCAGGTGTTGGGTGAATACCCATCTTCTTCTGAAACTCTGTCTGTTTCTGGAAGGTACCGCTGTTAACCATCACAGTACCTTTGTAGACACCATAACCGTTTATATGTATATGTCCAGCGTGGAATATATCAGGTTCCTTATGAATAACTAGGTAATCTATATGTTCAGGAGCTATAGGACATCTACCTCCATATGTTGGACATAGGTGTCTCCTCTTCAACAGTTCTCTCATTATAGAAGGAGGATCTGTATATTTAGCAGAAGACACCTGTCCTACGATATCGTCAAAACTTCTACCATGGTATATCAGAAAATCCAACCCATGGACATTTACATATCCTGGATTACTTATAAATGTAATGTTGTCTAAACTGTCGAATAACTTCAACACCTTTTTAGGTAATACAGGTTGAGGTTCTGCAGGCCTTACAGCGTCGTGGTTTCCAGGGGAGATAATTATATGTATATGTTCAGGTATCTCTTCCAGGTATGTTGCAATTTCAGAATACTGTGCCATAATATCTATCTCGTAGAGGTCTTCTTCCTGCCCTGGGTATACACCAACCCCATCTATGAGATCACCTGCTATAGATATATACTTCAACCTACTGACGATCTTCTCTTCTATACCTTTACTTATCTTACCGTTTAGTAGTTCTATAAATCTTTTAAATACATTCCCTAAGAACTCTCTACTCCCTACGTGGATATCAGATAGGAATGCGGTGTATATCTTTTCATCAATACTTCTTGGTGTTTTTGGAGTTATATCAGGTCTTATACACTCATTTGCAAAGAATATCTCTCCAGTATTTGAGACATAACCCCTAAATCCAACAACTTCATCCAACAGTATATCGTCAGGTAGTTCACCCCGCTCTATCTTGTCCTTCATCAGTATTACTGTAAAACTACTCTTTTCATCTTCTATCTCCACCTTCTTATGTCCATTCTTCGTAGTACTTATATCAAAGACTATTCCAACGATGAATACATCACTTTCTCCTTTCATCTTATACAACTTCTCCAAAGGATAGGCTTTTCTCTTCACTTTCCTCTCTATCATTTTCTTTATCCTGTTGTATCTATCTTTAAAGTACTTTTTAAAATCCTCTATAGTACCTTCACATGTGGATTTACCTGTAACATCCCACTCTCTATATACACTTATCTTACTCTCTATATCTTTAGCTATATAGTTTATTCTACGGTTTATACTGTTTCTTATAGATTTTATTTCAGATATTCTTTTCTTTCTCTTTTCCTCTATTAAAGTATTTTCAGTTTTTTCTATAACTTCTGAAGATGTATCCTTAGCAATATTACTCACAACTTCAGTAGTATCAGATGTGGTGTTATCGACTATCTTACAGATAGGAGATGGAGTACTATCAAGAACCTCAGTACTACTCTCTAACATCTCCTCCTTGTTATTTATCCCATCTCCTATGTAGTATTTTGTGAAATTACAGTTTTTATACATTCTTATAACATTCTCTAAGTCAAGTTTTAGAAAAATATTTAAAAAATAGTCGTCTAGTACTATAAATGTATTATTTTTACTTTTAAATTCCTTAATTTTCATTAGTAAATCTTTTCTCTCCTTTTCTGACATGTTGTTTATTCTACGGTAGGACTCGGGAGTTAGAAGAATTTCAATATCTAAGAAATCCTCCAGCATAGTCTCCCTTTAGATTATTTAAAAGATTGTTGATAATTATTGATAATTTGGTTTTTAAAATCCAAAGAAGTGGAATATTCTTCCCACTATTTCCATAATAGAGGCAAATATTGTCCCAATTATTCCATTTGAAGTTTCACTCTCTTTCGTAGTACTTGACATACTTTTTGTTACCTCACTCTCGTTATATACAACGGATAAGTTAATACTCGAGTTATTATTTGTTGTATTTAATAGAGATGTATTTTCTATGGTATTACTCGAGTTATTATTTGTTGTATTTAATAGAGATGTATTTTCTATGGTATTACTCGAGTTATTATTTGTTGTATTTAATAGAGATGTATTTTCTATGGTATTACTCGAGTTATTATTTGTTGTATTTAATAGAGATGTATTTTCTATGGTATTGTTTAATTTAATAGATCTCTCTAGGAGTATGGGATAATCAGTATAATTAATTTTTACAAAGTCGGGGATTTCTACAAAAAACCTTAAAGTATACTCAGAATCTTTGAGACCTTGGAGCCTAAACTCTATCTTATTAACTTCTCCAGGATATATAACCTTACTGTATTTTGTACTTTCAAATACCTTTTCATTATCCTTTTCCAACACATACCAATATCTGTAATATATGGGTTTTGTACATGTATAACTGTATTTTATTTCTCCATATATCTTAGAGTTGTTGTACTGTAATTTTTCTATAGATAGGGGACTAAATACAGTAATATATTTAGATGCTACCAATATCGGATTAGAGTAATTTACAGGAGATATATAAACTTGTAAATATCCTTTAAACCCTTCATTAAATTTAAGTTTGAAATAAACAGATTTCTCCCCTTTTGATGGGATACATATAATTTTTTTATCACTCGATTCTTTAAATTCATTGTTTTCTCCTTTTACTTCTATCCATGTAAATACTCTAATATCTTCGTCCATAGGGTTTCTAAAGGTTATCTTAAATTTATTCTCATAACCTGGTACAGGAATATTGCTATATTGTGATCCGTTCTTCAATAATGTTACTTTTACACTATAAGGACTAATATATTCAATATCAGCTTTAATGTTATTTACATTGAAATGGAATATTTTAGAGTAACTTGTTAATGCTCCATCAACCTTCACTGTAAATTTTATATCTCCTTTTACAGCGGTGTTGAATGATATTGGGAGATAAAGAGTTGTTTTTCCCCCGGGGTTTATTCTAAATGAAAGTCTTGAAGGACATTTCATTATTTCTTTATTAAAATCTAAAGCATCAACTGTAAGATTCCCGGAGAGTGTTTTATTGTAACAATTTTTCAAAGTTATCTTTAAAGTACAGTTATTATTAATAAACAAATCTACGTAGTAATTGTTCCCTATAGGTCTATATACCCCATTTCCTTTGTCAATTTCAATACTATCTATGTATACTGGAGAAACTGCAATCGGTTTGATTTTTAAATTTTCAGAGATTTCATATTTATATGTTCCACATTGTAGAGATATATTTAATCTGTTCTTAGGATATTTGATACTTACAGGTAGATATATCTCCTTAACTTCAAACTTATTTAACTCTACCTCTTTTGTGATTCTATCAGTGTCACTTTCGAGAGTCACTACTACAGAAGACTTATCGTTGAATCTATTTACCAACGTTAATTTAGTGATAACGAGATATGGATCGTCTTTTAGATATATCCTTGGTAAAACTTTAGTATCTCCATAGTTACGGCTTTTTATCAACTCCTCTAATTCAACATCTTCTATTTTAGAAGTCCTGTAGTAATTCTTCAGAATACCTACAACATCTTTATTTAAGGTAGTTACTATTTGGAAATCTTGTAGAGATATTGGATAATAAAACTTTTTATGTTGTATTATCCGTGAATATTTGATTTTATATCCATCAGTTGTATATATTAAAGTATAAGCCGGTCCATCGGAGTAGTCATGTATTCCCGAGACATTGATATGAACCTGAATCTTTATAATATCTTCTTTAGCTGTTATTGGAGGTATTTTAAATTTTATTTCACGTTCACTACCTTTTGCTAAGTATATTACTTTACTGTCGTTTTTTCCATAGTAGAGCACTCCTTTGTCATTAGGATACTTACTGGCATCTTTGTTGAAATTTTGAGATACTACCGCAATCCATACTTTAACGTTGTAGTCTGACTGGGAATATCTGTTATTTTTCAGGGTTACTATAAACCAGGGGGAATTACATATTTCAATATCTGGTTTTGACTCATTGATAAATGAATCCTCACAGGATATATTTACAACATCTATTGGGTCGGGTACAGCTATAGTAGCTTTTTTACTAGTTAGAACTTTTCCATCTTTATCCAGTAGAGATACATAAATAGTGTGAATACCAAATTCTTTAAATTTTAACTCTGCAGGTATAACTTCTTCTTTATGTGGTAGTATTGGTACAAGGGATGACTTCCAACTTTCACCTTCATCAGATTTAACCTCTAAGATAACATCGTGTTGGTAAGATCCTCCATACACCTTCACAAAAATTGTTGGTGTTATTTTGGGGTTTATATAATATTCTGTAGTGTGTGTTGATGTTCCCACTAAAACATTTGATGTCCATACATCGACTATTTTTAAATCTTCCCCATATATTTGAACAGTAGCTAGTGCAAGTAGGGAGAAGAGCATAAATACTATTTTTGTATCCATAGTATCTACCATTATTTTTAGTTATAATTAATATACTTACAACTAATATAATAAATTTTGATATAATAAATTAAAATTTATCTAAAATTTATATTTAGAGTAAATAAAAAACTTAGTTCTTATCAAACTGATAAGGTTCAAAAAAATAATAACTATAAAAAGTTAAAAAAATAAAAAAATGTTTAAAAATCTCAAATGCAAAATTAAAAAATAGAGAAAAGAATTTTCTGAAATACCTTCATATACTACTGTTGATATCACAATAGGATTTCATACCTTGTCTAAGTGTTCAGAAACATTCTGAATATTCAATTCCTTTAATAAGAGCTAAGGTTTATTGTAAATTATTTTATTTTATCAGGATTTTTTTGATGGAACTAGATTATATACTTAATAATTTTATAATTACTCAGATCATTCTTCAGAGAAGGTTTTATCAGCAGGTTGTTATTTAGATTTTAGACAAATACTAAAAAACACTAATATAAGCAACATTAGTTATTGTTATTGAATAATTTCAAAATGGTATGTTAAAGCTTAGGAACCTCACAGAATCCTTCATTTTATACTTAGTTTTATCAAAAGTCTTGTTCTAATTTTAAGTTCATATCTATTTATCTTATTTTTTCCAGGTTTAACGAATGAACATAGAAAAAACAGCAAACTGGTGTTAACTCATTTAAATTATAAATCTTGAAGTTGTGATGTTAAACACACTCTTTATAAAAAAGAAGTAAATACATAAAAGATAGAGATCATGAACTTTCACAGGATAAGATATTAAAAGTAAATAAACTATTTTGATGATTTTAATGGAATCTGTTTAAGGTGAAAACCTTGAAGTTGGTAATAGGTAGTAGGGGAAGTAAACTGGCTTTAGCCCAAACTTACTACATAAAGAATCTCCTGGAAAAAATAGATGAAGATTTAGAGGTTGAAATAAAGATAGTGAAAACGAAAGGAGATGTAGATCAGAGAGTTTCTATATCTCAGTTGGGATTAGGAGTATTTACCAAGGAATTGGATATTAAGATGTTAGAACATGAGATAGATATTGCAGTTCACAGTCTAAAGGATGTACCTACGCTGTGGAACGAAGATCTCACTATAGCTGCAACCCCACAACGAGAAAGTTACTACGATGTAATAGTGTACAACAGGAACGTGGATATAGAGAGTAGCGTCGTAGTGGGCACTTCTAGTGTTAGAAGAAGAGCCTTCCTCTCTCTGAAGTATCCAAAGATGAAAATAGTCTCTTTAAGAGGAAACATAGACACTAGATTGAAAAAATTAATGGAAGGAAAATATCAGGGAATAGTTGTGGCTGAAGCAGGTTTAAGGAGACTTAAAATAGATCTAGATACCTTAAACCTGAATTACAAGAAATTGGATATTCCTCCTGCACCAGCTCAGGGTGTTATAGGAGTGGCTGCCAGGAAGGGAGACAGAGAGATCATAAAACTACTTAAAAAGATAAACGATAGTAAAACTTATTTATAATCTACTGCAGAGAGATGGGCACTGAGAACTTATGGGGGAGGTTGTCAGGCTCCCTTTGGAGCTCTTGCAAGGTATTGCAGGGAGAGTAGAGAACTTCATCTTATCTGTAGTGTTGTAGATCTGGAAAAAAGGAGAATTCTATCAGAAGAAAGTAGGATCAGCTGTGATATAGGAGATATAAAAGGTGCTAAGAGGTTGGCAAAATACGTAGGTGATAGATTAAAGGAGTGTATAGAAAGTTAGATTTTACTCTTTTGAAAGTACTATTTCGATAGTTGAAACATTGACTGTCCTACCATCCTCATTTTTTACCTTATCAGTTCCTAATCTAACCTCTTCCACTTTAACATTAGGTAGGAATCTATTTCTTACCATCTCTTCTACATCTACAGCCTTACTTATCGCCTTACCTCTAGCTTTTATCACTACCTTGTCTACGTTCTCTACGTTGAATTGAGTGATTACTGCAAGGACATAGTTCATAATACTTTTTTTACCAACAAATACTGTACCCATCATAGTAGTCCCTCATATTCTTTTTAAAGTATGGAGATAGTAATATACTGTAATAATATTTATAGATTGTTATTTAAGGTTATGTTAACTTATTGTTGATAAGGTAGGTGCGGAATAGTAGAGGGCAATAAATTCCAAAAATAATAATTAAAATTAACAATAATAATAAAAGAAATAACCAGAAAAATGTAAAAAAACTCTCTTAAGAAAAGATTTAATAGGAATCTTTGATGTAGTCCAGGGGTAGTTATACTTTATTCTTTTGTCATAAATTTATATTCTTTATTACAGAGTTTAATATTTTTATTTTTTTTAATAATTTTATATTTCTTATAATAATCATACTTTTTTAATAGTTATTTAATTTAAAAAGTTTTGTATTGGGATTATCAACAGTCATAATTCTAACATTCTAATTATGATATATTTTCCAACGTCCTATAAAACCTATAAAATAACTCTCTCGATTTTTTTAATTTAACATTCCCAACCTCCAATAACATCTTGAGGTAATTCTTATCTGCTAGGATACGCCCATCTATACCAATTGGTGCATCTATTCTATAGGTACTCAATATCTCTACCATAACCCTCTTATCCGTTATAGACTTTATAGAAGAAGCTTTTAAACCGTTGTGAATAGCGAGATCCAGGAGTCTCTTCGCAGCAGGGATATTTCTGGAGGCCACGTGGAGTATGGGGGAGTTCATTATAAAAACTAACATCCCAAAATCTTTAGATCTTCTCTCTAAGGCTTCAAATAAATCTCTCTCATCTCCATAGTGGTGCCACTTTCCAAGCCATCTTGAATGTACCTTGGGATTTTTACCTTTTGGAAACTCCATTATACCACATCTCCCGATACAAGAACTAGTTGTGTAGTAATCTTCCATCTCGTTTATTCTCTCAAGTAGATATATTATACCTTTATCTACGAGGCCTTTCTCTAAAGCATTCTTCAACTTCTTTAAGGCTTTCTCTTTATCTTCCTGGAACATGATAACACTTTATATTAATTTTATTTATATCATAATTTAGATATTAGAATATCTAATAGAAATGTTTATATAACATTATCCCATTAATTACCCTGTAAAAAGTTCTTTATTCTATGATGTAAGGAGATATAAGGTGGAAATAATGGAGTTAGACGTCCGTGGCCTCATATGTCCAATGCCTGTGTTGAAAACAAAGAAAGCGTTGGAGGAATTACCAGAAGGTGAGAGATTAACTGTAATAGGAGATTACAAACCTGCCCTGGAGAATATTAAAAGATTCGCTGAAACCAATGGTTATAAAGTAGTATCCATCGAGGATTCTGGAGATACTTTTAAAATTGTAATAGAGAAGTAAATAGGTGATATATTGAAGTTTACGGTGATAATCACCACAGCTCCTTATGGCCATGAAAGAGCATATTCGGCTCTTAGATTTGCCCTTACCTCCCTGTTAGAAGGTATAGATGTAAATATATTCCTTCTAGAAGACGGTGTCTACGTGGCGAAGAATTCTCAAAATCCCTCTGAGGTCCCAAACTACATGGAATACTTAAAAAACTGTATAGAATCTGGGGCGATTGTAAAGGCCTGTGGTCCTTGTTGTAAAGCGAGGGGTTTAAGGGAAGAAGATCTTATAGATGGAGTGGTACTAGGTACAATGCATGACTTAGTGAATTTTGTAAAGGAGAGTGATAAGATTATTACCTTCTAATGCTTAGATTGTAATAACAGATAAAATTAAAGTTATAGTTAGAGATTTCGGATATATACCTTTTCTCTAATATTGGAATGAATAGGAGTTTTTTATTTTAAAAACTTTTCCTTATTTTTAATAGTATATTTACCTCATGAATATAACCTTATTAAAGATATAAGTAGAAAATATTATAAAATAAAAAATAACAGGAAAAAGTAAAAAAAAACCCTTAAGAAGAATTACTGAAATCCCACTTTTAGTTTCCCAGAACCCAGTACGGTGTAAGGATAAGGAATGTCCTACTTTTTAAAAAAACTATATTTTTTTATTTTAATTATTCTTTTTCTTTAAATAATTGTTATTTTCTATTTAAGATTCTCAATTGCCTAGTGTATAATTATTTTATTAAGGTTTTTATAATTGTTATTCGAGATTCTTAGGGTTTTTGTTTGGTATAGATAGTTTTGTTCATAACTTATAACAACAACTTGCTTCATATCTCGATACCGAGATTTTTCTCTGGTTGTTAAGTGTTTAACAATTTTTTAACATTCTACAGCAAAAAATAGACATTTTAGATACTCCAAATTTTTATTGGCCATAGTAATTACATGATCTGGAGATTGAGTTCTATAACCTCCGATCTGCTTAATCTCTCTTTTAGCCCTTAGGGAAGATGATACCACTGTATTCTTAAAAGTCTCCCTGTCTATGTGGTGGGAGCAGGAACATGTAACTAACATCCTTCTACAGAGTTTTAAGGCTAAGTAGTTAAGGGTGTTGTAGGCCCTTAAAGCATTTTTAACATCTTTGGAGGTTTTTGTAAAAGATGGGGGATCTAGTATTACAATGTCAAAAGATTCTCCATCTTCTATTAACTCCCTCATTATATCAAAGGCATTCCCATGTATAAGATGATAGTCCTTGATATCGTTTAACTCCATATTTTCCTCTGCAACTTCCAAGGCTTTCTTCGATATATCTATCCCCCACACTTCTGCACCCATTACTCCACAGTGCACAGCAAAGCCACCTGTATAGCAACATACGTCCAATACTCTATCTCCCTCTCTAACATATTTCTCGATATCTATTCTGTTATCTCTTTGATCCAAAAAGAAACCAGTTTTATGCCCACTAACATTTACCTTGAACCTTCCCCTTCCTTCTTCTATAATAGTCTCTACGTTATTTCTATCCCCAAGTATTCTCGGTTTTATTCTGTCTCCCTTCTTAGCTCCTTGGATATATAAGGTAGTGATACCTGCAAGTTCCTCCACACATTCGTATATTACTGGTGCATACTTTTCCATAACCTTAGAAGAGATCTGCATAGAACCTATATTGTTGTATCTGTCTAGCACTATACATGGTAGATAGTCGCCTTCTGCATATATCATCCTGTAGGTGTTTTTAAAACCAAGAAATTTCTCCCTATATTCGATAGCTCTCTTTATCCTCCTGTAGAAGAAATCTCTATCAATATCCTCTTTTTTTAATGTTAATATCTTTATACAGGGACTCCCTTTAACATATAGGGCCTGTGCTATAAATTTATTTTTGTAATATAGATACACTATATCATCTTTCTCAGGTATGTCCTCCTTGTTTATAATGGCATTTTTGTAAATTATTCTTGAAAAATTCAATATTGAGTTATAGGCCCTCTTATCTATGCTAATTTTTATATTTGAAATATTATCACCTAAAGATAATTTAGAGATTAGTATAAAATTACTATTCTTTTATAAAATGGGACTAATAACAAATATATTAATATTATTCTTAGAGGGTTATTAATATTTACAATATATAAATTTTGTATGGTTCTAAAACGTATAAACTCCATTTTCTCTTAAATAGGAGACTCCTAATATTGCAAAATCACTCTCCTGAATCTAGGTAGATACAAAAGAAAAAAAATACTTCAAGCCCCTAACTAGATTGTTGTTAAGGAAAGTAATGATAAGGTTTTACTTCTTTGTATTTTTTCGTATAAGGAGAAAGTAATAGAACTTCTGGAAAAAAACTCCCATATAATTATTTTTGTTTATTCAGAAGTGGTTAGAGTGCTTATGATATCAAAATCTATTGTTATTAAGGGGATATTATCTTTTAACTGTTTTTAATCTTTTAAATATAAATACCGAAAAGTATATATATAGAACTTCAAATAAACTGAATAATTCAAAACAGTACTAATATAATTGTTATATATGGTGATAAGGTGTTTTTAAAAAAGAGACATTTGGAAATATTAAAACTAATAAGCGAAAACACCCATGATAAAGACATGATAAAAAGTAAATTACCCGAAGAGTTTGATGTAAGGATATTGGAACTTTTCATTTTAGGTTTTGTTGAATTAACTGGAAATGATATAATTTTTACCAATGTTGGTAAAAAGATGGCTGAATTGGTTGAAAATCTACCTATAGAAGACATTCCCGATGTATTCCTAAATTCCGAAATAATCAAAATTATGGATCTATTAGATAAAACTGGATATGTTCCAGAAGATTGGAAGAATTTATTGGTAGAAAGACATTTGGCAGATTCTAATGGATTAACTGATGTAGGTAAGGGGATCTTAGAAGTGTATAAAGAATCCCATCCTGTAGTTTATTTGACTCCAGATATATTGGACTTTGTAAGAGACATGCCTAAGATCGGACTCTATGATGAATTAATAACATATAAAAACACTAAAAAGCAGGGAGATAATATATTAAATGCTCTACAAGCTATGAGGTTGTTAAATATATCCCCTAAAACTGAAGCAGGTAAGGCTTTTGCCACAACAAAAGCATTAAATGAGGTATTAAAAATCGCTTCCATGGTTCCAAGATTGAGTAGGGCATTAATACTTAGAGAGGAAGATCTCGAGGCACTGAAAGGAGGTAATTACACTGAGGAAATGATAGACAGTGGTTTCTGTACAGAGGAAGAGATCACAGAGTTGGGACACGCCATGGTTAATACCTACAATGAAATAGGTAAAGAGTATAGGGAAATTACTCCTATATATATACTAGAAGAAGAGATTAAAGTGTTAAAGACTATTGAAATTATCAAAGAGAAGTATGAAACTAATCCAGAAATCCTACCTACTTACAAGGAAATCAAAAAAAGAAGTGGTATTGAAAATTTAGGAGAAATCCTCCATACATTAGAGTTTAAGGAATTGATAAAAAGAGAGGTTATCAAAAATAAGGATACCTATTGGATGACAGAATTTGGAGAGAAGGTTAAGGAATTAGGAGTTGTAACTACAGATGGGATGAAATCTATAACATATCCTGAGTATAATGATACCCCTATTGCCCAATGGGTAATTAAAGGTAAGGAAGAAAAGATAGTACAGAGAGGTATTACTGATAAGGGTAGTTTCCTTTTAAAACTATCTAAATCCATTAAAAGAAAGCCTTATTTAACTAAATACGATATATCTGCTTTAATAAACCTACCTGTAAAGAGATACCTACACAGAGATGAACTTGTTGAGTTAATACAAAAAGATGTTGGTGGTGATGAAGAAGCTATCATTAAGGCATTAAACGAAGGGGAATCAAAGGGATTAATTAAAGAATTGCAAAATAAAATGATTATATTAACAGAACTTGGGGAAGGTGTTAAAGAAGCTATTGAGATGGCAAAGGTCCAGGAATTACTATCAACAAAGTTTGCAATAACTCCAACCACCTTTAATATCCTATTAGCAATATACAATAATAAAAAAGACTTTGACAAAATATGGAAAGAGAAAAAAGAAATTGGCCAACACAAAGAAAATGAAATTATACTACTGGCAAAACTACTGCCTTTAACCATAGATGAAATTAAGAAAAGTTTAGTTATTTTAAAAAATGTGGGATTAATCGGTAAAAAAGGTCTTACAAGTGGAGGGATTAAATTAGTAGAATCCTATATAGAGTTCTTTAAAACTTCATAGAGGTGTTAAACAAATCCTTTTTAATTTTTTTATTATTAATCTAATCTCTTCTTTTGAAGATTTTTCTAATTGTGTATCAGATAGATCAGCTATGATATTAATAAGTTGTTTTTAACAGTACCTATTTTTATAACATTTTTAATGGATTCTTTGTAATAAAAGTTTTTATTCCGTTTAAATGTAACTAAATTATATATATTATATATTTAACTTTATAATCGTTATTTAGGAAAATCCTAAAAGAAAAATTTGTAAAGATTGCAAAAAATAGAAGAATCAGTACAATACTTAAAGCAAAATCCACCGCAGGAGTAGATAACATTTCATTAAAATATATTTAGATTAAAGCTCCTCAGTTTTATATATCCTTGGTTCCTGAAAAGAACTTAAAAATATCTGTCAATAATCTTTAAAAATAAAAATATTAAAAAATAAAAAAAAATATTAATTATTAAGGTCTGTTTATTTTAACTACCTTTCCATCTCTCCACTCTACAAAGATTGGCTCTTCAGGAATATCTTCAAGGGTCTTGAAGTACTCCACGGCAGCCTTGGTACCCCATCTGTCGGAACCTGCTAAGAGAATAACTGTATGGCCGTTGATCTTTGTCACCTCTATTACTCCTCTGTGCTTCCCTGGGTATTCGTTAGTTACCTTTACTGGAAAAATCTCTAAGTATTTTTTCACAATCGGGTTTGCCACCGGCCCTCCTATTAAGATACAATCTTCTTCTATATCGAGAGGTTTATTTGTTAGAACAAATGTTGTTTTTAAGTCCTTTGCTGACAGATTGACATCTATATTAGAACCTACTATTAATTTTGCTTTATGTACTATTTCTTTTATTTTTATTGATTTAATGTCTGGAGCTACATCTGGGTAAGGATTTTTAAATACTGAGGACCCGCCTCCTCCTGAGGATGATATACTACTTCCTGATGATGTGCTACTTGTACTTTCTGATCCTGATGATGTGCTACTTGATAAGGTAACATTTCTAATGTTTTCTGCATTATAATATAAGGTAACATTTCTAATGTCTCCTGCCTTATAATATATAGTATCAGAAGAGTTAAGTAGGATACTACCATTTAAATAAAAAGTAACCTCTGCACCATCCTGTCCCGGTGCATATACCAATAACTTTTCATCTAAATAAGTAGGGCCTCCAAATGTATTATTCACTAGAGGTATGGAACCATAAGATTCATTCCCTATTTTTGCTACAATATATCCACTTAATGGAGTTGGCGAAATAACCTTTCCATAGTATTGGGCAGGTAATTGAGGTGGTGTAGTAGTATCACTGGCTAAACTACAATTTGCCAATAGAAGACTTAAAGCAAAGACTAATATGTATATTTTTGTAGTGTTTTTCATAAATCCCACTCCTATATAGAATTATGGGTAACTATATAGGTTATTATTTTAAAAATCTAAAAAAAAGTAGATAAATATTATTAAAAAAGGTAGATAAATATTATGCTAATGAATTAATACAAACTTCTTCCTGCCAATATATCATTTTCTTTACAATACATCCAATATGCATCATAAGGATGAAGTACTATACTGGATATATTATCATACTTAGTATAGAGGGCATTATTTTCTGGATCAAGTATCATTACCCATGAATCCTCTACAGGGAGTACGAAGTCCATTAGTCTTACTCCATCGATATCGTATTCTGCAGGGTTTACTCCAACGAGGTTCCAACCTTTGAATACAGGTCTTGCTGGTGGTGCTGTAGGTTCTTCTGGAATAATATATTTGATAGTCATGATGGTATCGTTATTACAGTAGATGTAGTATCCGTAGAGTGGTTCCAAGTTAGATTCACTATACCAGGTGTTGTTGTAGTAGGTTATTATAGATACTACTGCTTCTGGATTACTGAAGGTTATGTCTGCCCTGTGGGGTATTGATAGGAGATTCCATCCTTTTTTAAGAGCGATAGTAGGTACAGTTACAGTGACGGTTGTGGTGTAGTTGTTATCACTTTCATTTAATTCATCTACGGTATTGTTTGGATCTACAACTGCTGTGATGGTGTATTCTCCAGTGTTGCCAGGAATCCAGTAGAAGGTTAAGGTTGTACTGTCACCCACATTTAATCCGCTTACATTTGTTTCAGTATATACCGTATTTCCTGAGGCATCTGTAATGGTTATTTCCACTGGGAATGTGGTAGTTGCGTCAGCAACACCATTGTTGGCTATTGTTATGTTTATCTCAGTTGGGTTATTGGTGTATATTGGAGTGGTTGTAGTAATATTTTCTATTACTAGGTTTGGTTTAGCAAGTAATACAGTGACGGTTGTGGTGTAGTTGTTATCACTTTCATTTAATTCATCTACGGCTTTGTCTGGATCTACAACTGCTGTGATGGTGTAATTTCCAGTGTTGGTAGGAGTCCAGGTGAAGGTTAAGGTTTTATTTTCATTCACATTTAATCCGCTTACATCTGTTTTATTAGTATATACCTCCTTTCCTGAGGCATCTGTAATGGTTATTTGCACTGCGAATTTGTCAGTTGCGTCAGCAACACCATTGTTGGCTATTGTTATGTTTATCTCAGTTGGGTTATTGGTGTATATTGGAGTGGTTGTAGTAATATTTTCTATTACTAGGTTTGGTTTAGCAAGTAATACAGTGACGGTTGTGGTGTTGGTGTTATCATCATCACTTGATTCAGTTACGGTATTGTCTGGATCTACTTTTGCTATGATGGTGTAATTTCCAATGTTGGTAGGAGTCCAGGTGAAGGTTAAGGTTGTACTGTCACCCGCATTTAATCCGTTTACATTTTGTGTTTTATTATATACCACATTTCCTGAGGCATCATCTTTTTTAATGGTTATTTGCACTGGGAATGTGGTAGTTACGTTACCAGTACCATTGTTGGCTATTGTTATGTTTATCTCAGTTGGGTTATTGGTGTATATTGGAGTGGTTGTAGTAATATTTTTTATTACTAGGTTTGGTGTAGGTAATACCTCGATGGTTTTGGTCTTGGTGTTATCATATTCATTTGATTCATTTACGGCATCGTTTGGGTCTACAACTGCTGTGATGTTGTATTCTCCAGTGTTGTTAGGAGTCCAAGTGAAGGTTAAGTTTTTACTGTCATTAGCATTTAATCCATCTTCTACATTTTGTGTATCAGTATATACCACTCCTGAGGCATTTGTAATGGTTATTTGCACTGCGAATGTGGTATCTACGCTAGCATTACCATCGTTGGCTATTGTTATGTTTATATCAGTCGGGGTATTGTTGTATATTGGAGTGGTTGTAGTAATATCTTTTATTACTAGGTTTGGTTGTCCGTATACTGAAACAGTGCCTACAAATAGAGTCAGTAGAAATAATATAAGGGTTTTTTTCATAGATTTCACCTCTTACTATTTTAGGGTATTTAGAATACATTAATGCTTATAATTTTTAGTTATATATATAATTTTTGGTAGGTATTTAGAATACATTAATGCTTATAATTTTTAGTTATATATATAATTTTTGGTTATATAATAACGGTATTTGTATAAATACGAGCATATAATATTTGTTTTATAGGTTATAAGTTTAATTTTAATAACGTATAATATTAAAGACTTAAAAAAATATTTTTAAAATTATATTAAAAGGAACAAAAAGAATAAAATATCAATTAAGGTCTGTTTATTTTAACTGCCTTTCCATCTCTCCACTCTACAAAGATTGGCTCTTCAGGGATATCTTCAAGAGTCTTGAAGTACTCCACGGCAGCCTTGGTACCCCATATATCAGATCCTGCTAAGAGAATAACAGTATGGCCGTTGATCTTTGTCACCTCTATTACTCCTCTGTGCTTCCCTGGGTATTCGTTAGTTACCTTTACTGGAAAAATCTCTAAGTATTTTTTCACAATCGGGTTTGCCACCGGCCCTCCTATTAAGATACAATCTTCTTCTATATCAAGAGGTTTATTTGTTAGAACAAATGTTGTTTTTAAGTCCTTTGCTGACAGATTGGCATCTATCTTAGAACCTACTATTAATTTTGCTTTATGTACTATTTCTTTTATTTTTATTGATTTAATATCTGGAGCTACATCTGGGTAAGGAATAAACCCATATACCTTTACATCGGAACCTCTTATTAACTTCAGTTCCTTAGTACCTTTATATTGAGTGATCTGTCCTCTTAGTAGCACTTTTTGTCCTACTTCAAAGTTACCATGTTTACAGTCTCCTGCCCATATAGTTATATTCCCTGAACCATCTGTAATTTTAAGTAAGTTTCCATAGTATTTAACTGATAATATAGTTCCATTTATCGTAATAAATAATCCATAGTAATCCTTAAAGTTAGTATCATTGGTTATCTCAGAGATTTTCATAATGGGGTTATTTGAGAACTTGTAATGGAATGTTCTGTTAAAGGTACTTCCATCTTTTGCTGTAACAATGATTGTTATATTGTGTTTTCTGTCATCCAGTAGTTTAGGAGTTATTTCTATATTGCCCTTAGCGTTGTACCACCATATTTTTGTAGTATTGATCAAGGTAAAGTTAAGAGGATGCAATTTCCCATTATCTATCTTATAAGTTATATTGACTATAGTTTTGTTCCCGTCATATACATTCAATTCAATTGGAGTTGTGCCATTTAATACAACATTCCTTGGAGAGAGTAAATTGATCTGCTCTGTATAGCCGATACCTTTGTAGAATCTGTAGACATTACCATTTTTTATGAAGTATATAACATATCCTATTGGATTACCGTCAGGTGTTTTACCAGTTTGCCACCAATCCCCACAAACTGCACCTCCCTGATATTCTGGAATTCCATTTCTATATATTAATCTGTTGTCATGAGTGTGCCCTGCAATGAGTAGTATATGTCCTTTATACTTAGAGATTATATCTAAAAACTCATTATAGGACTTATTTTCCCAGGAACCCAATGGTTGATGGTAGGCTATGATGATGAACTTATCACTGTTATTTGCTAAATCGCTTTTTAACCATTCCAACTCTTCTTTAGGTAATCTAACTGCTCTGTATCCACTTTCCTCTGTTTCCACTGGATCTATAATTACAAAGTGGTAATTTCCATAGTCATATGAGTAGTATGTAGTACCTTTATCTCTTAATAAATACTTTAGAAGTAATCCAACACCATATCTAGGGTCGTATTTTTCTATATTTTTCAATTTGAGTCCTGCTGGGTCATGATTTCCAGGAGCATATAAGAATGGAATACCTGCCTTCTTTATAGGTGCATATATGGTAGTATTTACCAATTTATACCATCTTTCATCAGTATCTAAATCATGCTTACCTGCTAATGCTACGATATCTCCAGTCTGTATAACTAAATCAGGTTTAAATCCTATTACTTCATTAACTGCCTCTTTTGTTATATTTACAGGAGGTAATTTACCTCCAAATATCTCCTTAACTTCACTGTTATTACATAGGTGAATATCTGCAAATTGTATAAAGAAGACATCTCCGTAGTTTTGTGAGTTATTAATTTCTCCATAACATACTGTTAAAGACATTATACCTAATAGTAGGAATAGGTATATACTCTTCTTCATACGCCCACCTACCTACATCCTTATTTTTTGGATAGTTATAATATGGGTTTAATTCCCACGAATGAAATATCATTCGATAAATAGCATATAAATTTGACTGTTATTGAATAATTATTCATAAAATTAGAACAAACTTGTAGTTAATACAAAATATTTATTATAAAAACTCGGAGGAGAAATGCAAAAACAGAAATATTGGCTATTAAAAAGTACCTTAGAGAAATAGGCAGGATATCACAGAAGGAGATATTAATTAGTATTGAAATTAGTAATTAAAAAGAATATTCAGTAGTAGAGGAGAGGTATAAAATTTATAATTAAGATATTAAGTATAATAAAATTTTTTTAATTATAATTGCTATTATTTTTATCTCTTATGATAAGGACTAAGATAATTTAAAAAATAAAAAACCTTAAAGATATCACCTAAGAAAAGTGATGCAGGCAAGGTTTTTACTCTTTTTTATTTTTTTATTTTTTAATTGTGTTTTATTTTTAGATTCTCTCCTAAAAACCTTGAATTACTTATCTCAATAAATCTATCACAGACAACTTCCGCATCTCCTTCCATCTCTACTTTTCCATTATCTATAAGTATCACTCTGTCGCTTATTTCTTTTATCAGTGGTATATGATGGCTAATTAACACTATCGTAGTCCCATATTTGTCGTTTATCTTCTTTAGATAATTTGCAACGTCTCTTAATGTGATGGGATCTAAATCTCCAAAAGGCTCATCTAGGAAGAGTATTTTAGGTTTCGTTATCAGTTGTAAGGCAAGGGCTACTCTAACCTTTTCTCCACCACTCAATTCTATAGGTGTCTTATTTAGCACCTCCTCACCTAAGTTTAGAGTTTTAAGGATCTCCTTAGGGTTGAAATCATCATCTACAAGAGCAGGGAACAGGATATTCACAATATCGTAGGATAGTCCTAACCTCTCAAGTTTACTTTTCATCTCTTCTTCAGGGAGATCTATTAACTGGTAAATCCCATCTACAACTTTTGGAGATAGTCCTAACTCCTCAGATTTTAACTTGGCAGCGGTTATGGCCTTCTCTCCCTTTATTCCAGCCCTATACTTTAACATATCTTCTACTGTTAAGTAGTGAGGGAGGGAGAACTCCTGGTGTAGTATTCCTATCTTCCTCCGTAGTTCTATTCTCTTCCATCCATATTCACTTAGATCTACACCATCAACAACGATCCTTCCACTATCTGGGGCTTCAACCCCTGCAAGGAGTCTTAGAAGTACAGATTTTCCTGCACCACTTGGCCCAATGATAGAGAGTATCTCTCCCTCCTTCACGTGGAAAGAGATATTCCTCATATTCAACGTCTCCCCTCCCCGCACTACAAAGTATCTTTTACATACATTTTTTACCTCTATTATAGTCTTATCTTTGGGTGTGGATTTTCTAATATAAGGAGGTGACATATTCTCCATGAATTTCTCTATTACCTCTCTAGGTTTTCCATCTAGTACTATCCTACCTTCCTCTAGTAGTATACATCTATGGCAGAGATAGTTGTGGATCTCGGGGAGATGAGAAGTAATAATTATGGTTATATTTAACTTCCTGTTTATATTCTTCAGGACATCTAAGAGGATCTGTTTTGAGGCTGGACAGGCCATAGTTGCAGGTTCGTCTAAAAGAAGCACTCCTTCTCCTCTTTCGTATATCTTAGCTATCTGCCTACCTAGTATTAGACGTTGTTTCTCTCCCCCACTTAATACGTTGGCAAATACATCTTTTTTATGTTCCAATCCAACTAATTTCAATATTTCCAAGGCCTTTTTTTCGTACTCTTCCCACTCCTCTTCCATAGGTAGAGACTCATCACTGTCATTCCTTACAGCATATAACTTCCTTATTATGTTGTGGATTGCTGGTTCAGCCCACAGTGCAAAGTTCCTCTGAAGGTGTATAGCTGTAACCTCCCTGAAGTTCTCCCTTCTACCAAGTATTTCGACATACCCTTCATAATCCTTATCTACCCCTCTGAGTATTCTTATCAGTGTAGATTTTCCAGCTCCCGATTTTCCCACCACTCCTAATATCTCCCCTTTTTTAACAGTGAAAGAAATATTATTCAGGGCTACTTTACTACCGTATCTCTTAGTGAGATTTTTAACAACCACTTCTGCCATAGTATCACCTTTGAAAGTAGTTAGATTTTATTATAAAATCTCATTCTCACCAGGACAAATATAAACAAAGGGTTATAATAAACAATTCTCGTCAAGAATCCCATAAATAATAATTATTGTATAAAAAATACCATATTAAAAATCCAGATAATAAATATAATATAATAAAATCATTAGATATCCAAAGGGTTTTTAAACACCGGAACAAAATAGAAAATTCTACTGGGATATAATATAGAGAATTTATCTTATTATTTTTAACTATTATGGGAACTAGAACAATATCTTAAAACTGTAATGATGAATATGGTATAGAGTTTTCTAATATTCTTATTTAAATGTTAACAACGAGTTCTTATCAAAGTTAATTCTGTTTGATACAAAAGAATATCTAACAGTGTTACTTAGAAAACAGTGTTAATCCTTTAAGAAAAATTTACCTTCCCAATATTTAGGATGGAGAAGAAAATATCTATTTCTTTTTATTTTTTAAAATATGATATATATTATTAATTTTTTAATAAGTTTGATGAGGAATGGAGTGTATAAAAAATAATTATAAATGAAGTAACATAATAAAAGATAAAAAAGAGATAAAAAAGATTTGATAGGAATTATCTTTTATTGTGGTTATTATGGATAACAATAAAATAAACATATTGAAGTGTGTTATAAGATCCTTAGGGATAGAATCTGCAAGAACAATCGAAGAAAAAATAGATCTACAGTATAGCTACCTAAGACACCTTAAAGAGAGATTGAACAACAATGTATTATTTCTAAAATTGATAATACTTAACGCTTTAGTGTCCTATCAACTCTCTACTACTGGAGAAAACTGGTGGAGGGAGTTTTCAGAGTATCCGTGGGAAGATATATCTGGAAGTATATTGGAAGAGTATGTTGGGTTTCTCTCCAACTCAAAGGGTAATAGAAGATTTTTAGAAGGTAAGATAAAGAGGATATATAGGTTAAAAAGTCTACTAAATACACTATCCTTCGAAAAGTTTAAAAACTACTATAACAACATGGAAACCTTCAGAAACTCTATTGCTAAGATATTGAATACTAAAGGTTCTTCTAAGACTGTAGTATTTACCGTCAAGATCTTTGGATATGGAGGTAGGATGGTATTTAATAAATTTATTCCCTATCCCTACTCTGTAGAGATTCCAAAAGATAGTAGAATAGAGAAATATTCCACAAAATTTACTAAAGGAGACGTACTAAAATTTTGGAATGAAGTTGCCCGAAATAGTGGAGTTCCTCCCCTCCATATAGATTCCCTACTTTGGCCAGCCTTGGGGAATTGGGAGAAAGTTAAAAAACCTCTGAAGTCTCTGGATACAGATATATATCAAAAAGTGAAGATGTTGATAGAGTTAGTTTAATCCTCTATTAATCTTTCAAAACATTCCATACAAACTATCTTCCCATTTATTATCCTCCCCTTGATCTCCATAAAGTATTCCCCACATTCTTCACATTGAATAGATGGGTATATTTTAGATCTCTTAGGTTCTAGGATATCTACCTCCCTCATGTTGAAGAGTCTTTCTTCAGGTAGGGCCAGTAATTTATCGATATATTCTTTTTTCTGCATCTTTAGATTGTCTATATCTTTACTCCCCTTCTTGGTATTCAATATACGGTTTCTAACAGCGTTCATTTCTTCACTAATTTCCCCTTTTAAGGATATTCTAATACCTTTTTTATTCTCTTTGGAATAGAATACATAAACATGTTTTCCATAATCTTTGAATATTAAATTACCTTTTCCAAAGGTACAACCGAGTATAAATTGTATAGCATCTACACTACATGAGTTATTATACACAATAGCTACTAATTCCTCGTCCTGGGATCTATTGAAATTTTTTAGAACATACTTTGCTACCCTATAACCTATTACCAATCCCGGGCAGCAATGTCCATGGAATTTTATTACCTTGTTGAGATCTTCTTCCATTCTATCACCTTAGTTATAACTAAAGAAGTTAAGATAGAACCCATGCTAACAGAAGATTCGTAATAGTTAAAATGTTATGTGCTCGACTGTATTATTGTATATTTCTCTGTTTATCTTTCTTCTCTCCCACTCCTACAACTATTCTGTTCCTACCACATTTACCCTTATCAATAGAGTAAAGATCTATGGTATTCTTTTTAGCGTACTCCTCCACTCTCTTCCTCCCACTGTCGTATGATTTCTCTCCGAAGGATATAACTACCACTGTATCCCCTATCTCCTTGGAACCAAGTATAGGTTTTTTAACCTTTAACTTCTTCAACTCATCTACATCCTTTAAGTGAGTAACTATACCATGAGCATCCTCAACAAATAAGAAACTATCTAGATATTTTGTGATAAATTCGATATTATCCTCTCTCTCCTGGCCGTATTTCTCTAACTCCACATTGTAGTAGTTTAACCTTCCCTCTAAGTAATCCTTTATCACAGTTCTCGCAGTTCTTGTAATATCAACATTTCCACATTTTTCCAAGTAGTTCAACTTCCTCCCTATTTCCCTTAGAGTATTTTCGTCTATTGGAACATTTTCAACATCTACTCTGTAGAGTCTCTTAATAGCATCTTTGTTGAAAGCATGCACATTTCTAAGTATCTTCACTGCAGGAGTAACTGGATCTTTTATCTTTTCGTATCTAAGAGCACCTAATATTACTAATTCATCTTCTTCCTTAGGTTCTATTATACCTGGAGTGTCTAATAATTTAATGTTTTTTGTTAGTTTTACCCACTGTTCTCCCTTTGTAAGTCCTGCAACGAGGCCACTAGTGGCACTTCTCCTACCAGTTAAACTGTTTATAAGCGAAGATTTTCCAACGTTGGGGTATCCCAAGATCCCAACCTTACCTTCTCGGATATTATTAGAATATAGGTATCTTTTAATAGCATCCCTGAGGATGTTAGTACCTTTTCTATACTTTGCACTTACAAATACTACAGTACTTTCAGGATTTTCTCCTTTAATTTTCTCCTTGTATTTCTTTAGAATTTCTATAGGCACTAAATCTGCCTTGTTAAGAACGTATATAATCTTTTTATTCTTCTCCTTTATCATCTTTTCCAGTTTTCTATTTCTAGTACCTTCTGGATTCCTGGCATCTAATACAAAGAGTACAACATCACACTCATCTAATATTTTATTAACTATCTTTTTGGTGGGAACTTTCTTTATCTTTTTACCTTTCATAGTACCCCAACGTTAAAATTTCTGACTCTAGAATATTGTAGTATCACAGTTCCATTAGAAATCCTGATAATATATTAGAATTAATATAATAATATATTAGAATTAATGATTATTCTTTTCAAAACATTATAAAAATAGTAAATTATTAACTACATCTCTATCTCAGAGAATGTTTTCTGTTTATGGGTGGAAGGGAAATTATATTTATATTCACGGTAAAAAGAATTTTTTATTTTTAAAACACTGGTTTTTTCCTTATTTTTATCTTATTACTATCATAATTATTGTTCTTTATTACCTCCTACAGGGACCGAAGTATACATAAAAAAGTTTGACGTTTCTCTTTGTAAATACCTCCAAGCACTGGTAGGTGTGGACTTTTCTCAAGAAGAGCTGTTTTATAGATTGCACAGCGAAACATTTAAAATATTTTCCATACATAATTATCTTCGTTAATCCTCTTCGTACTTTTTCTGTGTACCTGATATGTAGAGGTAGGCTAAGACCTAATGGATGCAGGATTCTAAATTGCCCTGAAGATGTGGGAGTCACCGTTCCTCTCGAAAGCCAGTCAATGAAGATAGAAGGCTGGAAGGTTACTCGCTACGATTAGTTTTATATGTCCCAAAAGTAGCGAGTAATCAGAACGGTTGGTAATAATTTAATGATAAACACTGTTAATACTCTTCTGCCAGCTCTTCATCTACCGGATTAATTTCTTCCCCTGTAATATACTCATATAACTCCTTATAGTTACATTCTATTCCTTTCTTTTTAAAGAAATTGCAGATATTCTTAACGTCCCTTATAAGCAGAGGTTTAGATAGAGGATGTCTAACAACAACTCCCTGGGAAAAATCTATATAGTACGGTTCTCCATCTTTAACAAGTATGTTGTACTCGGAAAGGTCTCCATGAACCAACTCGGCATCGTTATATAAAATCTTCATATCCTTTCTTATTCTATGATACATCTTTTCATAATCTACATCTGGGGCATCCTTCAACCTTGGAGATGGGATTCCGTTGTCATCACATATTAACTCCATAAGAAGTACATTCTCCCTTCTAAGTATAGCCTTTGGACTATTAACGTAGTTATTTGCTCTCTTCAGATTTCTAAACTCCTTCTCAACCCATGTATGTATGATCTTTCTTGTAGAACTCCTACTTAGATGGAATCTTGGATCTCCCTGGATATACTTCCACATGGTTTTAAAATCACAGGTTGCAACACGGTATACCTTTACAGCTAGGTATTTATCTCCCTTAACTGCAGAAAAAACTGCAGACTCCTTTCCAGAGTTTATAATACCTACGTATTTATCCACGTGTTTCCCACAGAGTAAACTGTAAAGTGTTAAAAGAGTCCTACGATCAAATACCCCATCTTCCGTTTTTAAATCTTCTAAAAATTTCCTCTCCCTCTCTATTATCTCTTTCTGATACTCTCTATCTAAGTATATCTCCTCTTCTAGGTTATTGTCAAAGGATTTTTTTCTTCCCCCTATACTATCCCCCCGTTAGTAGAGATCCTTTAGATATCCTTTTTTTTCTAACCAACTAACTTGGCTCTTGGTGTATCTCCATATTATATCGCATTTTTTATCAGACTGTACTTCCCAGGGAGACACTATAACAATATCCCCTTCCTTTATCCATATCTTTCTTTTCAATTTTCCAGGAATCCTGCCCATCCTAACCTTTCCATCTACGCATCTTACCCTTACTCTACTGGCTCCAAGCATCTGTTCTATTACTCCTAGTATTTCGTTCTGATCCTTTCTTGGTATCCTAACTCTAACTACTTCCTCCTGGTTCTCCAACGTCCCACCTCTTTAATTTTTATACTTTTTATTCTTTAGTATTAGTAAATAATATTTATTAATTATTATTTTTATTTTTACCATCTTTAATATAATCGTAGATAATCCATAATATCAATAAAAGTAGAAACAACCATATATATTTTTTCAGGTAAATGGAAATAAATCCTAAATAAGGAATTACCAAAGGTTTTCCATCAATTGTTATTACTCTCCGTTTTATCTGATCTAAGGATATAAGTTCTGGATCATATATGGGATTGTTATCTCCCTTTGTAATTATATAACAACTACCGTCAATATCGATCTTTTCTATCACCCTATGGATTACAGGCATAGTTTTATCTCCACTGTATATTGCTAAGGTTTTGTTATCTATATGAAGGATACAGACTACCCTGTTACCAACAACAGGCCAGTGGGCATTATACACTACGATATCTCCAACTTTTACATCTTTAGGATTAAACTCCCAAGGTGCGTTCTCCACAACTACTAAATCTCCTCTCTTCATGACAGGATACATACTGTTAGATACCACCACGTTAACATGACTCCAAACAACGAAGAGAATTACTAAGAATAGTATCCATTCAAAAATATTTTTTTTAGATTTTAGCCATTTTAAAACTTTCTTTTTTTCTAAAGATTTTTTGGAAATATTATCACCTATAAAATTTAATTTTTAGCGATTATTAATTATATTAAAAATTTTAATAAAAAATTTATTAAATTATTTAAAAAATATTATAAACCTGTTTCCATTAAAAATCTCATTTAAAAGAAATAGTAAAAGATCTGTATTTCAACAGAAACTTTTATAAAAATAAAACTATAATAAAAAATAATGCGTATATTTAAAAAAATACTTATAATATAAATTCTTTAATAAATAAGATTATGTATCTATCCTTTTTAGGAAAAAACTCTTAGCAACAGAAGAGATAGTACTTTCATATGACCTTATAATATATAATATTTTACTTCACCATAACAATTACTTACGGTGATGATATGTCTAATAAAGACAACCTTAGAAATATAAAACTTACAAAAATGGTAAAACTTCACGGTTGAGCATGTAAACTTCCCAACGCCGAGTTAGAGTATCTTATAAAGGGAATTGTCTCAGAGGAAGATTTAAGAGATGTCTATGTAGGACTGGGAGACGATGGAGCAGTGGTTTTAAGGGGTGATATAGCCATAGTAAAGACAGTGGATGTCTTTACACCGATAGTGGACGATCCTTACATCCAGGGGAAGATTGCAGCCTGTAACTCCACAAGTGATATCTACGCCATGGGAGTGTTAGATATAACTGGAGCATTAGTAATCCTTGGCATACCAGAGAGTCTTCCATTGGAGGTTTCAAGGGAGATGTTAAGAGGATTTCAGGACTTCTGTAGAGGTGAAGGTACTACTATAATAGGAGGACATACAATCCTCAATCCATATCCTCTTATAGGAGGTGCAGTGGTAGGGGTAGGTAAGAAAGAAGACATACTTACAAAAGGAGGGGCCAGGGAAGAGGACAAGATAATACTTACAAAGCCCCTAGGTACCCAGACTGCAATGGCACTCTCAAGGGTAGAGCCAGAGTATGTCTCATTACTAGATATAGAGGATAAAGAAAAAGAAAAAATAGTAAATAAAGCTATAGAGTTAATGACACTATCCAACAGAAAAGGGCTATTGGCTCTCAGGGAACTAGAAAGAGAAGTAGGAAAGAGGATAGGGCATGCAATGACTGACATTACAGGCTTCGGTATATTGGGCCATGGTAACGAGGTAGCAAAAAAGAGTAACGTTGAGATCGAGATACATACACTACCTGTGATAAAAGGTACTGAGCGACTAGCTCCCCTCTTTGGACATCCACTGTTGGAAGGGTATGGAGCAGAGACTGCAGGGGGATTATTTATATCTATAGAGAGGGAGTACGCCGAGGATCTCGTAGAGAAACTTCAGAAGTATGGATGTTACGGATTTGAAGTTGGAAAAGTTAAAAGAAAGGGCGTTGGGAAGGCATATCTAAGTAAAGATGTGAAGATAGTAAGTGTAGAGTAGGACATCCCGAACCTTTAAAGGAGGGATGTCCAAATACTATTTAGGTGAAAATGTGAGGATACTTGTCACAGGTGGTGCTGGATTTATAGGTAGTCATGTTGTAGATCATCTCCTGGAAAATAACTATACCGTTATAGTTTTAGACAACCTCAGTACCGGAAATATAAAAAATCTAAACAAAAAAGTAGAATTCATAAAAGGAGATATCAGGGATAAAGATTTAGATTTTAGGGATATTGATGGGATTATCCACCTAGGTGCCCAGGTAAATGTTAGAACTTCTCTAAAAGAACCACTCTACGACTGTGATGTAAATATCATGGGGACCTTAAATATACTGGAAACCATGAGAAGATACGACGTTGAGAAGATAGTTTTTGCCTCTTCTGTTGCCGTCTATGGGGATCCAAAGTACCTGCCAGTTGATGAGGAACACCCTAAGGAACCCTTAAGTCCATATGGGTTAAGTAAGTATTGCAGTGAGAAATATATAGAACTATACGGTGATCTCTACGGTATAGACTACACCATCTTAAGGTATTCAAATGTTTACGGGGAGAGGCAGAATCCTAGGGGAGAGGCTGGAGTTGTATGTATCTTCATAGAGAGTATGCTAAAGGGTAAAACACCTACGATATTCGGAGATGGATATCAGACGAGGGATTTTGTATATGTTGGAGACGTTGCAAAGAGCACTATCATGGCTCTAAATTGGAAAAATAAGGTGGTAAATATCGGTACAGGACGAGAAACTTCTATTAACCACTTGTATAATATAATAGCTGACATTTTAAACTTTAAAGAGAAACCTGTATATTCAGATCCTCGAGAGGGAGAAATATACAGGATGGTGGTTAGTATAGAAAGGGCTTTAGATCTCCAATGGAAACCTACTGTTGATTTAAGGGAAGGAATTAGAAGGACCGTAGAGTGGATGAAGAAGTATTTAATAGAAGGCTAATGGAGATTTAGTTACTAGAAACTAATTAAAAAATACAGCCCTTATTGAAATAATAAAAAGAACAGTTAATAATTAATAATGTAGAATAAATTGTATGGGATAATATAAAAAACATATAAGATGGAAGTTAAGGGAAAACTATATTAAAGAAGGGGTTTTCTACCTTACATTGAGTACTAGATAAGGAAGATAGAATTTTTGATAACTTTACTTTTTTAGGTTTTTTATTCTTTATTTAATTTTTTTACCATTATTATTATAGTTTTAAAAAGTATGAAAATAAAATTTATCCAGAATATTAAAAGATTTTATTATCTAATTTTTTATATATTTTTAATATTAAAATTTTTAAGGTGATAATTGTGAATATATCTGTAGTAGGAACTGGTTACGTTGGATTAATCCAAAGTGTAGGATTGGCTGAATTCGGTTTTAAGGTTGTTGGTATAGATATAGATGAGAGAAAGATAAAACTCCTTAACAGAGGTATAACGCCCCTCTACGAAGAAGGTTTGGAAGAACTCCTGAAGAAGCATGTTGGAAAAAATCTAAGATTTACTACATCCTACGAGGAGATAAAAAATTCAGATGTTATATTCCTATGTGTTGGAACTCCCCAAGATAGAGATGGAAACGCTGATTTAAGGTTTATCTACTCTGCAGTGAACTCTATAAAAAGATACTTCGATGATAGATACAGAATAATCGTTGTAAAATCCACAGTCCCAGTGGGCACAAACAGAAAAATTAAGGAAATGTTGGGGGGTTGTAATGTAGACGTAGTTTCAAACCCAGAGTTTTTAAGGGAAGGAATAGCTCTTAGGGATTTCTTTAACCCTGACAGGATAGTTTTAGGATTTGAAGATGTTAATAACTCCCGTCCCATAGATATTATGAAAGAGATATATAAATACTTCTTAGATAAAAGAGTGCCTTTTATTATCACAGATTGGGAAAGTGCTGAGGTGATAAAATATGCTGCAAACGCCTTCCTTGCAACAAAGATATCCTTTATAAATGAGATTGCCAAGTTAATTGATGCCGTTGGTGGAGATATTAAAACTGTCAGTAAGGCGTTGGGGTTAGATGAAAGGATAGGTGATAAATTCCTAAATGCAGGTATTGGGTATGGAGGTAGTTGTTTTCCAAAGGATGTGAAGGCGCTTATAAAACAGTTTGAAAGTAGAGGTATCGAGCCTAAGTTAATAAAAGCTACAGATGAAGTAAATGAGGAACAGATACATTGGTTTTTAAACAAGATAAAGAGATATTATGGAGATCTAAATGGAAAAACCTTTGCTGTATTAGGGTTAGCCTTTAAACCTAACACTGACGATTTACGGGAGAGCAGAGGTATAAAACTGATAGATCTACTACTGAGGGAAGGAAGTATAGTTAAATGCTACGACTACGTAGAAAAGGCCAGAGAAAATACCATAGAGAGGTACAGGTTGGATACTTCAGGAGCTTACTATGGATATAATCTCTATGTCTTGGACGATATTTATGAAACTGTGAAAGATGTGGATGGAATTATAATAACGACAGAATACTCTCAACTGATAGATGAAGATTGGGATAAAATAGGTAATTTGGTTAGGGAAAAAATAGTATTTGACGGTAGAAATATCTTAGATAAAGAGAGGATAAAAGAATTAGGATTTAAGTACTTTGGGGTTGGAAGGGGTTAAAGTATGATAAAAAAAGTAGTAGTTGATTTTATTAAGGAGAAGTTTATTATATTTACATTTCTTCTTTTACTATTTATTCTAACTGTACTATATCCCAGTGAGATAGTTAACTACCCCCAATATGTTGATTGGAGAACAATAATTGCATTTACTGGGTTACTTATAATTACAACAGGGTTAAAGGAAAGCGGATATTTTTATATTTTTTCAATAAATATGCTAAATAGAATAAAATGTGAGAGGAGTTTATCAATATTTTTAATTGTACTTTCAGCATTTTTATCCACATTTCTTACAAATGATGTGACTCTCTTTATAGTTATTCCACTGACATTAAGTATGCAAAATTTACTAAAAAAAGATCTCTCTAAATTGATAGTATTTGAAGCTATTTCTGCCAATGTAGGTTCCACCTTAACACCAATTGGCAATCCTCAAAATCTCATTTTATGGCAGAAATGGGGTATATCTTTTATAGAGTTCATTGCAAAAACATTTACATTGGTAATTCTTCTTTTTATAATTCTTTTAATATTTGTGTGGATTGTTTTTCCTGATAGGAAAATAAAATTTTCAGAAAAAAGTAAAGGAAATATACCTAATAAAAAAGGTTTGTTTATTTCATCACTACTAATGTTAGTTGTGTACTTGATTTCTCTTGAGGTTGGGTTAGTTTGTTGGGTGTTGTCAGCTATTTTTATATTTTATATCTTATTTTACAGAGAGGTTCTACTAAAGGTAGACTGGTTATTATTGATTATATTTATTACTATTTTTATTGATTTCCAGCTTATTGCAACAATCCCGGTAGTATCAGAATTTATAAAAAGGTTAAATCTACACTCTTCAGGTGATATATTCCTGTTATCCGCATTAATTTCCCAGTTAATTAGTAATGTGCCTTCTACAGTATTGGTTTTAAAATTTAGTAACAACTATCTTGCAATAACTTATGGAGTAAATGTTGGAGGAAATGGTTCAGTTGTGTCCTCTTTAGCCAATATTATTGCATTAAGAATGTCGAAGAATAAAGAAATATGGTTAAAGTTCCATAAGTATTCAATCCCTTATTTCATTGTAGTATTAATAATTACCTATTACATTTTTTTCTAAAGGTATTGGGCATACTGATAGAAATTTTTATATATCACTTTCTATAATGTTCAAAATGTTCAAAAAATTTTGAATGTTTAATATTATTTGAACAATGTATTATCTGGGAGAGTATGGAAGAGATCAAAAAAACAATAATCGAGTTATTCTCCGACATTGCTGAGATACATGGGCATAGTAGATCCCTTGGAAAGATCTACGCAATACTCTACTTAGCCGATAAACCCCTATGTATAGATGATATAACCAAGGAACTAGGAATGAGTAAAGGAAATGTAAATATGAATCTAATCAAACTCGAGGAAATAGGCTTAGTTAAAAAGATCTGGATAAAGGGCGATAGAAAAAATTACTACAAATGTGCAGGAAATTTCTCCTCCTACAAGGATATAGTTAAAAGGAAGTATAAAACTATTTCCAATGCCTGTGATAAGTTGGAGAAGTTGAAAAAGAAGTACAACATCGACGAAAATGACAGTATTTCTAAAAAATTAAAACATATTGAACGTATGAGAGAGGTATCAAGAAGAGTGTTAGAGGTGCTTGAGAAGATAGATAAAGATTTCGGTGAAGAGGTATGATCGAAAATATATTGAGAAAAATTGCTATCTTTTCAGAAAAAAAGCCTTTCCTTATGGTAATGATCATCTTAATAATCACCGTCCTTGCAGGGATAGAGGCAACTAATGTTAAGTTCCAAACAGCCTTTGAGAAGATGCTTCCACAGAATAATCCTATTATAAAGACACTCTACGAGGTAAGGGACAACTTTGGAGGTACAGACATTATAATAATCTGTATAAAGTTAAAACCTTCGGATAGTCCAGATAAGGTGAATGACATAAGAGATCCTAGAGTTTTAAGATACATAAAATTTTTAGAGGACGATCTGAAAGGAATAGATGGAATTACAGACGTAAGTTCTCCTGTGGATGTTATAATTAAGGAGAATAACGGCACTGTTCCCAACGACATAGAGACTGTAAAGGAGATTTACAACTCCCTACCAGAGAACGTTAGAAATAAAATTTTCAACCACGACTACTCTATGGTTATAGTAAACGCCTATACTGACGCTGGAGGAGATCAGAAAAAACTTATGGAGGTAATGAATGACATCCATCAGCGAATTGAAGATTCGCCTGTACCTTCAGGTGTTGAGGTGGTATGCACAGGTACTCCTCCTATGAGAAAACTTTTGGATGACTTGATGAAGAAGAGCCAAGTATTCACAACATTAATCGGTGGAATAGGAATACTTACTGTACTTTTCTTATACTTTAGGAAACCACTATCCACAGTCATGCCTCTGATACCTATAGTGATAGCAGTGATATGGACAGGAGGAGCTATGGGAATACTGGGAATTCCTGTAGACATGGCAACTGCAGGTATCGGTTCCCTGCTCTTAGGTATGGGTATTGATTACGGTATACATCTTATGCACAGGTATGAAGAAGAGCGTAAGAAGGGAAGAGATGTGGTAGAATCCATAGAGACTGCAGTTGTTAGCACGGGAATGGCAGTGATGGCCACTACAGCGACGACAGTTGTAGGTTTCTTAGCTCTTGTAATCGCTCCTCTTCCTATGATGGCGAACTTAGGTAAAGTGTGTGCATTAGGTATAGCCTTTTGTATGATCTGTGTAATCACTCTACTTCCAGCACTCCTTGTTATCGAAGAGAAGTATATAATACCAATTTTTAAAAGAAAGAAATTATAGGTGATACTGTGATATCTGCTAAGAGATGTTTTGGGACACTGTTGATATTGATAATGGTAGTTACAAGTGTAAAGGCTTTAAGTTTAGGAGAGCTTCAATATTCTCCCGAGGTTATACACCCTGGAGATGATGTAGATCTCTGGATTAAGGTAACTAACGATAACTACGACGAAGATTTAAAAAATATAGAAATATCTATTAAACCTCACTACCCCTTTGAATTGAAGCAAGTTAACCCTATAAAGGGAGTAGCAACTATACATCACCTAAACCCTGGAGAGAGTGATGTAGTACATTTTAAACTCCACGTAAATGAAAGTGCAGTGTCAGGAAACTACAGATTGGATATAACAGTGTCTTACGACAAGGTTGAAAAAGAGGAAGGGGTAGTAACTCACCATAATTGGACAAAGGTATACTACCTCCCAGTTTATGGTACTCCAAACTTTGAAATAGTGTTAGAAAATAACTCTCTATCACTTATTCCGGGAAGGACAGTAACAATTCCAATTTTAATATACAACAAAGGTACCGGAAAGGCTAAGGAGTGCACTCTATCCATTGGAAGCAATCAGTACATTTCACCTGTTGGTGGTACGAAGTTCTACATAGGTACTGTTAAGCCTCAAGAGATAAAACTTATAAACCTAAAATTACACACCGATGAAAATACACCCGAAGGAGCATACCTTATCCCTGCAACTCTATGCTGGATAGGAGAAGATGGTACTGAAAAGAGTGAAGAAATAAACATGGGACTAACTGTTCATGGAGATATTCTATTGGGGATCTCAAATGTAATTACTACTCCAAGGGATATCAAGCCTGGAGATACATATGTAAGAATAGATGTTACAGTGACCAACAACGGCCATGGAGAGGCAAAAGATGTAAAACTGCATCTAAAAACCTCCTATCCATTTAAGGACAGTTGGAGTAATGCAAACTATAAAGATATTGGAACATTGAGAGGAGGGGAGAGCAAAACTGTTTCCTTTACCGTAGATGTTGATAAATACGCCCCTTCTAAACATTACAAGATACCTATCTATATAGAGTACTTAGATATATTCAACAGGAGACATAATACAACGAAAACTATTGATATATACGTTAAATCAAAACCTATACTTGAAATTATTCCAAAGGAATACACTATAAAGGCAGGAAAGGACAACACACTTTTAATAACTGTGAAGAATGTAGGAAATGAAAAGGCGGAAAGTGTAAGGATAACTGCCATTAGAAACAGTGCCCAGCCCTTTGACTATCCCAGGAAAAGTGATACAATCGGCACCTTAAATCCGGGGGAGAATGGAACTGGTGCTATCGTTGTCAGTGTAGATAAAAATGCATTACCTAAGGAATATTTTATTACGATTGAGATAAGGGCAGTTGGAGATAGGGATGAAGGAGACGACAATGTCTATATTACACAGCGTAGTATAAGGGTTAAAGTTGAGAATGATAACAAAATGCCTTTCCCACTGTATGCGGTTATAGGGATACTGGTAATAATAGGAGTGTTATACTATCTTGGAAAAAATCTTGGAAAAAAGAATTCTAAGTAAGTAAGTTAGAATAAACTAAATTAATAATCATAGAAGAAATGTTTTAACAGACATCCACCCTACTTCTCTATTGATATGATCGTCCAAAGAGATAACGGCTAAAATTTATACTTTTTCATCATTTTTTAATTCTTTATCATAATATTCCTTAATTATTTTATCGAAGTTAGTAATGCGGAAACATATTTCCTGTATGAAGGTAATTAATATTTTTATAATTTAGTAGGACAATAATTAAAAAATATTTATTTAATATATTTTTAATATATAATAACATACTTTTTATAAAATCAGAAAGTTGAGAAGATGTATAACAGAATATTAGTCACTGGAAGTGCAGGGTTTATAGGATTCCACCTCTGTAAGAGAATGCTGGAGAGTTATAACGATGTTGAGATTTTAGGTATTGACAACATGAATAACAACTACTACAATCCTATGTTAAAAGAGAAGAGAAATAATATTTTAAAAGAGTACGAAAATTATACCTTTTTAAAGTTAGATTTTTCAGATTATTCAAAGTTAGTTAAAAATTTAAAAGATAAGGATATCGATCTAATAGTCCATTTAGGGGCTCAGACTGGGGTTAGACACTCCTTAAAAGACCCTTGGGCTTACGAGAGATCCAACATCTTAGGTACTATGAACATCTTTGAATTTGCCAGAAGATTCGATATAGATAAGGTAGTTTATGCTTCCTCTTCTTCAGTTTATGGGGGCAATAAAAAGATCCCCTTCAGTGAAGATGATAGTACAGATAATCCCATATCTCTTTACGCTGCAACAAAGAAATCCAACGAACTTATGGCTTATACTTATCACCACCTTTACGGTATAGAGATGGTAGGGTTGAGATTTTTCACAGTTTATGGAGAATGGGGGAGGCCCGACATGGCATACTTTAAATTTGCAAGGAATATTCTCCTGGAAGAGCCTATAGATGTTTATAATTATGGAAATATGGAGAGAGATTTTACATATATATCCGATGTTGTAGATGGAGTGATATCTTCTATTGAGAGGAATTTCAGTTGTGAAATATTCAACCTTGGAAACTCAAAACCTGTAAAGTTGATGTACTTTATAGAGTTGTTGGAGAGGTATCTTGGTAGGACTGCTAAGAAGAACTTTTTACCTATGCAGGAAGGAGACATGCCAGTAACTTATGCTGATATAAATAAAAGTAGGGAGTTGTTAGGATATAACCCAAAGGTATCCATTGAAGAAGGGCTTAAGAGATTCTGCAGTTGGTTTTTGGATAATAAGAGGTGGATTTTGAAGTTGTAGAACGATAAGAAAATGGACATTTAAGCAATAAACACGTCTTGTAGGGATTTCTTGTCCTATCTACCTTTATATTATTTTCGAAAAATATACGTTATACTGATATATAAGAGTTTTATCTATTGTTGTTGGATTTCTTTCTTTTTTCTCTGTTATAAATAGTATCTTACAAAAAATTTTATTATTTAACCTTAGTCAATACCATAAGATTTATATAATCTCTTGTCAAAAATCCTCGAGTACAAAACATAACTCCTATATGGACAAGGATCTTCCCCCTATAACAAAATCACATATCCACTTTTCTCTGAAAAAAGAGTTAGACAGATTAATGGGAAATATGAAATCTCCATTAACCCTTATCTTTAGTTCATCACTTAGTCTGATTAAGGAGCAAATTTATTGTTCCTATAAAGCCTAGAAAATGGTATATTTATCTCCTAGGATTCATTATCGGCTTAACTGTCCACTTCACTTCAGTTGGTGCTGGAGTTATAGTAAATTTTGCATTAATGAACTTGGCCAAACTCAGTCCTAAGGAAGTCGTTGGTGTTACAATGATTTAGGTCTAGCTTTGTCATTTTTCAGCGTATTAAATTATGTATTTTTGAAGGGTGTGGATTACCTTTTGGCCCTATTTTTGATTGTTGGGACTTTACCCGGTATATATTTGTATATTTAGGGACCTACGTAAGTATGAAGACGAATAAAGATAAATTAAAAAATATTATTAATACAACAATTTTGATTATTGGATTTTTAACACTTCTTCAGCGAATTATTTGAGATTATTTTTTGTATTGAAGTTCTTTTGAACCACTCTCCAGTTAGGAATTTTAACTAACTTTAATATTTTGATATACAATATTCTATATTCACTTTCTGTTTAGAAGATGTAGAACTTTCTATGGACTGGAAATATTTAATTATATTCAAAATTTATATAAAATTAATAAAGCATTACAAGAATAATTGTATTATTATGGTGATCTCTAAATGAGTGAAATAAGTCATACTTTACAGAAAATCATGAGAGGTACGGGGATAGTATTTGCTGGGGTTGTTATTTCAATGTTTTTTGGATTTTTAAGTAGAATTTTGATTGCAAGAAATTTTTCTATTGATGAATATGGTGTGTATAATCTAGCTTTGACTATTTTGAGTATTGCAATTACTGTTGCTACACTCGGATTTCCAAATTCACTACCAAGAGAGATCGTATTCTATAGGGAAAAAGATCCTTCAAAAATCAATAAACTAATCTCAACAGCATTAATAATTGTCGTACTAAGTAGCATCTTATTGATGGTGTTTTTAATCCTTGAAACGGAAAATATTGTCCAGATTTTCAAAGATGGAAAATTATCTCAAGTATTACCTATAATTGTTTTCACCTTACCATTTTCTGCTCTAACTAATGTTTTAATTTCAATTTCTCAAGGTTTTGGTAGAGTCAGAGAAAAGATTTACTTTCAGAATATTATTTATCCCATTATTTATCTACTACTAGTAATTTCTGTAATATTTTTAAACCTCAACTTTAGCTTCATATTTTTTGCATATACAATTTCTCAGATCTTTACATTTTTGATTTTAATAATTAATATGTTAAAGATGAAAATTCTATGTTTTGAACTTTCTCTTGATCTGACACTTGGGAAGAAATTGGTAGTTTTTTCGATTCCATTATTTTTTGCCGGAATTCTTAGTTTTGTTATGGGGTGGACAGACACCTTAATGTTAGGTTATTATAAAAACTCTGAAGTTGTCGGTCTCTACAATTCAGCATCATCAATAGCTAGACTACTCACAATATTTTTAAACTCAATATCTTTCCTTTATGTTCCCTTAGTTTCAAGTTTCTATATTCAAGGAAAGCTTAATGAGATGGGTAGAATTTACCAGATTTTAACTAAATGGATATTTTCACTGACTTTACCTCTTTTTACATTAATATTTCTTTTTTCTAAGATTGTTATAGCGTTCTTCTTTGGAGGGAGGTATTTAGAAGCAAGTAGAGTTCTTGAGATTTTGGCACTTGGTTTCATGTTTCATGCTTCTACTGGGTTAAATGGGTCAAATTTAATTATAATTGGTAAGTCAAGATTAAATTTGGCTGGTACTTCTTTTGCAGCTCTTCTTAATATAATTCTGAATTTTGTGTTAATTCCAGTGTATGGCCTTGAAGGTGCTGCTATCGCTACAACAATGTCTTATTTTGTTTTAAATATCCTTATGTCGTTTTGGTTGTATAAAAATTCTAAAATCCATCCTTTTAGCTGGAACTATGTCAAATCTTTAGTGATTAGTTTCATATTACTGGGGATTTTAAAGTCATTAAACTTGAATGTAGATAATATATGGTATGCAGTACTGGTTTCAATAGTGTTTGTAGGAGTTTATTTTTTACTTCTTCTATTCAGTAAGAGTATTGATAATGAAGATATTGATCTCTTGTTGACAGTGGAGAAAAACTTGGGAGTAGATCTAACACTACTAAAAAGGATCCTAAAGAAATTTATTTAAACCTTTCTACTTCTGTCTAATTCCTTAAATATTAGAATAATAAAGAATTATAATAAAAAGAAAAAAAAATCAATTGTCGTAAAAAGACATGAGAAGGAGATAGGTATGTGTGGTATCAACGGCATTGTAAGATTAGGAGAAATGTAAGTAAAGAAGAAATAGAAAAAATGAATAGAGCGATAAAACATAGAGGTCCTGATGACAGAGGAATCTACATCGATAATCACAGTGGTTCTATAGGCTTAGGTCATGTTAGGTTATCCATCTTGGATCTAAGTGAGAAAGGACATCAACCTATGGGCTACAATGTTGAAAATGATAGAATTATCTACAAAGACGAAGAACTTAATAATGCTGATTTAATAATTGTTTTCAACGGAGAAATATACAATTACTTGGAGTTAAAGGAAAAGTATAACTTGAAAACTGAAAGTGGGACAGATACTGAAACTATTCTAAAACTTTACAATATCTTAGGTACAGAATGTGTTAAGGAATTTAATGGAATGTGGGCCTTCGCAATCTATGACAGAAGTAAAAATATTATTTTTTCTCAAGAGATAGACTGGGAGTTAAACCTCTCTATTACTACTGGAATGGAAAAGAGTTTATATTTTCCTCTGAGTTAAAGGGTATAATCGCTGTAAAGGAGATAAATAAAAGGGAAAATATAAATAAAGAATCAGTTCAACTCTATTTTGCTTTGGGATTCATACCTTCTCCCTATTCTATATATAAAGACACCTATAAATTAGAGCCAAGACAGAATCTAATTTTACATTTAGATAATTTTAAGATTGAAAAATACTATTATTGGGAATTACCTGAGTATAATCCTATCTATGATAAAGATAAGTTAATTAAAGAAGGAAAAAAGACTGTTGAAGGATGCCGTGAGGATAAGGATGAGAAGTGATGTGCCAGTTGGAGCCTTTTTAAGTGGAGGCCTAGATAGTTCTACTATTGTAGGGGTCATGAAAGAATTTACAGATCTACATAAATTACATACCTTTTCCATAGGTTTTGAAGGGAAATATGATGAAACCCCGTATATAGAAGAAGTTGTAAAAGCTTTTAAAACTAACCATCATCATTACTACTTCAAAGAGAAGGATTTTTTAGAGTTGATTGATAAATACTGCTGGATCTACGATGAACCCTTTGGGGATTACAGTGGTTTTCCTACATATAAAGTTAGTGAGTTGGCTAGGGAGTATGTTACGGTTGTTTTGAGTGGAGATGGAGGGGATGAGATTTTTGGAGGTTATAAAACTCATGTAATTGGATACAGGATGGATTTTATAAGAAAACTGCCAAGGATATTACGAATTATAGGGCCAAAAATACCGGTAAAGATGAATATAGGTGGTCTTGCTACTCTATATTTACTAAAAAAGGCCTTTAAACTGTCTTTAGAGAAACCAGAATATTTTTATTCAAGATCTTTAGAAGATTGTGCTATGAGACCAGAGATCTATAAGAGATGGACAATTGAAAAGTTGAGGTATTGTTTAAAAAAAGGTTGTGGCAAATTTGGGGAAGCACTGAGAATCTTTGATTTACTCCATAATACATTGGCAGATAAATATTTAGTTAAAGTTGATAGGGCATCTATGGCACATGCTTTGGAGGTAAGGAGTCCCTTTTTAGATTATAGATTTGCAGAGTTCAGTCAGAGAATTCCTACGGAGTGGAAGGTTGATTTATTTAAAACTAAAAAATTGATGAGGGAGATAATTAAAGATATCTTACCTGAGAAAATTGTTAATAGAGGAAAGCAGGGATTTACCCCACCCCTTGAAGATTGGATATTGAAGGAGAGGTATCTAAATGAGATATCCGAGAAAGTTGGGATCTTGAAAGAGATTGATGAAAATCTCTATAAGTTTTATATAGAAAAGTTTTAAAATGTAAAGATATAAAAATGTATAAAACTTATTTAATTAGATTGTTTTTATTTATAAAATGGTGGGAAAGATGGATAAATTAAATAGTTTTAAACGTATAAATGGATATATTAAAAATAATATTATAATTAGAAATATATGAAGATAACATTTTTCGAAGGAATATGTAAAAGAATATATAAAAAATAGATTACTGTCTCCGTTGTATTATTTCAAAATTTTAAAAACCTGATAAAAATGAATTGGATAAAATAAAAAACATGGCTGTATTTTATATAGATGGTTTAGTATTTAAATGTCCAACTTATATAACTAATACAAAATACAGCGTAATACTTCCCGAAGTATTCTTGTACCGTTATGGATTAAAATATCTTGGAAATGATATTTTAAATAGAATAAAAAATGGGAAGGAATATATCGATGGGAAACCCTAAAATCTCAGTAATCATGGCAACATACAGAGAGCCTGAGGAATATTTAAGAAAGTCAATAGAGTCGATTTTAAACCAGACATTTGAAGATTTTGAGTTTATCATTGTTTTAGATGATCCAAACAATGAAAGGAATGAAAAAATAATTAAAGAATATTCTGAAAAGGACAAAAGGATAGTATTTCTAAAGAATAAAAAGAATTTAGGTAGGGGCGCTAGTAGAAATAGGGCTATTGATATTGCTAAAGGAAAATATGTTGCTATTATGGATGCAGATGATATCGCATTACCTCAGAGATTGGAAAAACAGTTTAACTATTTAGAAGAAAATGAAGATATAGATCTTCTATTTACCTGGGCCTATTGGATCGATGAAAGGGATAATATTATAGGTAGTTTTAAACCTGAAAGGTACAAAATAAAAAATATAAAAAATTATTTTTTTAGAGAACATCTGCTTGTACATCCTAGTATGATGATAAAGACAAGAATTTTAAAGAGATTAAAATATAATGAAAATTTATCTAGTTCTGAAGACTATGATCTTTGGGTTAGATGTATTTTAAATAATCATAACTTTGATATAATCGAAAAATTTTTATTAAAACGTAGATTGGTAAGAGAAAATATTGAAAAAAGAATAAATAAACAAAGAAATTATTCTAAGTATTCTATTTCAGTCCTTTGGAAATATAAAAAGTATTTTTATTATAATGTTTATTTTTGGAAAACATTTTTATTTCATCTATCGATGTATATTTTTTTGACAGTTGCGCCGAAAGGTTTAATTAAAGAGTTAGTAAAAATAAAAGACAGAAAATGATAAACGGTGGGATTTAAAAAAGTTTTGTTGGAATTAGGTAAAAAACTATAATCCTAAATTATAAACCCCACTCTATATTTTTAATATTGGTTTTTTATTGGAAATCCTGAATGGATATGATTTTATATATTACAAAATAATAATGATTTACTATAAAGTATCAAATTAATAATCTTTTTATGTATGAGATTATGAAAACATGCGCGGTAATTGTTGCTTATGGTAATAGATTTTATTTATTATTATTGAAGGATGTCTTGAAGAGAAAGTAGAGTAGTGGAAGTAATTGAGCACTTATTTAATCCTTTTAATTTTTTAAAATATCCAAGGTGATAGAAATGAAAATTCAATTTTTAATAAATTCTCTGATTTGGGGGGGAGCAGAAAGAGTGGCAACAACTTTATTAAATGAATTATCAAAAAAAGGATATAAAATAAAATTATATACATTAAGAAAAGACAGACACTATACTATTAACAAAGAAATACAGTACAAAACTCTATCAAATTTTACCATCAACACTCCAGTGTTTATTAAGGCATTATATTTACCAGTCTCACTGACAAAATATTTTATAGAAACGATAAAAAATAAGCCAGATGTACTTATTTCTTTTCTTGAATCACCTAATTTTATAAGCATCATTGTAGGGAAAGTATTAATAAATAGGAAAGTGGTGGTATCAATACGTAATAACCCTTTAATGGCGTATCCCAATGAAACAATTTATGGAAGGATCCACAACACACTAATAAAACTTCTATATCCAAAGGCGGATAAAGTTATAGTAGTATCCAAAAAACTAAGAGATATACTGTCCAACCAATATAATATCCCAAGAGAAAAAATAGAGGTTATATACAACCCTCACAATATCCAAAACTACCTAAAACTATCAGAAGAGCCGATAGAAGATGAATACAGGGAAATATTCAAGGATTCCTTTGTATTTATAAACATAGGGAGGCTAATGGAACCAAAAGGACAGTGGTTTTTAATTAGGGCATTTAAAAAAGTTGTTGAAAAACATCCAAGTGCTAAATTAGTAATCCTCGGAAAAGGAGAATTAAGAAAAGAATTGGAAGATCTAATAAGAAAACTTAAATTGGAAAATAATATCTTTCTTTTAGGAGTTCATAAGAATCCCTTTAAATTCTTAAAAAACTCACAGTGTTATGTTCACTCATCCCTGTGGGAGGGCTTACCTAACACGTTAATTGAGGCTTTAACCCTAAATCTTCCAATCATCTCCACAGATTGTGAAACTGGTCCCAGAGAAATCCTCACTCCAGAG